>NZ_JACBXG010000011.1:0-262990 GCF_020295325.1 Pseudomonas sp. Y24-6 | reverse complement strand
GAAAAACTTAACGTCGTGTCCGGGATTAGTTGACCACTACAGGTGCACTCTTGCCACTGGTTTTGAACATCTGAATCCCTATCCAAAGTAGATAGGCTGCTCCTGCATATTTGACGATATCAAAAGTCCAAGGTAGCACCTTAAACATTGTTGCCAATCCCATAGCGGTCAGAGCCACATGGCAGGCACGCGCCAACGCGAGCCCGAGCGCAGTCGCCAGCGCTGCGGTTCTACCTTGTTTCGCACCCGTTTGAAGTAGCAGGATCATGTCCGGACCGGGCATTAGAAAAATCATCGCGAGCGCGAGGAGGTACAGCGCTTTGTCTTCCATATTCGTGTGGCTCGGTAGGAGATGAGGGAGACAATTTTAGAGGGAAGGGGTAGGGCAGGTGGTTGCGTATTGAACTCCCAAATCTACGTTTTTTGGCAGAATCTGCGCTTTGATAATTAGAACAGGTGCCTGTATGCCAACTGATCGTTTTCCGCAAATCAGGTTTGGGCGGCTGGGCTCTTGCCAGGCTTATGCCAGGAAGGGACCGCCAGGGCGTGCCGCTACTTCCCTTTATCAGTTTCCATGGCGCTGAAGTGATCACTCAGCGTGCCTTGGAAATGTTCAATCAGGAAGTTTACGAAGACGCGTGTTTTAGCTGGCAGTTCTTTTCTGGCCGAGTAGTAGACGGAGATTGAGCCCAGATCGACATACCATTGCGGTAATAGCCGAATCAGCTCACCCCGCTGTAACCAGGGCCATGCTCGCTCCAGTGGCACCAATGCCACGCCCAGCCCCATCAGGGCGCACATGCACAAGGCTTGCGGATCATTCATGATGGCTGTTGGTTTCAGGCTCAGATCAAAGGTTTCGTCAGCCGAACTGCGCAACGTCCAGGTGCGTAATCGGTTAGTGTCGGTCGATCGCACGACAATGCCATCCTGGCCCTGCAAGTCCGCTGGCACAACGGGCAATGGCTTGCCTTGGAGCCACTCCGGAGCCGCTACAGCGACGAGGTGTAGCTTGGCCAGCTCGCGTGCCACGACGCCCGGGCTTAATTCCAGGCCGCCGCCAATCGCAACGTCAAAACCTTCACCTATCAAATCAACGCGTCGGATTTCGAGGTGCCAATCGGGCACAACGCAGGGATATCGTTGCTTGAACGTTTTCAGCAGAGGGAGCACATAGTCGTAGGCGAAGGACGGAGACATGTTGACCCGCAGCCGACCGGCGGGCACATCGCGTGAGTCGCCGAGTTGAGCCATTGCGCCTTGAATCGTTTCGACACTACCCGCCACCTGTTCATATAGCGCCTCACCGGCTTCGGTAAGGGACAGACTTCGCGTGCTGCGTTGAAACAGTCGGGTGCCTAATTTTGTTTCCAGGCGGGCAATGTTTTTGCTCACTGCCGCGGCGGAAATGCCCATCCGCCGAGCCGCTTCGGAAAAACTGCGAGCTTCGGCGGCTCTTACAAATGATTCCAGGTTGCCCAAACTGTCCACGCTTATCTCCAACTTTTGGTTGAAGCTGATTCTACTGATTGATGACTAATTTGGTGGTGAATATGAGCCCATAGTGGTGGCCGACTGAATTTCACACTCAAAACAGGTGGAGCGTAATGGGCAAAATGTTAATCACCGGCGCGACCGGTAAGCTGGGTAGCGCAGTAGTGCGCTCACTGGTCCGGAAGGTGCCTGCGTCGGATGTCGTCGCCTTGGTTCGAGAGGGGAGCAAAGCGCAGTGGTTGTCGGACCTGGGCGTCGAAGTGCGGCTGGGCGATTACACTGACGTCGAATCCCTGGTCAATGCCTTCGCCGGGGTGGAAAAAATCTACCTGGTGTCAGCCGTTGCTTTCAGCGATCGGGTGGGGCAACACAGGAACGTCATTCATGCGGCACGTATGGCGGGTGTTCGACATGTGTTCTACACCAGCATTCAGCGCGTTAGCGATGACTATTGTCCTATTGAGGGTGTCACTGCCAGCGACCTCGAAACAGAGGCGATGCTTAAATCATCCGGGCTGGATTACACCATCGTCCGGCATCCGCTGTATGCCGACGTGCTTGCGATGTACATCGGCAAAGATGCTCCGCAGAAGGGCTTCAGCGCACCCGCCGGTCAGGGGCGGGTGGCCCTGACGAACATTGATGAACTAGCTGAAGGCGGGGCAACCCTGCTCAGTCAGCCGGGTCACGAGCATCGAGCTTATCTGCTCAATAGCGGACAAACCTGGTCGTTCGCAGACATCGCCGCCGCGCTCTCGCGCATAACCGGTAAAGCCGTCCATTATCAGCCAATCTCGACCGGAACCTTCATCGCCGCCCGCGAAGCCGAAGGTTGGCCACCTCATGTCGCGACCTTCATTGGCGATTGGTATCGCGCTATCGAGAAAGGCGCATTTGATCAAACCAGTCGTACCCTTGAAGAACTGCTAGGTCGAAAGCCCAAAGATCTTGAGGACATCGTTAGAGATGCCTTCAAGTTCTGACGGTTCAGTTGGCTATCCTGCAGCGCGAACAAGTCGAGCATTGCGCTTGCATGAAAGAAGTATTACGTCATGCCAAGAGAGGCAGATGCAGAAGCGCTCCCGGTCTGAGCGTAAAAGCTCAGACTTTCTTTTTAGCGATCGAATCCGCCGACACAAGCTCACGGACGACGTTGACGAAAGCCCGCAGTCCCGCCGGCATATGGCGATTCGCAGGATAGTAAAGGCGCAGTCCCGGGTACGAAGGTGTCCAGTCCTCCAGCACTCGAATGAGCTTTCCGGACGCAATATGAGCAGAAGCAGCGAAATCATTAGTCCAGGCTATGCCGGCGCCTTGCAAAGCAGCCTCTAGCATCAAGTGGTGGCTGTCGAGCGTCAACGACCCGCTGACATCTATTGATTGCTGTTCACCGCGCTTCTCGAATTCCCATTTGTAGATTGAACCACTGGGAAAGCGCACGCGTATGCAGTTGTGTGCGAGCAGGTCTATCGGAACCTTTGGTTTTTTGCATTTCGCGAAGTACTGGGGGGAAGCGACCACCGCGAAACGGAGCGGGGGAGTGATCGCAATGGCGATCATGTCCTGCGGAACGCTTTCCGCCAACCGTATGCCGGCGTCGAATCCACCAGCAACGATGTCAACCAGACTTCTATCGGTAACGATGTCTACCCGCATGTCGGGATAACGCCTTAGGTACTCCAATACCACTGGCGTCAGCACCATTTGCGCAGCACCTTCGGAGGTGTTCAGGCGTAGGGTTCCGGCCGGTGTATCGCGGAACTCGCTTACCGCCTCCATGGCCGCGGATATATCACGCAGAGCGGGCTGCACACGAACCAGAAATTGCTCCCCGGCTTCAGACAGAGAAACGCTTCGCGTGGTTCTGTGGAACAACCTCACGCCAAGGCGTTTCTCCAGTGCAGCGATCGCATGGCTGAGTGCTGATGGCGACATTCCCAATTCCACGGCCGCGCGACGAAAGCTGCGGTGAGTAGAAACGGCGACTACGGCGTTCAGTTCGAGAAGGCCGGATTTCTGCATTGTGCTAATTCCTGCATCAGTTCATCCGATATTAGCCTGATTGTTTGCGACAGTGCTGAGGCTTATCTTGGTCCACAACAACTTTACGCAGGTCGGGCTTCATAGCGTGGACTGTGGCATCCCGGTCATCCGGTGATCCGGCAAGTCAGTTCGACTCAGCGGTCATTAAACATGTGAGGAATAATTCATGACGCGTATCACGACACCGTTCGGGTTTCATTCAACCGCACAAGAGGTCATGGAAGGGGTTGACCTCGCTGGTAAACGTGCAATCGTAACGGGCGGGGCCTCCGGTATCGGTATCGAGACAGCGCGCGCATTGGTCAATGCCGGCGCAAACGTGACGCTTGCAGTACGGCGTCCGGAGGCGGCGGCATCGGTAGCCGCCGAACTGCGCTCTGGGGGCAGGGGTACCATTGATATCCGCTCAATCGATTCGGCAGATCTGTCCTCTGTGAAATCGTTTGCTGAGTCGTGGTCAGAGCCACTTGATATCCTGGTCAATAACGCAGGGATCATGGCCGTTCCCCAGCGGGAGCTGACATCGCAGGGTTGGGAGATGCAGTTTGCAACCAACTTTCTTGGCCATTTTGCGCTTGTGCTTGGGTTGCAGGACGCCCTGATCAAAGCCGAAGGCGCCCGAATTGTTTCGTTGAGCTCAAACGCTAATCTTCTAGGGCCAGTCGTTTTCGACGACATCAATTTTGACTTCCGCACATACGATGCGTACGCATCATATGCCCAGGCAAAGTCAGCATGCGCGCTCATCGCCGTAGAGATCACCCGTCGCTGGGCGAAGCTAGGCATTTTCGCTAACGCTTTGAACCCTGGGGCAATCGCGACCAACCTTCAGAAACATACCGGTGGGCTTAAGACCCCAATTGAACGTCAGAAGAACGTGCAACAAGGTGCTGCGACATCGGTACTGCTTGCGGCGTCTCCGTTGTTGGAAGGCATTGGTGGTCGTTATTTCGAGGACTGTAATGAGGCCCTGATAGTCACCAAACGGCCTGCCGATTACATGGGCGTTGCAGCTTATGCCGTTGACCCTGATAACGCGCAGCGGTTGTGGGAAGTTGCCACGCGGATGACCGTCGGATTGTTCTATAGGTGAGACGATCAATCGCATTGTTGCTGACTAATCGGCTATTGGTTTCACCTGTAGGATTTACTCCATCAGATCGCCGGCTGGCGATCCTCACCTTGGAGATCCCTTATGAAACTGTTGCATATCGATTCGAGCATTCTGGGTGACAACTCGGCCTCCCGTCAGCTGAGCAGCGAAGTGGTCAAGGCCTGGCAGGGCGCTGAAGCAGGCACCGTGGTGACCTACCGTGACCTGGCCGCCGATGCCATCAGCCATTTTTCCGCCACCACCCTCGTTGCGGCCGGCACCACCGCCGAGTTGCGCAATGCCGCGCAACAGCACGAGGCCGACCTGAGCGCCACTACCCTGGCTGAATTCCTCGCGGCCGATGCGGTGGCGATTGCCGCGCCGATGTACAACTTCACGATTCCAACCCAGCTCAAGGCCTGGATCGACCGCATCGCGGTAGCTGGCCAGACCTTCCGCTATACCGAAGCCGGCCCTGAAGGCCTGTGCGGCGGCAAGAAAGTGGTGATCGTGTCGACCTCCGGCGGCCTGCATGCCGGCCAGGCCAGCGGCGTAGCCCATGAAGAGTACTTGAAGCTGCTGCTGGGTTTCCTCGGTATCACCGACATCGAGTTCGTGCGTGCCGAAGGCCTGGCCTACGGTGACGAAGTGCGTACCAAAGCCATGAATGACGCACACGTGCGCATCAGTGAGCAGTTGTTCGCCGCTGCGTAAGGCTTGCGTAAAGAGCTCAAACAGCTCAGGCAATCGCTAAAAAACTCTGTATTCTGGAAGCGCAAGCGCCAGGTACGGAGTTTTTTGTTTCTGGCTGTGTCACAAGTTGGCCCAGCTCGTGCAGTCAAGGGTCATCGTCGCCGCAAGCCAACAGGTAGGGCGTTCCATGGTACGTCTTTGTGCAGCATTACTCTTGGTCCTGCTCGGCAGCCTTAATTGGGTGCAGGCAGCACCTGCACTGCACCCGCGCTGGAGCGTCGGCTACCACGAGATGAGTTTTCTCGACCCTCTGGACTTGCAGCCGATGCGTGCCATCGCGTTCTACCCCTCAAGCGACAAGGAGCATTCCAGCCGCCTGGAGGGTTATACGGTCGAAGCGGGTGAGGATACCCGGGTGGCCATCGGGCGTTACCCGATGCTGATGCTGTCCCATGGCAACACTGGCACGCCGATGGCCTTGCACGACCTGATGACTTCGCTGGCGCGCAAGGGCTTTGTGGTGGTGGCGGTTATCCATCCGGGTGACAACTCAACCGACCACAGTCGTCTGGGTACCCTGAGCAATCTGTACGGCCGGCCGCTGCAGATTTCCGAAGCCATTACCGCAACCTTGGGCGATCCGATGCTGGCGCCATTCGTGAATGCCGGGCAGGTCGGGGTGATCGGCTATTCGGCGGGCGGTGAAACGGCCTTGATACTCTCCGGTGCAACCCCTGATCTGGATCGCCTGCGCCGTTATTGCCAGGAGCGCCCGGATGATCGTGACGCCTGCAATACCCAGGGCGAGCTGATCGTCGATCGCGATGACCTGCAACCGGTGGCCGACCCAAGAGTACACGCCTTGCTCCTGATGGCGCCGTTGAGCCTCAAGTTCGGCCGGCACACCCTGGCTGACGTGCATGTGCCAGTGCTGCTCTACAGCGGTGACGGAGACAAGCTGGTGGCCTTTGACAAAAATGCCGCCGCCCTGGCACGCAAACTGCCAATCGCACCGGATTTCAAGTTGCTGGCTGGCGCCGGGCATTTCGTGTTCATGGCCCCGTGCAACGATGAGCAGATTGCCGCCATGCCAGCACTGTGCACTGATGCAGATGGCGTTAACCGCGAGGACATTCATCGCAACCTGATTGGCGAGGCTGGCCGGTTCTTTTCCCGCACGCTGTCCAAGCCGAATCGGGCGGGTATGCAAACCGCTGATCAATGATACCTGCGCGATATAAGGCTTAAGCCATTGCCCGACGTTTGAGCAGCAGAGTGAGTCCCAGTCCTGTCGCTGACAGCAGGGCTGCGCAGAAGAAGATCCACGAATACCCCAGGTTCAATGCGATGGCACCCATCAATGGCCCGGCTATCGCCAGAGCGAGGTCGAAGAACACCGCGTAGGCACTCAAGCCCGCGCCGCGACTGGAGTTTGGTACCTGCTTGATCGCCTCCACCCCCAGCGCCGGGTACACCAGGGACAGGCCGAACCCCGTCAGCCCTGCGCCGAGCAAGGCATAGCCAGTGGAGGGCGCGAACCAGAGCAATACCAGCCCCACAACCTCAATGCACATGCAGGCGATAGCTGAATTGAAGCCGCCAAAACGGCTGATGCTGGAAATGAACAGCACCCGGGCCAGGATGAAGCACACGCCGAACACCGTCAGGCAATACGCCGCACCTGTCCAGCCACGGTTCACGTAGTACAGGGTGATGAAGGTGGTCAGCGTGCCATAGCCGATCGACGCCAGGCTCAGGCTGGCCCCGAACGGTGCAATCCGCCCGAACACCGCCCAGAATGGCAGGCGCTCGCCGCGGATCACTGGTACTGAAGGTTTGTTGCGAATCAGCAACAGCGCGCCCCCCGCCAGCAATGACAGGGCGATTCCCAGGCTGGCGAAACCCAGCTGGCCGACCATCACCACGCCCAGGGGCGCACCGATGGCGATTGCGCCATAGGAAGCGATGCCGTTCCAGGAAATGGAGCGCGCAGTGTGTTCAGCGCCCACCTGGCCCATGCACCAGCTGATGGTGCCGACGCCGATCAGGCCCTGGGCGATCCCCAGCAATAAACGCCCGGCAATCAGGATTAGCAGGCTCAGCAGCGGCGTGCTTTGCAGGAGTGTCGACAGCCAGGTCAGCAGGCCACTCAGGACAATGCCCGACAACCCGTAGACGATCGCCCGCTTGGTACCGACAGTGTCCGACATGCGCCCGGCCATCGGCCGGCTGAGCAGGGTAGCCAGGTACTGGCAGCCAATGGTAAGGCCCGCGACTATGGCGCTGAACCCCAGCTGGTCATGGACGTAGCCCGGCAGCACGGCGATCGGCAGGCCGATGCACAGGAAAGCGACGAAGGTGTAAAAGACGATGGAGACGATCTGCAGGGTGATCGCCATGGAGCTTTGCGGTGGCAGTTGCTGCACAGACATGAGGGCTCGTTCGCGGGCGGCGGAGGGAGAGATGCATCATGGCGCGGGCGAGAAATAAAAGGAAGCAGGCTAACGATCAGGATCAAAAGATCGCAGCCTCCGGCAGCTCCTACAGAGGGCGCATTCCAAGGTAGGAGCTGCCGAAGGCTGCGATCTTTTGATCTTCAAACAATAAAAAGCCCCGTCACCAGGACAGGGCTTTTACTTGCAACTTGCAGCTTGAAACTAATAGCTGCTCTTAAAACACCACGCCCTGACTGCGCAGGTAATCGTCATAGGTGCCGCTGAAGTCGATCACGCCGCTCGGGCTCAGCTCGATGATGCGGGTTGCCAGGGACGATACGAACTCGCGGTCGTGGCTGACGAAAATCAGCGTGCCCGGGTAGTTCTCCAGCGCCAGGTTCAGCGCCTCGATGGATTCCATGTCCAAGTGGTTGGTGGGTTCGTCCATGATCAGCACGTTCGGCTTTTGCAGGATCAGCTTGCCGAACAGCATGCGACCTTGCTCACCACCTGAGATCACCTTGACCGACTTGAGGATCTCGTCGTTGGAGAACAGCATGCGGCCGAGGGTGCCGCGAACGATTTGCTCGCCGCCCTGGGTCCACTGGCCCATCCAGTCGAACAGGTTGCAGTCGTCCTCGAAGTCGTGTGCGTGGTCCTGGGCGTAGTAGCCCAGTTCCGCGGCGTCGGTCCACTTCACGGTACCGGCATCCGGCGTCAGCTCGTTGACCAGGGTGCGCAGCAGGGTGGTTTTGCCGATGCCGTTCGGGCCGATAATCGCTACGCGCTCGCCGGCTTCAACCTGGAAGCTGAAGTCCTTGAACAGCGGCTTGCCGTCGAAGCCTTTGGCCATGCGCTCGACAATGACGGCCTGACGGTGCAGCTTCTTGGTTTGTTCGAAACGGATGAACGGGCTCACGCGGCTCGATGGCTTGACCTCGGCCAGCTGGATCTTGTCGATCGCCTTGGCGCGGGAAGTGGCCTGCTTGGCTTTCGAGGCGTTGGCCGAGAAGCGGCTGACGAACGACTGCAGTTCCGAAATTTGCGCTTTCTTCTTGGCGTTGTCCGACAGCAGCTGCTCGCGGGACTGGGTCGCCACGGTCATGTACTCGTCGTAGTTGCCCGGGAACAGGCGCAGCTCGCCGTAATCCAGGTCAGCCATGTGAGTACACACGCTGTTCAGGAAGTGACGGTCGTGAGAGATGATGATCATCAGGCTGGAGCGCTGGGTCAGCACGTTTTCCAGCCAGCGGATGGTGTTGATATCCAGGTGGTTGGTCGGTTCGTCGAGCAGCAGCACTTCAGGATCGGAGAACAGCGCCTGGGCGAGCAACACCCGCAGTTTCCAGCCCGGGGACACTTCACTCATCGGGCCGAAGTGCTGCTCGATACCGATACCCAGGCCCAGCAGCAGTTCACCGGCACGGGATTCGGCGGTGTAGCCGTCCATTTCCGCGAATTCGGTTTCCAGCTCAGCCACGGCCATGCCGTCTTCTTCGGTCATTTCCGGCAGCGAGTAGATGCGGTCGCGCTCGGCCTTGACCTTCCACAGCTCTTCGTGACCCATGATCACGGTGTCGATCACGGTGAATTCTTCGTAGGCGAACTGGTCCTGGCGCAATTTACCCAGGCGCACGTTCGGTTCCAGCATGACCTGGCCACCGGACGGTTCGAGGTCGCCACCGAGGATTTTCATGAACGTCGACTTGCCGCAGCCGTTGGCGCCGATCAGGCCGTAGCGGTTGCCCGCGCCGAACTTGACCGAAACGTTTTCGAATAGCGGCTTGGCGCCGAACTGCATCGTGATGTTAGCTGTAGAGATCAAAGGTTTTTCCTGCGAAGCATTCAGAGTAGCTAGGGTTGCGGCAGTACCGATTCAGTACCCGTTTCCGGTATTCAAACCACGGAAATGCATCCCGGTCAGAAGCGGAAGGTCCATCTGGCAATAAGTGGACAGCAGCATATGGAGCGCTTGGCCCGAGTCGAAGTGCGCTGAAACGGGGGGTATTCCCGTCATCAACCAAGGGGGGCGCGTAATGTTTGGCGGCGATTGTACTGGTCTGGCACCTTAAACGATAGGGCATTAAGGCCGCGCGGGTGCTTTGGCGGCGTCAGCGGACGGTTTTTCGCATTTGCAGGTTCACCAAGGGGCAGCAACTGTGGCTAAAATGCCACCTACTTGATGCCGACAGGCATGGATGCAGTTTGTTCACTCCTGACATGTGACGATTTCCGTGAAACTCATCATTGCCGCCGTTTATATAGTCTCGATCGCTTACGTCCACCTGCGCGGCCGCGTGCGCCATAAACCAGGCCGGCAACTGAGCGACCACTCGACGTTCCTCGCGCCCCTGAACTGTCTGCTGTACCTGTTCTCGAAATTGCCCAACAAGCCTTACCTCGATCCGGCAGACTTTCCGGACCTGCGGCCACTGCAGGAACACTGGCAGGAGATTCGCGCAGAAGGACAGAACCTGATTCGCGCTGGTGAAATCAAGCGTTCCAGCCAGTTTGACGATGTCGGCTTCAACTCCTTCTTCAAGACTGGCTGGAAACGTTTCTACCTCAAGTGGTATGGCGACAGCCATCCCTCGGCCATGAAGTTGTGCCCCCGCACCACCGAACTGGTACAGGGCATCGGCTCGATCAAAGCGGCGATGTTCGCCGAGTTGCCGCCGGGGGCCAGACTGGTGCGCCATCGTGATCCCTATGCCGGGTCCTACCGTTACCACCTTGGCCTGGAAACGCCCAATGATGCGGGCTGCTATATCAACGTCGACGGCGAGAATTACCACTGGCGCGACGGTGAAGCCGTAATGTTCGATGAGACCTTCATCCATTACGCGGAAAACACCACGAGTCACAATCGCATCATTCTGTTTTGCGATATCGAGCGGCCCATGAAGTATCGCTGGGCGGCAGCATTCAACGGCTGGTTCAGCCGCCATGTGATGTCCGCTGCCGGCGCACCGAACGATGCGGGCGACAAGACGGGCGGGATCAACCGGCTGTTTGGCAAGATCTACAAGATCCGCTTGCGCGGCAAGGCGCTGAAGAAGCGCAATCGCAAGCTTTATTACCTGGAAAAGTGGGCAATATTGGGCGGGTTGCTGACGGTTTTTGTGCTGATCTGATCAATGCCATCGTGAGCAGGCTCGCCCCCACGCGGGCATTGTGAACAACACAAAACCGCTGTGGGAGCGAGCCTGCTCGCGATCAGGACTGCACCTTAACAATCAATCATCCCGCCGAGCGCTTGGTCGCCTTTTTCGCCGGTGCAGCCTTCGCCGCCGACTTGGTTTTCGCCGCCGGCTTGGTAGCAGCTTTCCCTCCCAGGCTGCGCTTGAGCAACTCGGTCAAGTCAATGACATCCGCGGTCTTGCGCTCTTCCTCGCCGGTCGCCGTTTCCACATCTTCGATCTTGCCTTCATGGGCTTTCTTCTCGACCAGCGCCATGATCTTGTCCTCGAAACTGTCGCGATAGTCTTCAGGCGACCAGTCGCCGCTCATGTCCTGCACCAGGCGCTTGGCCATATCCAGCTCGCCCTTGGCCAATTTGGGCTCGGTCACTTCGCTGCCCAGTTCCAGGGTGTCGAGACTGCGAACCTCTTCCGGCCAGCGCAGCATCACCAGGACCATCGCCGACTCCAACGGCATCAGCGCTGCCAGGTGCTGGCGGGTATGCAGCACCACGTGGCACAGGGCGACTTTGTTGGTTTTGCTCAGGGTTTCACGCAGCAGCGCATAGACTTTGCCGCCGCGTTTATCCGGGGCCAGGTAATAAGGCGTATCGATGTTCTGCAGCGGAATCTGCTCGCTGTCGACAAAGGAAAAGATGTCGATTGTCTGGGTGGAGAGCGGGTGGGCTGATTTGATTTCCTCTTCACTGAGCACCACGTAGCGACCCTTTTCGTACTGCACACCCTTGACGATGTGTTCCTTGGTCACCTCCTTGCCGGTTACCTTGTTCACCCGTTTATACCCGACCGGATCCATGCTGCGACTGTCCAGCCAGTCAAAGTCCACGCCTTGGGAAGACGTCGCCGAAACCAGCGCTACAGGGATATGCACCAGCCCGAAACTGATTGCGCCTTTCCAGATTGCCCGTGCCATGGTCGACTACTCGCGAGTGATGATCAGGTGACCCGCATCCCCTGGCAAAAGTTTCAGCCGATTATGCCCCGGCCCGCCGGGGCGCGGGGCAGCCCTGGTCAACTGGTGTTACATCTTCGGCGCGAGGTTTTGATTAACAAAACAGAACCCCCGGCGTAGCGTGGTATCGAAGGCCCTATCCACGCCCACGTCGAGAGGTTCACCGATGAACAGGTTCGTGCTGGTCTGCACCGCACTGGCATGGGGTGCCGTGCTGAGCCATCAGGCCCACGCGGCAGCGGCCCCTGAGTCGATGCTGTTGGCGCAAAGCCCTACGGGTAGTACCAGCAATCCCTACAACAGCCCCATTCGCCGGGCCAACCCCAATAGCATGCAAGGCACACAACCCAGTGCGCCGGCCATACGCGGGCCCAATACCGTACCAGTGCCCCGGCCACCCACCCTGGACAACGGCGGCATTGGCAATCGTGCACCGCAGACTCGCCCTGTGCCCGACAGCCCACCCAGGTTCATCCCCAACCCACCCCCTAGAGACGGCGATAGCAACAATCGCTGACAGCCTGGCTGACTATTTTGACGACATAAGGAACTGTGCATGTTGAGAAAATCCCTCCTGGCCACCTTCTGCGCCAGTGTCATGTTCACCACTGCACCCGCCGCCGTTGCGGCATCTGTCCAGGAATTGAAGAGCGAGCAGGGCACGCTTGAAGTCACCACCCTCACTCAAGGTCTGGAGCATCCCTGGGCCCTGGCATTTCTGCCCGACCGCCAGGGCATGCTGGTAACCGAGCGCCCGGGCAACCTGCGGCTGGTCTCCCTCGACGGCAAGCTTTCGGCCCCTATCAGCGGCGTGCCAGACGTGTGGGCCAAAGGCCAGGGTGGCTTGCTGGATGTTGTGCTGTCCCCTGACTTCAAGCAGGACCGCACGGTGTACCTGTCGTACGCCGAGGGTGGCGGCAAGGGGGACAAGGCCGGTACCGCCGTAGGTCGCGGGCAACTGTCGGCAGATTTGAAGACTCTGGAGAACTTCAAGGTGATCTTCCGGCAGGAGCCCAAGCTTTCGGTCAGCAATCACTTCGGCTCGCGGCTGGTGTTCGACCGCGACGGCTATCTGTTCATCACCCTGGGTGAAAACAACGACCGGCCAACGGCCCAGGACCTCGACAAGTTGCAGGGCAAGGTGGTCAGGATCTATCCCGATGGCCGGGTACCGGATGACAACCCCTTTGTCGGGCAGAACGGTGTGCGCCCGGAAATCTGGTCTTACGGTCAGCGTAACCCCCAAGGCGCGGCGCTCAACCCCTGGACGGGCGTCCTCTGGGAAACCGAGCATGGCCCCCGCGGTGGCGATGAACTGAATGTGATCGAGCGCGGCAAGAACTACGGTTGGCCGCTGGCTACCCATGGCATCAATTATTCAGGCCAGTCCATTCCCGAAGCCACCGGCAAGACCGCCGAGGGCACGGTAGGGCCGCACCATGTCTGGGAGAAATCCCCGGGGCTGAGCGGTATGGCGTTCTACGATGCCGACCGGTTCAAGGTGTGGCAGCACAACGTGTTCATGGGGGCACTGGTCAGCCAGGAATTGATCCGCCTGCAGTTCAACGGGGACAAAGTGGTCCACGAGGAGCGCTTGATGGGCGAGCTCAACAAGCGCATTCGCGAGGTGCGGCAGGGGCCCGACGGTTATTTGTACGTGCTGACGGATGAGAGCGATGGAGTTTTGTACAAGGTTGGGTTGAAGTAACTGCATCCACCTTCCTTGGGTTGAGCGGCGAGTCTGCAGGGGTCGATTGTAATTGACCATTGACTTGCCATTAGCCGCCGGCTAGTTTCGACCCATGACTTCCAACGTATCGCGCTGCCAGCCAAGCATTATTACCGCCATTCCTTATTTGGCGGGTTAGCTCACGACTGCAGCACCCAACCCGCCCTCGAGGCGGGTTTTTACTTTCTGTCTCCTGGGTTAAAGCCGCTGAGGGACCGGCGTAGAAGCTGTTCGAAGGTCGCGATCTTGTCGCTATTGCAGAGCAAAAGATCGCAGCCTTCGGCAGCTCCTGCGTGGGTAATAAAGGAGACCGAGATGACCTACACCGCCAACCAGCAAGCCCTGCTTGCCCAATACGTAAAGAAAATACTCGCGGCGCCGGTTTACGAACTGGCCGTACGTACGCCATTGCAACCTGCACCCGCGTTGTCGGAAGCCCTGGGTAACCAGATCCTGCTGAAACGCGAGGACCTGCAGCCGACGTTTTCCTTCAAGATCCGCGGTGCTTATAACAAGCTGGTGCAACTGAGTGATGAGCAAAAAGCACGCGGAGTGATCACCGCGTCGGCCGGCAACCACGCACAAGGTGTGGCGTTGGCAGCGCGGGAACTGGGAATTGCTGCGACCATCGTCATGCCCGCCACGACGCCGGAACTGAAGGTGCTGGGGGTGCGAAGCCGTGGCGCCGAGGCCGTGCTGCACGGTGAAAGCTTTCCGTTTGCCCTGGCATACGCCCTGGACCTGGCCGCGCGCACAGGCCGTACCTTTGTTTCGCCATTCGACGACCCGGAGGTGATCGCGGGGCAGGGCACTGTCGCCATGGAGATCCTGCGTCAGCACCCCGCAGGCCTCGACGCGATCTTTGTGCCGGTGGGGGGGGGTGGACTGATCGCAGGCATCGCCGCATACGTCAAATACCTGCGACCGCAAGTGCGCATCATCGGTGTGGAGTCCGAACACTCAGCTTGCCTGGGCGCAGCGCTGCAAGCCGATGAGCGCGTGGTGCTGCCGTACGTCGGCACCTTTGCCGACGGCGTTGCGGTGGCGCAAATAGGCGCCTATGGGTTTGAAGTATGTCGATTCTGCGTGGACGAAATGCTGACCGTGAGCAATGACGAGTTGTGCGCCGCGATCAAGAATATCTACGACGATACCCGTTCGATCACCGAACCTTCCGGTGCACTGGCCGTGGCCGGTATCAAAAAGTATGTCGCCCGCACCCAAGCCCGTGGCCAGACCCTGGTGGCCATCGACTCGGGCGCCAACATCAACTTCGACAGCCTGCGCCACGTGGCTGAACGTGCCGCCTCATGCGCCGCGCCGGCCTGAGACTGGACACATTGCCGCATTCTTGCCGCCGTGTCCGGTTCGTGCAACCGGCCGGGGCAGGATTGCATTTTGCAGTGGCCCAGGCGCGGCTTCTTGCAGTTTGCATGATCACTTGCTCGCTCACCTTCGCTAACCTATTGATTTCCCGATGAGCTGCACAGCGAAATCAGAGGCATGATTTATGCTGTAGATGTCCTTAAGCTGACCGCGAATTTCTTGAGTCAGCGCCTGTTTATCGTTGGCAATCTGACAATAAGGAGAGGGTCGCCATGTTTCTTTCTGCCTTGGAACTTCGCAACATCATTGAAAGCAGTTTCCTGCCTAAACGCTGTTTATGTACGTTATCGCCTGACCTTTCCATGACCGTCAAAGTGTTTTCCGACGGCGTGACGGATCAGGTTGACCTGGTTAAATCCGGTATAGACGCCAGTCATCTTAACGGCAGGCGAGAGATCAACGAGCTCATTTCGGGGCTACGCTCCGATATCGATCTCCATGCACACAAGCAAACGCTGCACCCGGACCGCAAGGCGCTTTAAGATCTGACGATAACCGCCGGCGATCTGACTATTACTCAAGGGTCTGGCCTGACAACAGGCCAGACCCTTTGTCGTCAGTTCTGCAAGCTGCAAGCATCCGACAATTTGCGATAGCTGATTTGCGCAGGTTGCCCGGCGTTGTCGATGTATTTCATTTCAGCCGTCACCACTTTGCAGTCCATGGTCGAAGGCTCCGTCAGGGCCACCACCTTGGCGACGTGCAGGGGCATCCCGTAATGGTAGGGCACCGCTTGGCTGGTACCTGCGTCATTGGCATGGGCGATGCCGCCCCAGGAAATACTGGCAAGGGTGGTGGCGAGCAATATCGTTTGCATTTTCATGAGCGTACTCCAGCGCAGACAAAGGTCAGCTCGACCATCAGGATCGAGCGGTCCGCACTGGGCTGTCAGGCAAGCTGCAGGCGTGCGGTCCAGTCAATTATTGGACCGCACAGTTAAGCGATGGTTAACCTCGCCGTATGCCACCTGTCGGCTGGAGGCTGCTATTACAGGTTTATTGCAGCTGATGGCGATACGGCAAGTCCGGCCCGGTCCTGGTGCACGTCAGCGCCGCTGCGCTCACCGCAAACCTGAGCATTGCATCAGTCTGCTCGCGTTCTAATTGCTGCAAACCCTGCACCGAATCCAGTTGCCGCTCCGTCAGCCAGGCGATCAACGCCGCCTGGAAGGTATCGCCGGCCCCGACGGTGTCGGCAATCTCCACGGCGCAGGCCGGTACCGACCAGGCGCCGTGTCGACGACTGAACACCGTCGCACCTTCGCCACCGCGAGTCAGGAACACCAGCTGACAGCGATGCTCCAGCCAGCCCTCGATCACCCGCTGCGGGTCCTGTTCGGGATATAACAGGCTCAGGTCCTCGTCGCTGACCTTGATCAGGTCGGCATGCTCGACCAGCATCGCCACTCGCGAGCGCCACAATTCGATGTTCGGCTCTGGATTGAGCCGCACATTCGGATCCAGGCTGATCAAGCGCTTACCGCTTTCCCTGCGCACCAATGCCAGGAGGGTATCGGCAACCGGCTGTACCACCAGCGAGTAGGAACCGACATGCAGGCCGCGTATGTCGGCTGGCAGCAGCGGAAGATGGTCGAGGCGCAGCTGCCGGTCAGCGCAACCTTCGCCCCGAAAGCTGTAATGCGGCGAGCCATTGGCGCCCACGGCGACCATCGCCAGGGTAGTGGGCGCCGCGAATTCCACCACGAAGTCGGTAGCCACACCTTCGTCCTGCAACACCTGCTGCAAACGCTTGCCCAGGTAATCGCTGGACAGCCCGGCAAACAGCGCGGCCTTTACGCCCAGCCGGCGCAAACCCACGGCCACATTGAACGGCGAACCACCAGCAATGGCCTTGAAATTTACTTTGGACGCCAGGCCACTGACGTCTTCTTCACTGAAAAAATCGAACAGCGCTTCGCCACACACCAGATACATGATTATTCACTCTTCAAAGGGTTGCGACATGCTGTCGGTAACGTTTGTACAGCGGCTCATACGCGGCGACATTGGCGGCGACCGGCAGGGTTTCGCTGCTCGGGTCGAGTTGCACGCAGCGCTCGCACAAGACTTTGAGGCTGACGGCTGCTCCATCTGCCAGTGACACGCACCAGGCCGCCTGAATCGCCGCGCCCAGTGCTGCCGCCTCGCTCTGATGGGTGCAGATCACGGGGGTGTCCATGATGTCTGCCACCATCTGCCTCCACACCGGGCTTTTCGAGCCACCACCCGTCAGGCAGATGCGCAGGCTTTGTAAGCCATCGTGGCGCAGCAGGTCCAGTCCGAAGCGCAATCCGAACGTCGTGCCCTCGACCACTGCGCGGCAGACATTGGCTTGTGTCAGGTTGGTCAGGCTCAACCCCAGCAGGCTGCCTGTGGCATGGGGCAGGGCGGGCACCCGCTCGCCGTTGAAGAAAGGCAGCAGGCACACGCCTTCGGCCCCTATTGGTGCCTGCGCCACCCGTTGGTTGAAACACGAGACATCCAGTTCGAACAGTTCGCGTATTGCCGAGGTGGCGTTGGTCAGGTTCATGGTGCAGATCAGTGGCAACCAGCCACCGCTGGACGAACAGAAAGTGGCCACCGACCCATCGAAGCTGACCCGTGGCTGGTCGGCATAGGCATACACCGTTCCCGACGAGCCCAGGCTCATGGTGATGGCGCCGGGCTGAATGTTGCCAGTGCCAATCGCACCCATCATGTTGTCACCGCCGCCGCTGGCAACGCGTGCCTGCGGGTTGACCCCCAGGAGTGCCGCGATGTCCGGCCTGATGGTGCCGACTGGCTGGTCGGCGCCGACCAGTTCGGGCAGCGCCGCTTCCAGCCTCCCGGAGGGATCGACCTCGCGCAGCAACTGCGTATCCCACTGGCGCGTGCGAACATCGAAGTAACCCGTGCCGGAGGCATCGCCATATTCACTGCAGCAACGGCCTGTGAGCCAATAATTGAGGTAATCGTGGGGCAACAGGATATGGGCGATGCGGGCAAACACTTGCGGGTGATGTTCCCGAGTCCAGAGCAGTTTGGACAGGGTATAGCCTGGGGCGATTACCACGCCCAGTCGCTCCAGAGAACCCTTTTCCCCGCCCAGCAACGCCAGCAGGCGATCGTTCTGCGGGGTGGACTCGGTGTCGCACCATAACTTGGCCGGGCGCAGTACCTGACCCTGGTGGTCCAGCAGCACCAGGCCATGTTGCTGCCCGGAGACGGCGATACCCCGGATGCCCTGACCGTCGACATTAGCCGCCAGCAATGCGCGGCGTGTCGCCAGGGCAAATGCATCGAGCCACTGACGGGTGTCTTGCTCGCGTCGGCCGTTGGCCCCACTGATCAGGCTGTGCTCCGCGGCGCCCTGACCCAGCACCTGACCGCTGTGGGCGTCGAGGATCAGGGCCTTGGTGCCCTGGGTGCCACAGTCGATGCCCAGGTATAGCTGTTGATGTGCCATGGTTGATCCTTGGTGTTTCATCTGAACCTCGGTGAGGCTGATCGCGAGCAGGCTCGCTCCCACAGAGCTGAGGCTACGCCAGGACCCGCTCCAACGTGCGTGTCACCCCCACCTCGCGCAAGCTGTTGCAGCACCATTCGAACGCCGCGACAAACTCGGGCGACTGCGCGATGGCCGTACCGAAAATCTCCTCAACCCCCAGCAAGCGCTGAGTCACCAGCGCATCATCGGCCACCAATGCCTGGCAGAACATCGCCCGCGGATCTGGGATCGTGTAGGTATCGCCATTTTCGTCGACCCCTTTCAAGTAAAGGGCCCACGCCGCCACCACCAACGCGGCCCGCCGGGTGTCGCGGCCATCGGCAATGAGGCGGTTGATGGTCGGCACGGTGAATTTGGGAAACTTCGACGACCCGTCCGAACACACCCGCTCCAGTTGATCGGCTATCGCCTGATTGGAGAAGCGCGCCACCAGCGTGTCCTGGTAATCCGCCAGGTCGATGCCTGGTACGGGCGCCAGTTGCGGGGTGACGTCCAACTGCATGTAGGCGCGCATGTAACGCACGAACAACGGATCGTTCATCGTCTCGTGGACGTAGCGATAACCTTTGAGGAAGCCCAGATACGTCAACGCCAGGTGGCTGCCGTTGAGCAATTTGATCTTCATCTCTTCGTAGGGCGTCACGTCGTCGGTGAACTGCACGCCCACCTTTTCCCAGGCCGGGCGTCCGTTGACGAAATTGTCCTCCAGGACCCATTGCACAAACGGCTCGCAGACCACCGGCCAGGCATCGTCCACGCCATGCCGGTCGGCCAGTTGCAGGCGATGGGCGGTGCTGGTCATGGGCGTGATGCGGTCGACCATGGCGTTAGGGAAACTTACGTTGGCGGCGATCCACTCGCCCAGGTCAGCGTCGTGCAGGGCGGCAAAGGCCAGCAGGGCCTTGCGGGTGACGGCGCCGTTGTGGGGCAGGTTATCGCAGGACATCAAGGTGAACGCCGCAATACCCGCTGCGCGGCGGCGGGCCAGCGCTGCGCAGAGGAAACCGAACACGGTCTGCGGCGCCTGCGGGTGCGCCAGGTCGTGCTGGATCTGTGGCAACTGCGCCATGAACTCGCCGCTGCTGTCATCTATGCAGTAGCCGCCTTCGGTGATGGTCAGCGAGACGATGCGAATCTGCGGGTCCGCCAGCCGGTCGATCAAGGCTTGCGCACCGTCCTCGGCCAGCAGCATGTCGCGGATGGCACCGACAACCCGGATTTCGGTGTCGTCGGTATCGCCCAGTTCGTACAGGGTGAACAGGTAATCCTGGCCCTTGAGGTCATCCCGGGCGCGGCGGTCTTCGCCGCGCAGGCCGACGCCGCAAATGGCCCAGTCCAGGTCAATGCCCAGGTTCATCAGCGCATCGGTGTAATACGCCTGGTGCGCCCGGTGGAAACCGCCGACGCCAATGTGCGCGATACCCTGGCGGGTGTCGCTTAAGGTGTAGGCCGGCAGGCGCACTTCGGCAGCAAGGTGAGGCAAATTCTGTTTGTTGAGTTTCATCACTGGCTCTCGCAAATCAGGCGGCGGCGGCGCGCAGCGGGCGGGTCAGCGCCACGCCGTCGGCATCGAATAAATGGCAGTGCTCGGCATCCAGGTGCAGGCTCAGGGCCTCACCGTAACGGCTGGCCAGATCGCCGCGAACCCGCATGGTCAGTGCCTCACCGGATGTGGTCAGCACGTGGCAGAACGTATCGCTGCCAAGGCGCTCGCTGACATCGGCAGTGACCTGCAAGGTGCAATCGCCGGTGCGCGCCAGGTTCAGGTGCTCGGGGCGGATGCCCAATGTCACCGCGCCGCCGACGCTCAGGCTGGCGCCGCTCAGCGGCAGGCTGATGCGAGTGCCGGCTTCCAGCAGCACTTCGCAGCTTTGGCTGTCGACCCGGGTGACCTTGCCCTTGAGGAAGCCCATTTTGGGCGTGCCGAGAAAACCGGCGACAAACAGATTGGCCGGCTGGTGATACAGGTCCAGAGGCGAGCCGACCTGTTCGATCTTGCCGCCATTGAGCACCACGACCTTATCGGCCATGGTCATGGCTTCGACCTGGTCGTGGGTCACATAGATCATCGTGGCTTGCAGATCCTTGTGCAGGCGCAACAGCTCCAGGCGCATTTGCACCCGCAGCGCGGCGTCGAGGTTGGACAAGGGTTCGTCGAACAGGAAGATCTTCGGGTTGCGCACGATCGCCCGGCCGATAGCCACCCTTTGACGCTGGCCGCCGGACAGTTGCTTGGGCTTGCGCTCCAGCATCGGTCCGAGCTCGAGAATGCGCGCCGCTTCGCCGACTTTTTTCTCGACCTCGGCTTTGGGAACGCCGGCCAGGTCGAGGGCGAAGGACATGTTCTTGCGCACGCTCATGTGCGGGTACAGGGCGTAGGTCTGGAACACCATGGCCAGGTCACGCTTGGCCGGGCTGACTTCGGTAATGTCGCGGCCATCGAGCTCGATGGTGCCGCCGCTGACTTCTTCCAGCCCGGCAATCAGGCGCAGCAGGGTGGATTTGCCACAGCCCGAGGGGCCGACGAAGACCACGAATTCCTTGTCGTTCACTTCCAGGTCGATGCCCTTGATGATGGAGAAGCCTTCGAAACCCTTTTGCAGATTCTTGATTCTAAGGTTGGCCATGATGATGGGCCTCCACGTGTTTTATGCGTTAACCCGGACTGTTCCGCAGGAGCGAGCTTGCGCGCGAAAAACGTCCGGACAATGAGTGCTTTGAGGCAGCGCGCGTTATCGTTCACGTCCATCGCGAGCAAGCTCGCTCCTACAGGGGAACGCGTGGTGGGCGATCGTCATTTCACCGCACCAAATGACAGGCCGCGCACCAGCTGTTTCTGGCTGATCCAGCCAAAAATCAGGATCGGCGCGCAGGCCAGGGTCGAGACTGCCGACAACTTGGCCCAAAACAGTCCCTCGGGGCTGGAGTACGAAGCGATCAAGGCGGTCAGCGGCGCGGCTTTCGACGAGGTCAGGTTCAGCGACCAGAACGCTTCGTTCCAGCACAGGATCAGCGACAGCAGCACGGTAGAAGCCAGGCCACCCTTGGCGATAGGCAGCAGCACGCGCACCATCTCCTGCCACAGCGTTGCGCCGTCCAGGCGCGCCGCTTCGAGGATGTCCTTGGGAATGTCCTTGAAGTAGGTGTAAATCATCCAGACCACGATCGGCAGGTTGATCAGCGTGTAGATCACAATCAGAGCGATGCGCGTATCGAGCAGGCCGAAGCTCTTGGCCAGCAGGTAGATCGGCATCAGTACGCCCACCGGTGGCAGCATCTTGGTCGACAGCATCCACAGCAGCGTGCCTTTGGTGCGCGGGGTTTCATAGAACGCCATCGAGTAGGCCGCCGGTACCGCGATCAGCAGGCTCAAGGCGGTGGCGCTGAAGGAAATCACCACCGAATTCCAGGCGAAGCTGAAGTAATCGCTGCGCTCATTGATGTGCAGGTAATTCTCCAGGGTGGGGCTGAAAATGAACTGCGGCGGCGTGGCGAACGCATCGATCTCAGTCTTGAAGCTGGTCAGCACCATCCAGAAAATCGGAAAGAAGATCAGGATCGCGATAGCCCAGGCCAGGGTGCCAAGCAGCAGGCTTTGCAGGCGACGGGATTGTTGAAGGGTCATGGCGCAGGCCTCAGGCTTTGTCTGTCAGGTTTTTGCCGATCATGCGCACCAGCACGATGGCGGCGATGTTGGCGATCACCACCGCAATCAAGCCACCGGCGGACGCCATGCCGACGTCGAACTGCACCAGCGCCTGGTTGTAGATCAGGTAGGCGAGGTTGGTCGAGGCATAACCGGGGCCGCCATTGGTGGTGGTGAATATTTCGGCAAACACCGAGAGCAGGAAGATGGTTTCGATCATCACCACGACGGCAATGGGACGTGCCAGGTGCGGCAGTGTCAGGTGCCAGAAAATCGCGACCGGCCCGGCACCGTCCAGGCGAGCTGCTTCTTTCTGTTCCTGGTCGAGGGACTGCATGGCGGTCATCAGGATCAGAATCGCGAAGGGCAGCCATTGCCACGAGACAATGATGATGATCGACAGCAGCGGGTAGTGCGCCAGCCAGTCCACCGGTTGCGCGCCGAACAGTTTCCACACGTAGGCAAGAATCCCCGACACCGGGTGGAAAATCAGGTTCTTCCAGATCAGCGCACCGACGGTGGGCATGATGAAGAATGGCGAGATCAGCATCACCCGCACGATGCCGCGCCCGAGAAACTCACTGGCCTCGAGCAAGGCACTGATCAGCACCCCAAGCACTACGCTGATCAGCAGCACGCTGCCGACCAGCAACAGCGTGTTGGTGGCGCCCGGCATGAACCCGGAGTCCGTCAGGAAGTAGGTAAAGTTTTCCAGCCCGATAAATTCGTTTTCACCCGGGTTAAGCAGGTTGTAGCGAATCATCGAAAAGTAAACCGTCATGCCCAGGGGTACGATCATCCACAGCAGCAACAACGCCACCGAGGGGCTGACCAGAAACCAGCCAGGGTTGGCCAACCGGCTCTTACGCACCGGTTGGGGAATATCCATGTGAGCTTTGGCAGTTGAAGTATTCATGGCGATAGAACCGATTAGGAACAGGCAGATAAAGATCTGTAGGCGCGAGCTTGCTCGTGATGGTGGGTCAGATAAATGGGTGTCGCCTGACACACCATCGCGAGCCGGCTCGCTCCTACAAGGGGACGCGGGTTACTTCGGATAACCCGCGCGCTTCATCTCTCGCTCGGTGGTTTGCTGCGCCGCCGTCAGCGCCTGGTCGACCGAGGTCTGGCCAATCAGCGCCGCCGAGAACGATTTGCCGACCTGGGTGCCAATGCCCTGGAACTCGGGAATGGTCACCAACTGGATGCCGATGTAGGGCACCGGCTTGAGGGTCGGTTTGCTCGGGTCCGCAGCCTTGAGGGATTCAAGCGTGACCTTGGCGAATGGCGCGGCGCTCATGTAAGCGTCGCTGTAAGTCGAGACCCGGGTGCCAGGTGGTACGTTGGCAATGCCATCTTTTTCGGCAACCAGTACGCCGTATTCCCTGGAAGTGGCCCAGGCGCTGAAGGTTTTCGCCGCCTCCTTGGCCTTGGAGCTGGTGGGTATCGCCAGTGCCCAGGAGTACAGCCAGGCCGAACCCTTGTCGGTGACCTCATGCGGCGCGAAGGTAAAGCCCACGTGCTCGCTCACTTTGCTCTGGGTCTTGTCCGTGACGAACGAGCCAGCCACGCTGGCATCGACCCAGATCGCACATTTGCCGCTGTTGAACAGTGCCAGGTTTTCGTTGAAGCCGTTGCTGGAGGCGCCCGGTGGCCCGGACTTTTTCATGGTGTCGACGTAGAAATTCAGCGCATTTTTCCACTCCGGCCCGCTAAATTCAGGCCGCCATTGCTCATCGAACCAGCGAGCACCGTAGGCATTGGCGAGGGTGGTGACCAGCGCCATGTTTTCCCCCCAGCCGGCTTTGCCGCGCAGGCAGATGCCGTACTGCTCTTTATCCTTGTTGGTGAGTTTGCTGGCGAATTCACCAATTTGCGTCCAGGTAGGGCGCTCGGGCATGGTCAGCCCGGCTTCCTTGAACAAATCGGTGCGGTAATAGGTGATCGAGCTTTCCGCGTAAAACGGCAGGGCATAGAGCGACCCTTTGACCGACAGGCCTTCACGGACCGAAGGAAAGACGTCTTCCAGGGCATAGTTGGCCGGCAGATCCTTCATTGGCTCCAGCCAACCCTTGGCGCCCCAGAGTGCGGCTTCGTACATGCCAATGGTCAGAACGTCGAACTGACCGCCCTGGGTGGCGATGTCCGTTGTCAGCCTTTGACGCAGGACATTTTCTTCCAGTACCACCCAATTGAGCTTGATCTCCGGATGCTCGGCCTCGAACGTTTTCGAGAGTTTTTGCATGCGGATCATGTCGCTGTTGTTGACGGTGGCGATGGTCAGGGTCTGGGCAGCCAGGCTGACGCTACTGAGGGTCATGCAGGTGAGGGCAAGCAGAGCTTTTACAGAAGGTTGCATCGTGCACTCCTTTTCTGCAGCCAGAGGACGGCAGACGGATGGTTATTGTTTTTGTGTCTTCCGGTGCTGGGAAGACTGTGCACTGATTACAGCCTTCTATCGATGGCGTGACAAATCATCCATCGCACTTGCATCGATACTATTTTGCACTGGCGCTCAACCAGAATTCTGCTCGGTCAGGCGCTGCACCGCCAACCGCCGGTAATGCGAGGGGGTCATGCCCTTGAGTTGCTGGAAGCGCCGATTGAAATTGGAGATGTTGTTGAACCCGGACTCGAAGCACACATCGGTCACCGGCTTGTCGCCATCGGCCAGCAGCTCGCAGGACTTACTGATGCGCAGGCGGTTGACGAATTCGATGAAGCAGCGCCCCGTGGATTGCTTGAACACTCGACTGAAGTACGTCGGCTTCATGCCCAGATGCTCGGCAACCTCCTCCAGCGGAAGCTCCCGGGCGTAGTGCGCAAAAATGTAATCAACCGCGCGGTTAGTGCGGTCGACGTTGTGCTCGTCGGCCAACTGCGGCGAGGTGGCGCCGGACAGCAACTGAAAGTCGTCAGAGGCTGCCAGCAACTCCAGCAGAATGAAAAAGTGCCCCAGGCGCGTGACGCCGCGGGTATCGGCAATGCGTTGCATCAGGCCCATGGCCTGGCGGATGGTGCGCTTGCAGCGAAATTCAATACCGTATTGCGCACGCTCCAGCAGCGGCGCCAGGGTCTTGAGTTCGGCGAACACCAGGTGGCCACTGTCGAACAGCTCGTCCGTGAAGTTGACCAGCATGTCGCGCTTGGGCACCACTTCGTCCTCGGCCACCTGGCTGATCCAGTTATGGGGCAGGTTGGGGCCGGTGAGGAACAGGCTTTGCGGGTAGAAGTTGCCAATGTAATCGCCGATGAACACTTTGCCGGAGCTGGCGACGATCAGGTGCAGTTCGTATTCCTTGTGGAAATGCCAACGTACCAGAGGGCAGGGGAAGCCGTGCTGGCGATAGATGATGGACAATCCGTTATGGTCGTCCATCAACTCGTAGGAAGGGTCGGTGACTCTGGCTGCTCGGGTCATGTCAGGGCACTTTCAGAATATTCGCCTGCCGATCATGCCTCTTTCCGAGCCGGAGGCGCCACCCGCAGTCTCACAGGGTTACTGAGGCTGACGGTTTTTCGCTTCGATCCACTGCGACATGTACTGAGTGCTCTTGTGCTGGTGATGGCGCAGCATGCTGCCGGTAAAGTTGTCGCGCCGGATTGAACCCAGGTTTCGACGGCATTCTTCAATTCGGCTGATCAGCGCCGGGCCATGCTCCGCCTGGCGATAGCGCAGCCCGAGCAATTGCAGGCCTTTGGCCTGTGCGTCCAGCCAGCAGGTGCGGTCGTTGTGCAGTTGTACCGCGCTGTCGGCAAACGCCTGGGCCGTGCGGGTAATTGCACCTGGCCAGGGTTCCAGGCCGTGCATGCCTTCTGCGCCAACCGGCGTTGTGACATTCGGCGTGCCGCACAGCATCGCATCCACCAGCTTGCCCTTGATACCCGCGCCAAAGCGCAAGGGAGCCAGGCACACCCTGGCCGCGGACATGACTTGCAAGGCATCCTCGGCCCAGTTCATTACATGAAAACCCTGGGCGGCGTTGTGCAGCGCGGTTGCCTTGGGCGGTGTGTAAGCCCCATAGATGTGGAGCTGGGCAGCGGGCAATTGCTGGCGAATCAACGGCCAGATCGTCGTCTTGAGCCACAGCACTGCATCCCAGTTCGGCGCATGCCGGAAGTTACCGATGCTGAGAAAATGCGCGCGGTCTTCGAAGCGAGTCGCTGGCCGGGTGGGCACATCGATCATCAGCGGACACCAGTGCAACAATTCACGGGGCACCTTGAATTGCTGCACCAGCAAATCGATCTCCACCTCGGAGATCATCAGCGTCAGGTCGCAACGATAAATGGCGGCAAGCTCACGCTTGGCCAGGTCGGCATCGGCCATGAGTTCGAATTCCTGCCGTAACGCGGGGGCAAACAATTCGTTGAAGTCTTCGAGGTCAGCGCTGGCCTTCAGGCGCTCCTTGAGGCGTTGGTGCCTGGCGTGACGCAGGCTCTGCAGGTCTGAAGTTTCCAGCACTCGCAGTGCATTGGGGCAGTGCTTTTCTACCCGCCAGCCGAATTGTTCTTCCATCATGAACTGGTCGAACAGCACAACATCCGGGGCCAGCTCACTGACAAACGCGTCGAAACTGCTGTTGTTGAGCTCGATCGGTACCTGGCGAATGCCCAGGGCGGTGAGGTCAGCCGGGTGCTCGCCAGCACCTGCCGGGCTGCCGAACGTAATGTCCCAGCCCTGGTGCAGGAAGGTTTCGAGGATTTGCATCACATGGCCGCTGGCCGCCGAGGAGCGGGGCTCGGGCCAAACGTAACCGATCACCAGGACTTTGGCTGCGCGGGGCTGACTCATTGAGGGTGGTTCCTTGAAGCGGGCAGGGAGTGTCATGCGGAAAAAAGCGCGCAATTAAAGCACAGTCCGCAGCGATCCTGGCGCTATGAGGGTTTAGCTGGCGGCCTGCAGGATGCCCTTGACCTTGTCCCGCAGCGCATCGATCGAGAACGGCTTGCCAATCAGGTGCATGCCCTCAGGCACATCAATGTTTTCGGCGTAACCGCTGGCGAACAGGATCGGCAAGCGGGCACGCAGCTGACGCGCCTTGTCGGCCAGCTCACGCCCGTCCATGCCCGGCAGGCCGACATCAGTCATCATCAGATCGATGGTTTGCCCGGCGTTGGCCAGGAACGCCAGCGCCTGCTCGCCGCCATCAGCCTCCAGCACCTCGAATTCCAGTTCCTCCAGTACATCGACGATCAACATGCGCACGATGTCGTCGTCTTCGACTACCAGGATGATGGACGCGGCGGAAGACATAATAGGGTTCCCAAAGATTGAAATGGTGTTGGCCGGTCGATCAGATTCGCCGGAGTCTTGCTTGAGTAAACGGCGGGGCCCGACAAGTTCCCCTCGTGCTGAAAAAAGAATAGCTGCTCAAGCGCGGGAAGGATAACCGCTCCTTGGTTCTGGAACAGCTGAATGTAGAATTTTGCGGAAATACCCGTCAGAAAATTGGATCAATATGCCCGTTATGGGGCAAACTCCCTGTTTTTTAACAGTTCGACAAGGCTCCCACATGACCTCTGCGTCTTCGGTAGATGAGCAACGATTCCGTAAACTCCTGAGCCGCAACGTCAGCCTGCCATTGGGTGTGGGCGTTGTCAGTGCGGTGTTCTTCGTGTCCCTGATCCTCTATCTGTTGTCAACCATCCAGTGGGTGGAACATACCGATCGGGTGATCAATAACGCCAACGAAGCGGTGAAACTGACCGTCGATCTGGAAACCGGGATGCGCGGCTATCTGCTCAGCGGTGACGAGAAGTTTCTCGAACCCTATGAAACCGCGCGCCCGCGGATCAAGGTTGCTCTCAACACCTTGCTGGAACTGACCAGTGACAACCCGGTACAGACCGATCGTCTGCGTCGCCTCGAAGCGCTGCAGGGCGAATGGGCCAGCTATGCGCAATCGATGATCGACTTGCAACGTTCCAGTGGCGACTACCGTGGTGCGGTCAAGGCCGGGCGCGGCAAACGCCTGACCGATGAAATACGCAAGCAGTTCGAAGACGTGATCGAGATGGAGCAGCAGTTGCGCGCCTCGCGCAATGAAGACGTGCGCCGCACCACCATCTGGAGCATCGCCCTGTACCTGCTGTTCGTCGCCGGGATCAGTGCGCTGCTGGCCTATATAGGCCGCCGCGACCTGCTCAACCTGTCGCAGAACTACGCCGCCAACCTGGCCGCGCAGCAGTCCAGCGCCAATCGTCTGGAGCAGCAGGCCTGGCTGCGCAATGGCCAGACTGAACTCGCCGAACAGGTTCTGGGGCAGCTTTCGCTGAACGTGCTGGGGCGCAATATCCTGCAGTTCTGCGCGCAGTACCTCGGTTCAGCGGTCGCGGCTATCTATGTGCGCGAAGAGCACGGTGGCCTCAAGCGCATTGCGTCCTACGGGTTTTCCCGGGAACAGGAAGAGCGTGAGCACTACATTTATAGCGATGAAGGGATTGTCGGGCAGGTGGCGCAACGGGCCCAGCTGATTCGCCTGGACAAGGTGCCCAGTGATTACTTCAAGGTCAGCTCTGCCCTGGGCGAAGGGCTGCCGCACAGTGTGTTGGTGGTCCCGACCAGCGACGACGAGCGGGTCAATGGCGTAATCGAGCTGGGCTTTCTGCGCCCCCTCAGTGACCGTGACGTCGAGTTGCTGGAGCTGATTGCCGGCAACATTGGCACCTCGATCGAGGCCGCGCGTTATCGCCAGCGCCTGCAAGAGGTGCTGGCCGAAACCCAGCAACTCAATGAAGAGCTGCAGGTTCAGCAGGAAGAACTCAAGACCGCCAACGAAGAGCTCGAAGAGCAGTCGCGTATCCTCAAGGAATCCCAGGCGCACCTGGAAACCCAGCAGGTGGAGCTGGAGCAGACCAATGAACAGCTGGCCGAGCAGGCGCAGATCCTCGCCGATCAGCGCGACGCCATGGACCAGAAGAACACTGAGCTCAATCTGGCTCAAACGCAGCTGGAAGAGCGTGCCGAGGAGTTGCAGCGTTCGAGCAAGTACAAGTCCGAATTCCTCGCCAACATGTCCCATGAGCTGCGCACGCCGCTGAACAGCTCGCTGATCCTGGCCAAACTGCTGGCGGAAAATCCCCAGGACAATCTCAGCGCCGAGCAGGTCAAGTTTGCCGAGTCGATCTATTCGGCAGGCAACGATCTGCTGCATCTGATCAACGACATCCTCGACATTTCCAAGGTCGAGGCCGGCAAGCTCGAGATGCTCCCCGAGAACACCAGCGTCGCGCGCCTGGTGGACGGCTTGCGCGGTATGTTCCAGCCGCTGGCGACGCAAAAGAAGCTGGATTTCCAGGTCGAGCTGCAAGACGGTTCGCCGCTGATGATCTACACCGACCGCCAGCGCCTGGAGCAGGTGATCAAGAACCTGCTGTCCAACGCCGTGAAGTTCACCGAGAGCGGCACGGTCAGCCTCACCGTTACCAGCATGCCGGATGATGGCATTGCGTTCGTCGTGCGCGATTCCGGGATTGGCATTGCCGCCGATCAGCAGGAAAGCATCTTCGAAGCCTTCCGCCAGGCCGACGGCACCACCAACCGGCGCTACGGCGGCACCGGCCTGGGGCTGTCGATTTCCCGGGATCTGGCCGCATTGCTCGGCGGTTCCATCAGTGTCACCAGTGAACCGGGGAAGGGCAGCGTGTTCACCCTGGTGCTGCCGCAGCAATATGTCGAGCCGGGTGAAAGCCCGGTTGCGCCGGTAGTTCCGGCGCCCGTGGCCGTCTCGCACAAAGTCGCCGCACCGCCTGCCCTGGCACCGCTGATTGCGCCGGTCGACATCCCCCGCTTCAACGATGACCGCAGCAAGGCGCCGTTTGCCACGCGCTGCATCCTGGTGGTGGAGGACGAGCCGAATTTCGCACACATTCTCTACGACCTGGCGCATGAACTGGGCTACCAGTGCCTGGTTGCCCATGGCGCCGACGAAGGTTACAACCTGGCCAGGGAGTACATTCCGGACGCGATCCTGCTGGACATGCGTCTGCCGGACCATTCCGGCCTGACCGTGCTGCAGCGCCTCAAGGAACACGCAGACACGCGGCATATCCCGGTGCACGTGATTTCGGTCGAGGACCGAGTGGAAGCGGCCATGCACATGGGCGCCATCGGTTACGCCGTCAAACCGACCACCCGCGAAGAGCTCAAGGATGTGTTCGCCCGCCTGGAAGCGAAGCTGACCCAGAAGGTCAAGCGCGTGCTGCTGGTGGAAGATGACGACCTGCAGCGCGACAGCATCGCCCGCCTGATTGGCGACGAGGACATCGAGATCACCGCGGTTGGCTATGCCCAGGAAGCGCTGGAGCTGCTGCGCACCACCATCTACGACTGCATGATCATCGACCTGAAGCTGCCGGACATGCTGGGCAATGAACTGCTCAAGCGCATGTCCACCGAGGACATCTGTTCCTTCCCGCCTGTGATCGTCTACACCGGCCGCAACCTCACCCGGGATGAAGAGGCCGAGCTGCGCAAGTACTCGCGCTCGATCATCATCAAGGGCGCGCGTTCACCGGAGCGATTGCTCGACGAGGTGACACTCTTTCTGCACAAAGTCGAATCCCAGCTGTCCCATGAACGGCAGAAGATGCTCAAGACCGCCCGTAGCCGCGACAAGGTCTTCGAGGGTCGCAAAGTGCTGTTGGTAGACGACGACGTGCGCAATATTTTCGCCCTCACCAGCGCGCTCGAGCAAAAAGGCGCTGTAGTGGTCATTGGCCGTAACGGTCGTGAAGCGATTGAAAGGTTGAATGAAGTTGAGGACATCGATCTGGTGTTGATGGACGTAATGATGCCGGAGATGGACGGCTTTGAAGCCACCATCGAGATTCGCAAGGACCCGCGCTGGCGCAAGCTGCCGATCATTGCGGTGACGGCCAAGGCCATGAAGGATGATCAGGAACGCTGCCTGCAGGCCGGCTCCAATGATTACCTGGCCAAGCCCATTGACCTGGATCGCCTGTTCTCGTTGATTCGAGTGTGGTTACCGAAGATGGAACGCATTTAGTGCAAGCCAATACCGAAATCGAATTGCGGCTGCTGATCGAGGCCATTTACCTCAAGTACAGCTATGACTTTCGCGACTACTCCGGCGCTTCGATCAAGCGCCGGGTGCAGCACGCGTTGGGCCAGTTCGAATGTGCGACCATTTCGGCGCTGCAGGAGAAGGTCCTGCACGACCCGACGGCGTTCATGCAATTGCTGCAGCTGCTGACCATCCCGGTCAGCGAGATGTTTCGCGACCCCTCGCACTTCCTGGCCATTCGTCAGGAAGTGGTGCCGTTGCTCAAGACCTACCCCTCGATCAAAATCTGGATCGCCGGCTGCAGCACTGGGGAAGAAGTCTATTCGATGGCGATCCTGCTGCGCGAAGAAGGCTTGCTGGACCGCACCATCATCTACGCCACCGACATCAACCCGCGTTCTCTGGCTAAAGCCAAGCAAGGCATCTTTTCCATGGAAAACGTGCGGGCCTACACAGCCAACTACCAGAAAGCCGGTGGCCAGCGTTCTTTCTCCGAGTACTACACGGCCGCTTACGGCTACGCGATTTTCGACAAGTCGCTGTGCGAGAACGTGACCTTCGCCGATCACAGCCTGGCCACCGACAGTGTGTTTTCAGAAACTCAGTTAATTTCCTGCCGTAACGTCATGATTTATTTCAATAAAAAACTTCAGGACAGGGCCTTTGGCTTGTTTCATGAGTCACTGTGCCATCGCGGCTTCCTGGTACTGGGCAGTAAGGAAACACCGGAGTTTTCAGCCTTCGGCAAGCAATTCGAACCCTTGGTCAAACAAGAACGGATCTACCGCAAATCATGAGCCATTCTTCGATTGAAGCCATCGTGATCGGCGCCTCGGCAGGCGGGGTCGAAGCCTTGCTGAACATCCTCAGCCCGCTGCGTGAGGGCTTCAAGCTGCCGATCATCGTCGTCCTGCACCTGCCCGATGCGCGCCGCAGTCATCTGACCGAAGTGTTCGCCCGTCGGGTCTCGATGCCGGTGATGGAGGCCAGTGACAAGACGCCGGTCGCGCCGGGCACGCTGTATTTCGCGGCGCCCGGTTATCACCTCTCGGTGGAACAGGACCGGACCTTCTCCCTGAGCCTGGAAGATCGCGTGCACCACTCGCGCCCGGCCATCGATTACCTGTTCGAATCCGCGGCCGATGCCTATGGCGTCAACCTCGCGGCGGTGCTGTTGACCGGCGCCAACCGCGACGGTGCCGGCGGCCTGGCACAGGTCAAGGACCGGGGCGGCCTGACCATCGTCCAGGATCCGCAAGAGGCGCAGGTGGCCACCATGCCGTTGGCGGCATTGGCCACCCACCAGCCCGATCACATACTTCCCATTCACGGCATCGGCCGTCTGCTAGTCGAGCTGGAACGAATCGCATGCTAAGTAATATTCAAGCCAAACTGCTGATCGTCGACGATCTGCCGGAGAACCTGCTGGCGCTCGAAGCGCTGATCAAGCGCGAAGACCGCATGGTGTATAAGGCCTTGTCCGCCGACGAAGCCCTGTCCCTGCTGCTGCAGCACGAGTTCGCCATGGCCATTCTCGACGTGCAGATGCCCGGCATGAACGGCTTTGAACTCGCCGAGTTGATGCGCGGCACGGAAAAGACCCGGAACATTCCGATCGTATTCGTCAGCGCCGCCGGTCGCGAGCTCAATTACGCGTTCAAGGGCTACGAAAGCGGGGCGGTGGACTTCCTGCACAAGCCGCTGGATATCCATGCGGTCAAGAGCAAGGTCAATGTGTTCGTCGACCTGTATCGCCAGAGCAAGGCGATGAAACAGCAGGTCGAAGCGCTTGAGCAAAGCCGTCGCGAGCAGGAGGCGCTGCTGCAGCGATTACAAAGTACCCAGCTGGAACTGGAGCAGGCGGTGCGCATGCGCGATGACTTCATGTCGATCGTCGCCCACGAAGTGCGCACTCCGCTCAATGGCCTGATCCTGGAAACCCAGCTGCGCAAGATGCACCTGGCCCGGGAAAACGCCGCCGCTTTCACCCTGGACAAGATGCACGCCATGGTCGATCGCGACGAACGGCAGATAAAAAGCCTGATCCGCCTGATCGAAGACATGTTGGATGTTTCGCGGATTCGTACCGGGAAACTGTCGATCCGCCCAAGCCGCTTCGATCTCTCGGCGCTGGTGCGTGGTTTGCTGCAAAACTTCGCCCCGCAAATCGACGCGGCCGAGTCCTCGGTTTCCCTGGATGCCGATGAACCGATAGAGGGCAATTGGGATGAATTTCGTATCGAACAAGTGATCTCAAACTTGTTGACCAACGCTTTACGGTACGGCGCCAAAAGCCCGATCACCGTGAAGGTGTACAGTGAGAACGGTCAGGCGCGGGTAGAAGTGCAGGATCAAGGGATCGGCATCGGGGAAGAAAACCAGAAACGGATCTTCCAGCAGTTCGAGCGCGTCACGGCCAAGCACGCCGTCGCCGGCCTGGGCCTGGGCCTGTTTATTTCAGAACAGATTGTAACGGCCCACGGCGGTACCATTACGGTCGAAAGCCGGATTGGCGAAGGTGCCCTGTTTCGCGTTTGTCTGCCGCTGTAGGAAATCAGCCAGATAAACGCAACCTCTGGTCGACCCCACGGTCGTATCAGCAGCTATTGACCGAACAAAGGCTTCCCATGAGTGAAGATGCGCAAGATGTAGTACTTGTCGTCGAGGATGACCCCTCGATATTGATGGTGTTGTCCGCTTATTTATCGGGCGAGGGCTACCGCGTGCTGCAGGCTGAGAACGGCGAGGAGGCCTTCGCTATCCTCGCCAGCAAACCGCACCTGGACATGATGATCACCGACTTCCGCCTGCCGGGTGGCATTTCCGGCGTGCAGATCGCCGAGCCCGCAGTAAAGCTGCGACCGGAACTGAAGGTGATATTCATCAGCGGCTACCCGCAGGAAATCCGCGAGACCGACAGCCCGATTACCCGCAAGGCACCCATCCTGGGCAAACCATTCGATCTGGATGTGTTGCAGGAATTGATGCGGGACATGCTGTCGTAGAAGCTGCGAAGACACCCGCAGGAGCTGCGTACGACCTGCGTAGGAGCTGCGTAGGANGCACCCATCCTGGGCAAACCATTCGATCTGGATGTGTTGCAGGAATTGATGCGGGACATGCTGTCGTAGAAGCTGCGAAGACACCCGCAGGAGCTGCGTACGACCTGCGTAGGAGCTGCGTAGGACCTGCGTAGGAGCTGTCGAGTGAAACGAGGCTGCGATCTTTTGATCTGAAGTAATCCAGCGCGATCTCCCGATCCCGAAATCAAAATCAAAATCAAAAGATCGCAGCCTTCGGCAGCTCCTACCGGTCCAAAATCGGCCAAATCGGCCAAATCGGCCAAAACCGGTCAAGCCAGGCCAAAACCGGCCAAAAAAGCCTGCAGGCTCAAATACGGATCATCTCCCGCACCTTCGCCGTCAACAGGTCGAAGGTGAAGGGCTTGGTGATCATCTGCATCCCAGGGTCAAGAAACCCTCCACGCACCGCCGCATGTTCTGCGTAACCGGTAATGAACAACACCTTGAGATCCGGCCGGAACTGGCGCCCGATCTCCGCCAGCTGCCGCCCGTTCATGCCAGGCAGCCCGACGTCACTGATCATCAGGTCGATGCGTTGCGTCGAATCAAGGATCGGTACTGCGCTGTCTGCGTCGCCGGCTTCCACATAGGCGTAGCCGAGATCGCTCAGGACCGTGCTGACCAGCACTCGCACGGCCGGATCATCTTCAACGATCAACACCGTCTCGCCGTTTCGCGCGAAGGGCGCATGAGGTGCATCCACCGGCAGGTACTGTGGCACATCACCGCCAAAACGCGGCAGGTACAGGCTCACGGTAGTGCCCGCACCCACTTCACTGCTGATGGCCACATGACCCCGCGACTGCTTGCTGAAACCATAGATCATCGACAGGCCCAGTCCCGTGCCTTGGCCGATGGGCTTGGTAGTGAAGAAGGGGTCAAAGGCCCGGGTGATGGTGCTTTGTGGCATGCCGCAGCCGTTGTCCGTGACGCTGAGCATCACGTAGTCGCCCGGCTCCAGATTGGCATGGGCATCGGTAAAGGTCGCATCCAGGTGTTCGTTGCGAGTCTTGACCACCAGTTTGCCGCCGTTGGGCATGGCGTCCCGGGCATTGATGACGAGGTTCAGCAGGGCGCTTTCCAGCTGATTGGGATCGGCCTCGGCCACCCACAGTTGCTGATCCAGCTGCATATCCAGCTGAATGCTTTCGTCAATGCTGCGCTGCAACAGCTCGCCCATGGAGACCACCAGGGCGTTCATCTCCACGGGTTTGGAATCCAGTGACTGGCGGCGTGAAAACGCCAGCAGCCGGTGGGTCAGGCCAGCGGCGCGATTGGCCGAAGTCACACCCAGGTCGATCAAGCCGTCCAGGTCGTCCGTGCGACCACGGGCCAGACGCCGGCGTAACAGCTCCAGGCTGCCAATGATCCCGGTCAACATGTTGTTGAAGTCGTGAGCAATGCCACCCGTGAGCTGGCCCACGGCTTCCATTTTTTGCGACTGGCGCAGGACTTCTTCGTTATGGCGCAACTGCGCGGTGCGTTCCTCAACCTGCTGTTCCAGGGTTTCGAGGGTATTCTGCAGGCGCAGCTCGCTTTGACTCAGGTCGATCAGCCGGTCCCTGGCTTCGTACTGTCGTCGGCGCCCGCGCAAGGCCGTGGTGACCAGGCTGATCAAGGTCACCGGATGAAAAGGGCGCTCGAGGAAGGTCACGTTGCCCAGTTGCGGGCTGAAACGCGAAGCGGGATTTTGCTCAGGGCCACCGTGATAGGTCATCAGCACGATGGGCAGATCCGACCATGCCGGCTGTTGCTCGATCAGCCCCACCAGGGGTTCGAGATCGCCGCCCAGCAAGGCCTCCGAAGAAATCAGCAACACTCCGGCACCAACCTCCAGCTCTCTGCACAAGGACGTCAGGTCGCGGGTGATGATCCCGGTAAACCCGGCTTCATTAAGCAACATCAAAGCGATCTGGCTGTCACGTCCCAGCGGTGCGAGGATGATCGCGCGCTCGGACGTTGCTACTTGAGCCGTCACGGGGCTTCGTCCCCGAGTAACGGCTTGCTGGCGCCCATGTAGGTAGGCACGCCGCGCAGCACACCCTGAAAGGCATCGAGCGGCTCGCCGATGGTCATGCCCTTGCCGCTGATACGGTATTCGCGGATGGTGGATTCGTGGCTGCCCGTACGCTTCTTGATGATGGAGATCGCGCGGCGAACCTTGCCCAGCGCTTCGAAATAGCGCAGCAAGATCACCGTGTCGGCCAGGTAGGTAATATCGACGGGGGCCTGCATGTCGCCTACCAGGCCGTGCTGGGCAACGGTCATGAACGTCGCTGCGCCCCGACGGTTGAGGTACAGCAACAACTCGTGCATGTGCAGGACCAGGGCATTTTCTTCGGGCATGGCGGCCTGATAGCCGTTGATGCTGTCGATCACCACTGTCTTGATTCCGCGTTCATCCACGCAACGGCGCACCCGGTGGGAAAATTCGCCGGGGGACAGCTCGGCCGCGTCGACCTGCTCGATCATCAGGTTGCCGGTGTCCTGCAGGGCCTTGAGGTCAATGCCCATGTTATTCATGCGCTCGAACAGCAGCCCCAATTCTTCGTCGAAGATAAACAACGCGGCCTTTTCCCCGCGCAGCACTGCCGCTGCCGCAAAGATCATCGAAATCAGCGATTTTCCCGTACCGGCGGGGCCAAGGATGAGGGTGCTGGAGCCGGTTTCGATGCCGCCGCCGAGCAGGGCATCAAGCTCTTTGATGCTGCTGGTCAATTGCGTGCGGATGTATTTGCCGCGGTGTTCGGCGGCCACCAGGCGGGGGAAGACATGCACGCCGTCGCCCATGATGGTGAAGTCATGGTAACCACCGCGGTACTTCTGGCCGCGGTATTTCACCACGCGGATACGCCGACGTTCGGCGCCGTAGTTGGGCGTCAACTCTTCCAGGCGAATGACCCCGTGCGCGACGCTGTGCACGGTCTTGTCCAGGGATTCGGTAGTCAGGTCATCCAGCAGCACAACGGTGGCGTCGTAGCGCACGAAGTAATGCTTGATGGCGAGGATCTGCCGACGATAGCGCAGCGAGCTCTGGGCCAGCAGACGGATCTCAGAGAGGCTGTCCAGTACAACGCGGGTCGGCTTGACGCGCTCGACCACTTCAAAAATCTGCCGGGTCGCTTCGCCAAGCTCCAGGTCGGAGGAATACAGCAGGCTTTGCTGATGTTCGGCGTTGAGCAGGCTTTCCGGAGGTGTCAGCTCGAAGATATGGATGTTTTCGTCCAGTTCCCAACCGTGGGACAACGCGCCCTGACGCAACTCTCGTTCGGTTTCCGAAAGCGTGATGTACAACGAGCGCTCGCCGGCTCGAGCGCCCGCCATCAAAAAATGCAAGGCAATGGTGGTTTTGCCGGTACCGGGCTCACCCTCCAGCAAAAAAACGTGTCCGCGGGACAAGCCACCGGCCAGGATGTCATCCAGACCCTCGATACCGGTAGCGGCCTTTGCGCTGAACAACTCGTTAGATGTAGACAAAAAAAGCCCTCTCATGACTAGGGGAAGCGAGGCCGCAGGCCTGAAGTGCCTGCTCGGACTGCCTGATCACTTGACCTTGTGCCATCACGGCGGTTCCACACTATTTGCCGTTTTGGCGTATTTTGGGCTTTACCGAGTTGTGAGTTATTCAGGATTGAGGGCTTTGGCAAGTTGCTGGGTATGCAGGATTGTGGAAGCAAAGCAGTAGTTGCTTCTACTGGATCCAACTTGCCTCAAAGCCCCTGCTGCAACGCCGGGTCATCCGGGTTCATCTGCTCAAGCTGAGCCAGCAGAATCTGCACATTCTGCAACTGCCCGCTTTCCTTCCAGTAATTGATCAACAACACCCGGGCCCGACGATCGGCGGGATGGCGCTGGACTATTTCCTGCAACTGCTTCTGCGCCGCTTCCAGTTCCTGCTCATCGTGCAATGTAGTAGCCAGGTCGTAGCGGTAGTCCTTGTTATCCGGTTCCAGCTCTACCGCCTTGGCCAAACCCAGGACGGCATATTCACTCTGCCCGTGATGCAGCAACCACATTCCTAGGGCATGTTGCAGGTAAGCCGAATCCGGCTGGGCTTTCAACTGTTTGGCCAACAGCAGCCGGGCGGCGTCGCTCTGGCCTTGCCTGTCCAGTACGTCGATTTGCATCACCAGCGCCGGCAAATTGGTGGGGGCCAGTTGCAGGGTTTTCTCCAGCGCCTGCTGCGCCTCCTTCAGGTCGCCGTTGTGCAGATGCAGCCGAGCCAGCTGGTAATAATTGTCAGCGCTGGGCGGCTGCGTCTTCAGGTCCTTTTCCCAGGCATCGATCGCCTGTTCCAGCGGGCCAAAATACAAGCCAAGCTCATCCGGGGACAGGCCGAGCAAGGCATTTACCGCGGCATAACGCACCTGCTGTTCGCCGTCATCGAGCAATGGCCCGATCAACAGGCTGCGCTGGCCATTGGGCACCAAGGCGCTGATGCTCTTGATGGCCGCCACGCGCACCTGGGGCGATTCGCGTTGCAAGTCGGCATCCGCCAGTTTGAGGGCGACCGAGCTTGGGTAGTTAGGCAGTTCGGCGTGCAGCCAGATTCGTCGTTTATCGGAGATGTCGGGGCGCGCCAGTTGTTGATAGAGCACCCGCGCAGCGCCGGGCTTTCCGGCGCGGGCCTGCTCCAGCGCTTCGCTGTAACCCCGCTTGATCGCAGGCGGGACGTCGGGGGTGGTGCTGCGCAGGAAAAACCAGGCCAGCACAACGGCGAACAGCGCGCAGAGGCTGATGATCAGGTAGCGGCGAGACTGGGGCATGCAGGAATCCATTGCTGACAAGCTTGTGCAAAGCCGTCAGCTTCGGTCAGGCAGGGCCTGGAGTCAAACCCTGACGCGTGCCAATGAAATGCGTCGACAGACTGCCCCCAGTGACTACGCTTGCAGGGACAAGACTGGTCGAGCGCTTCCATGCAACCACTGCTTCAATATTTCAAGGCAATGCTAAACCCCGGACCAGGGGTGTTGTTGTTCGCCTTGAGAACCATTGTCGCGGGCCTGTTGACGCTGTACCTGGCGTTCCTGTTCGACCTGGACCAGCCAAAATGGTCGATCATGGCAGTGGTCATCGTCAGTCAACCCCTGGGCGGCATGACCCTGGCGCGCAGTTTCGGCCAGGTCATCGGTACCACCCTGGGTGCGGTGGTCGCCGTGCTGATCATGGCGATTTTCCCCCAGGCGCCGCTGCCATTCATTCTGACCCTGGCCTTATGGCTGGCCCTGTGCACAGCAGGGGGGACGCTGCTGCGCTACACCAGTTCCCAGGCCTTTGTGCTCAGCGGTTATACAGCGGTGGTGGTGGCGTTGCTCGCCGTGCCCGAGCCGGATGGCATCTTCCTGCTGGCGGTAACCCGTGTCACTGAGACCTTGCTGGCAGTGGCCTGTGTCTGCGTGGTGAGCCTGCTCACGGCGCGCCCGGAGTCAGTCGCCCGGGACTACTTCACCCGGATCGACCAGGTCATCAAACTGCTCGCCACCCACGCCGCCGCCGTGATCCGCACCGAGGAAAGCGAGGACAATTTCCATCGTCGGCAAATGCAGCTGTTGGGCGAAATCAGTGCCCTGGAAGGCGTGCGGCGTCATCTGTATTTCGACGCGCCGCGGCTGCGCAGTGCCAACGCTCTGGTACAACTGCTGGGTAACCAACTGGTGCTGCTGACGTCACGCCTGACTGCTTTGCGGCACCAGCGGCTACTGCTGACCGAACGTTGGGAGGGCGAACTGCCGGAAGAAATACTGCAGATTCGCGCCGAAGAGCTGAAATTCCTCGACGAACTGGCTTACCAGGGCCGGTCGCTCTCGGCCGAGTCTCGCCAGCATTTCATCTTGCTGCAGCACCGCTTCGATGAGCTTGCCTATCGCGCCGAGCAACTGACCGAGGCCATGCCGGCGACATTGCGTTCGCTGGCCTGGTCGCTGCGCTGGGAACAGGCACGCCTGCTTGAGCAGCTGGGGCAGATTCTGGAGCTCAGCGATGCGATTCAGGAGGAGCGCCGCGCCAGCTCGGTGTTCCGCGGGCAGAATAATCCGTTGCACCTGGATTTCACCCTGGCGACCATGAACGCGGTGCGGGCCTTTACGGCGTTGGTGGTGGCCGGTCTGATCTGGATCGAGACGGGTTGGGACGGCGCCCGTGGAGGGATGGTGCTGGTGGGCATTCTCTGCTCATTGATGGCGACATTCCCGCGACCGCTGCTGGCCGCGCAGAGTTATGCCCGAGGGTTGGGACTGGCACTGGTGGTGTCAGCGCTGTATCAGTTCATGCTGGTGCCGATGATCAGTGACTTCGAAATGCTCGCGCTGTTGCTGGTGCCCTTGCTGTATGCCGTGGCGGTGGGTTTGGCCAGCCCGCCCACTACCGGGACCGGGATCGGCCTGGGGTTATCCACCTTCCTGCTGCTGGGGCCGCAGAACGCGGAGATCGGCCAGAATACGGCAATCCAGTGGTTCGAATTTGCTGGCGCGTACATGTGCGCCACGGCGCTGGCATTGAGTGTCTATGCGCTGATTTTCCCATTCCGGCCAGCCTTGCGCATCCGCCGGCTGTACTTCGAGAATCGGGCGCAGGTGTATGCCTTGTTGAAGGCCGCCGCCAGCGACGAACAGCAATTCGCCTTCGAGAGCCGCATGGTCGACAGGGTCACGATGATGCTGGGGCTGCTGCCCGCGGCGAGCGACAAAGACTCCAGGGCATTTTTCGAGTTCAGCCTGGGCTGCATGGCGTTAGGCGTGGCATTGAACCAGCTGCGACAGCAGGGGCAGGGCAACAGCTTGCTGGACGACGAAGTGCAAAGTCGCTTGCTGGCCACCGTGCGCGAGACCGGGCGGCTGATCGCCGGGCGCCAGGGTATTGAACTGACTGCCGTGCTCGGTCGCCTGCACCAACTCGGTGATTACCTGGACACTCTGCATTCGGGCGCCCATGAACATTTGTGGAGCGTGTTCCGTATGCGCGTTGCGCTGTTGATTGTGGTGTCGTTCCTGGAGCGCCACTCGGCGCATTTTCAAACGGTGGACGTGGAAGGAGTAGCTGATTTTGCCCATTGATCTGGAAGTGGGCGGCGTCTATCTGCCGCCGATCGCCCAGGCCCTGCTGCTGGCCCTGCCGGTTTTCCTTGCCCTGGACTGGGCCCTGCGGCGCATGGGGGTGCTGCGCTTTGTCTGGCACGAGGCGCTGTTCGAAGGCGCATTGTACGTGTGCGTGTGTGCCGCCCTGATACTGGTGATGGGAGCCTGACACCTTGAAAAAATTACTGCCCCGTCTAACCACCCTCGCCGTAGTGCTGCTGGCCGTCTTACTCGGCTGGTTTGCCTGGAATCACTACACGCGTGCGCCCTGGACCCGGGACGCGCGGGTGCGTGCCGACGTGGTCACCTTGTCGGCCGACGTAGCGGGGCGCATCGCCAGTCTCGGCGTGCAGGACAATCAACATGTTGCCAAGGGCCAGCTGCTGCTGGAGATCGACCCGGCGCGATACACCTTGGCCGTTGAACATGCCAGGCGTGCGGTAGAAGTATCCAAGGCCACCCTGGGGCAATCCGAGGCGGCGATCGTGTCCAGCGAGGCATTGCTCAAGCAGCGTGAGAGTGAGGAAAAACGCCGGCGCAAGCTCAAGGAAGGGTTCGCGATCTCGGGTGAGGAGTGGGAGAAATCCAGTACCGAGGTGGCGGTGGCCAAGGCCGAGCTGCTGCGCAACCAGGCTAACCTGGGCTTGGCCCAAGCCAATGTGCAACTGGCAATCGCGGCGCTGACCCAGGCCGAACTCGACCTGCAACGCACCCGCGTGGTGGCTCCGGTGAGTGGCTATGTGACCAACCTGCTGACCCGCGAGGGTGACTATGCCCCGGCGGGCGGCGCGTTACTGGCGCTGGTGGACAGTGATTCCTTTTATGTCGCGGGTTATTTCGAGGAAACCAAATTACCGCGCATCCAGGAGGGCGACCCCGTGAAGATCGAATTGATGAGCGGCGAGACCTTCGCTGGCACGGTGCAAAGCATCGCCTTCGCCATCGCCGACCGGGAAAACCTGCCAGGTGGGCGTCTGCTGGCCAACATCAACCCAAGTTACACCTGGGTAAAACTGGCACAGCGGGTGCCGGTGCGCATAGGGATTGATCCTGGCTATGCGGCAAAAAACCGCCTCCGGGCGGGGACCACCGCGACCGTGACTGTGCTGGAGAATACCCGACAACAGGCGCGATAAAAGCTTGCGCAATTGATGGGTGGGCGGCCTTGAGTGTGCCACCCAGCTACCTGCCAAACACGCAAAAAAAAACCCCACGACCGGATGAGGCGTGGGGTTAAAAAATGGGTGGGTCGCGGCCAACCAAAGAGGCTCTTGAAGCGGTTACTGACTGGCGACCGTCTCCGGTGCCCAACCGCCGCCGAGGGCCTTGTAGATGGCGACGATGCCGCGATACAGATCGACCTCGGCCTGGGCCTGGGTGTCTTCGGCCGCCAGGCGCTCACGCTGCGCGTCGAGCAGCACGAGGAAGTCGGCCGTGCCTTCGCGGTAACGGATTTGCGCCAGGTCGGCGGCCGCACGGCTTGATTCACTCTGACGAATCAACGAAATCAGGCGCTGTTGGCGTTTGCCATAGTCGCTGAATGCATTTTCCGATTCTTCCAGGGCCAGCAGCACCTGCTGTTCATAGGTCGCCAGCGCGCCTTCGGCATCAGCATCGGCACCGCGCAAACGGGCGCGCACGCTGCCCAGGTCGAAGCCCGCCCAGGTAATACTCGGGCCCAGCGCCCAGGCGTTGGCCGCTGCCGAGCCGATCTGCGAACCACGCCCGGCGGTAAAGCCAAGGAAGCCGCTCAGACTGACCCGGGGGAACAGATCGGCCTTGGCCACGCCAATCCGCGCAGTGGCCGACGCCAGCCGGCGCTCGGCACTCAGGATGTCGGGACGGCGTTGCAACAGCTCTCCCGGATCACCGATCGGCAGCGCCTTGGCGATGGCGGGCAGATCTTTGGGGCCGAGGTCGACACTCAATTTGTCCGGGCGCTCACCGAGGAGAGTGGCAATGCGGTTTTTCTGCCGCACCTGCTCGGCTTGCAACTGCGGCACGCTGGCTTCAACCGATGCCAGGCGTGCATCGGCCCTCTCGACATCAAGCTGATCACCGACGCCGGCATCACGCAGGCTGATGGTGATCTTGCGCGACTCCTGCTGATTGTTCAGGTTGGCCAGGGCGATTTTTTCTCGCAGCTGTGCGCCGCGCAGCTGACCGTAGGAATCGACCAGCTCGGCAATCATGGTGACTTGCAGCTGGTACAGATCGGCCTCGATCCCTTGCTGTTCAGCATCGGCCGACTCCAGGTTGCGCTGGATGCGGCCAAACAGATCAATCTCCCAGGCCATGTCCAGGCCCAGGTCGTAACGTTCGCTGTTGACCCGGCGGGTGGTCTGGCCTGGAATCTGCCCCTTGCCAAGGTCGCTGCTGGCGCGGCTGGTGATGGTGGGCATGGCGTCATTGCTGACATCGTCACGAATCGCCCGGGCGGCTTTCCAGCGCGCAAAAGCCACTCGCAAGTCGCGGTTGCCTTGCAGCGACTGGACCACCAACTGATTGAGGGTCGGATCTTCGAACTGCTGCCACCAGATGCCTTCGAAACGCGAGCGGTCGAAGTTTTTCTGGCCGCCAGCATCATCGGTCGCGGCCGTGATATGTGCCGGCTGCGTCGCCGGCGTCTGGTAGTCCGGGCCCACGGCGCAGGAACTCAGCGCCAGCACCAGCAGGCTCGGCAGGAAGGCTTTCAGGCTCATTGTTGCGCCTCCAGTTTCAGGGCCTTGGCCGCTTTGCGTTGTTCGCCGCGCTCCACGAAATTACGAATCAGCACATAGAACACTGGCGTCAGCAACAGGCCGAAGAAGGTCACCCCAAGCATCCCGGAGAACACCGCGACACCCATGGCGTGACGCATTTCGGCGCCAGCGCCACTGGAGAACACCAGGGGTACCACACCCATGATGAACGCAAAGGAGGTCATCAGGATCGGCCGCAGACGCAGGCGGCAGGCTTCGAGCACCGCCGCCAGCGGACTCATGCCTTCCTCCTGTTTATCCTTGGCAAACTCGACGATCAGAATCGCGTTCTTACAGGCAAGCCCCACCAACACTATCAAGCCGATCTGGGTAAAGATGTTGTTGTCGCCGCCGGAAGCAATCACACCGACAATCGCCGACAGCAGGGTCATTGGCACGATCAGAATCACCGCCAGAGGCAGGCTCCAGCTTTCGTACTGCGCCGCCAGTACCAGGAACGCCAGCAGTACGCACAGCGGGAACACGAACAGCGCGGTGTTGCCGGACAAAATCTGCTGGTAGGTCAGGTCGGTCCATTCGTACGTCATGCCGTTCGGAAGTTCTTCCTTGAGCAGTTTTTCGATGGCTTTTTCCGCTTGTCCGGAGCTGTAGCCCGGGGCTGCCGCACCGTTGATCTCAGCGGTAATGAAGCCGTTGTAGTGCATGACGCGGTCCGGGCCCGAGGTGTCGCTGACCTTGATGAAGGTCGCCAGCGGGATCATTTCACCCTTGTTGTTACGCACCTTGAGCTGGCCGATCTGGTCCGGTTCGAGGCGGAACTGCTGTTCGGCCTGCACATTGACCTGATAAGTGCGACCAAAGCGATTGAAGTCGTTGGCATACAACGAACCCAGGTAGATCTGCAGGGTGTCGAAGATGTCACTGACCGCCACGCCGTGGGTCTTGGCTTTTTCCCGGTCGATGGCTGCATCGACTTGCGGCACGTTCACGGTATAGCTGGTGAACAGGCCGGCCAGTTCCGGCACGTTGTGGCTCTTGTTGATGATGTTCATGGTTTCCTTGTACAGCTCGTCGTAGCCCAGGTTGCCCCGGTCTTCGATTTGCAGGCGGAAACCGCCAATGGTGCCCAGGCCTTGTACCGGCGGCGGCGGGAAGATCGCCATGTAGGCTTCCTGGATCCCGGCGAATTGGCCGTTCAATGCACCGGCGATGGCACCGGCAGACATGCTTGGGTCCTTGCGCTCGTCGAACGGTTTGAGCGTGACGAACACAATGCCGGCGTTCGGGCTGTTGGTGAAACCATTGATCGACAGGCCAGGGAAGGCAACCGCACTGTCCACGCCAGGCTGTTTCAGGGCCAGATCGGACATGCGCTTGATCACGTCTTCAGTGCGATCCAGGCTCGCCGCATCCGGCAGTTGTGCAAATGCCACCAGGTACTGCTTGTCCTGGCCGGGTACGAAACCGGTCGGCGTGTTGGCGAAACCGAAGAACGTCAGCACCATCAGGCCGGCGTACAGGATCAGGGCAATACCGCTGCTGCGGATAACCCGCGCAACGGTGCCGACATACCCATGGCTGGCCTTGTCGAAGAAGCGGTTGAATGGACGGAACAACCAGCCACCGAACAACTTGTCGAGACCCCGGGAGAAGCGGTCTTTGGGTGCGTCATGGCTCTTGAGCAATACCGCCGCCAGCGCCGGCGACAGGGTCAGCGAGTTAAACGCCGAGATCACCGTCGAGATCGCAATGGTCAGGGCGAACTGTTTATAGAACTGCCCGGTGAGGCCGGAAATGAACGCCGCCGGAATAAACACCGCACACAACACCAGCGCCGTGGCGATGATCGGCCCGGTCACTTCGCGCATGGCACGCTTGGTGGCCTCGACGGGGGTCAGCCCCAGTCCGATATTTCGCTCGACGTTCTCCACCACCACGATGGCGTCGTCCACCACGATGCCAATGGCCAGCACCAGCCCGAACAACGACAGGGCGTTGAGCGAGAAGCCGAATAAATGCATGACCGCAAAGGTACCGATCAGCGATACCGGCACCGCCACCAACGGAATGATCGAGGCGCGCCAGGTTTGCAGGAACAGGATCACCACCAGTACGACCAGGATCAGTGCTTCGAACAGGGTGTGAACCACCGCCTCGATGGAGCCGCGCACGAAGATCGTCGGGTCATAGACGATGCTGAAGTCCATGCCTTCGGGGAAGTTTTTCTTCAGCTCCGCCATCTTGTCGCGGACCTGGTTGGAGATTTCGATGGCGTTGGAACCAGGACGCTGGAAAATCGGAATCGCTACTGCCGGTTGATTGTTCAGCAGTGAACGCAGGGCGTACTGGCTGGAACCCAGTTCAACCCGGGCGATGTCTTTGAGACGGGTGATCTCGCCGTTGTCCCCGGAGCGAATGATGATGTTCTCGAACTCTTCCTCGGACACCAGGCGACCCTGGGTGTTGACCGACAACTGGAACGCCGTGGCATTCGGTGCGGGCGGGGCGCCCAGGGCGCCGGCTGCGACCTGGCGGTTCTGCTCGCGAATGGCGGTGACCACATCGGTGGCCGTCAGGTTGCGCGAAGCCGTCTTGTTCGGATCGAGCCAGACCCGCAGGGAGTAGTCGCCCATGCCGAACAGCTGCACATCGCCCACACCACCCAGGCGCGCCAGTTCATCCTTGATGTTGAGCAGGGCATAGTTGGACAGGTACAGCATGTCGTAGCGTTTGTCCGGTGAGGTCAAGTGCACGACCATCGTCAGGTCGGGCGAAGCCTTGTCTACGGTGATACCGATGCGCGTCACTTCCTCGGGAAGTTTGGGCTCGGTACGGGTCACGCGGTTCTGCACCTGCACCTGCGCGTTATCCAGGTCGGTACCCAGGGCGAAGGTGATGGTCAGGGTGATCTTGCCATCGGCGGTCGACTGCGAGGACATGTACAGCATGTTCTCGACGCCGGTGATGGCTTGCTCCAAAGGAGCCGCCACGGTCTCGCCGATGACTTTGGGGTTGGCACCGGGGAAGTTGGCGCGCACCACGACGGTCGGCGGTACCACTTCCGGGTATTCGCTGATGGGCAACTGGAACAGCGAGATCGCACCGGCAATCAGGATCAGCAGCGACAAAACCGCTGCGAAGATCGGCCGGGATATGAAGAATTGGGAAAAATTCATCGGAGTTGTCGTCCCTTAACCGCGTGGAGTCGCGGCAGCCACTTTCACAACCGACCCTGGCGCGACCTTGGCAGGTGCGACTTGTGGCAGGTTGCTGGCTTCCAGCGCTTGTCGTTGTTGGGCGAGTGCCGCGAGGGTTTGCTCACTGGCCATCGGAATCACTTCAGGGGTGACCGGTGAGCCGGGACGCACACGTTGCAGGCCCTTGACGATCACCGTGTCATCTTTGCTCAGGCCGCTGCGCACGATGCGCAACCCTTCGATCTTCGGCCCCAGCTCGACTGCGCGGTAAGCGGTGTTGTTGTCGCCATCCATCACCAGCACGAACTTCTTGCCCAGGTCAGTACCGACCGCTTCATCGTTGATCAACACGGCGGAGTAGGTGCCGCTGCCGACCAGTTTCAGCCGCGCATAAAGGCCCGGGGTGTAGGCGCCGTCAGTGTTGTCGAATACCGCGCGACCACGGATGGTGCCGGTTTTCGGGTTGACCTGGTTGTCGACAAAGTTCATTACACCCTGATGCGGGTTGCCGTCTTCGTTGGACAGGCCCAGGTACACCGGAGTGGTTGCACCGCGTTTGCCCTGGCGCGCCAGCTGGGTGTACTTGAGGAACACGCGCTCGTCGGCGTCGAAGTAGGCATAGACCTTGTCGGTGGAAACCACACTGGTCAGCGCCGTGGTGTCGGCTGTCACCAGGTTGCCGGCGGTGATTTCCGCACGACTGACGCGACCGCTGATGGGGGCGGTGACTCGGGTGAAGCTCAGGTTCAGTTTCGCCAGGTCGAGTTGCGCTTGCAGGGCGCCGACGGCTGCGCGGGCTTCTTGGGAAGCACTGGTGCGCGAATCGGCCAGCTCGGCGGAAATCGCATTGCTGCTGCGCAGGCGTTCACCGCGCTGGGCTTCGTTTTCACTGCGGGTGGCGTTGGCACGTGATTGCGCGACCAGGGCTTCGAGGCGGCGGACCTCTGCCTGGAACGGACGCGGGTCGATCTGGAACAGCAGGTCACCTTTCTTGACCAGCGCGCCTTCAGTGAAGGCCACTTCATCGATCTGCCCGGAAACCCGCGGACGAATTTCCACGGTCTCCGGCGCTTCGAGGCGCCCGGTGAATTCGTCCCATTCGTTGACTGGCTGTTCCAGCACCTTGGCCACGCTGACCTTGGCAGCTGGCATGGCGGCCGCTGTCTCCGGCGTCTTGCCGCAGGCGCTCATCACCAGTACGGCCAGAAGGGCCAACGGGAAGCGCAAATGTTTGAGTGACTGTTCCATGGATGCATCCGCCAATGTATTGAGAATGGACGGATGATGATTGGCGGGGTTGTATCGCACGAATCGAATGAAGCGAAGGTAACTATCATTCGGAATGATATAAGAATCAATTCAGCCCTCTAGCATGCGCCTTTCGTTAGGGGGCTATCAATATGCTTGATGGTAATTGTTTGTTGCGGGACGTGTAAGGGTTATGCATCGAGCTGCACGGGTCGCAATGGCTGCATTAGGACCGCATGTGGCGCGCGCTTGCCGGCCCATTAACTCCATTATAAGTCTTTTTAAATCAGTTTTTGATACATAAGCCACAAGATAACAGTGTTATCCTGAGCTTGAACGTTTAAACAGATAACTCCTTTTTGCTGGGGGTTAAACGACAATCAGGTGCGGAACGCCCACTATGCTGGATTTAAGCTTCAGTACCCCTCAAGAGATCGTGAAGCGGCTCTGCGCACGCCTTCGCACTGAGCGGCTGGCCCGCCAGATGACACAAGCCGAAGTGGCCGGGCGCGCGGGGGTCGGCACTAACACCGTGTCCAACCTGGAAGCTGGCCGCAATGTGGGGTTCGAAAGCCTGGTCCGCGTCGCCATGGTTCTCGGGCGAAGCAAAGACCTTGAAGGATTGTTCCTGCCCAAGCTGGACAGCCTCGATGACATCCGCCGTTATGAAGACAGTGCCAAGCGTTCCCGTATCAAAAGGAAAGCTGACAATGCTTGAGCAAGTCGATGTGTATTACACCGGCTGGGGTGAGCGCTGGTTGTGGGGATCGCTTGTTTCCACCGCCACCCTTATCGGTCGCCCGCAGATAGTGTTCGAGTACAGCGATCAAGCCAGGGCACGAGGCCTGGAGCTGTCCGCTTATACGCTGCCATTGCTGGGTGACAAGCTGCGCAGGGGCTTCCCAGTCCATCAATTGGGCTTGCCAGGGCCCGTTTATGACGCTCTGCCTGATGGCTGGGGCATGCTGTTGATGGACCGCTTGTTCAGGCGTCGGCGACTCAACCCGGCACGAATAGGCCCTCTGGAACGCCTGTCCTACATTGGCGATCATGGCATGGGGGCCATGTCGTTCGAGCCAGTCGTACCAGAGTGGGACGGTACTCAAAATCCAGTATCCCTCGACCTGCTGGCAGCTGAGGTGCAGGAAGTTCTGCACGGTGAAGGAGGGGAGTTCCTGCATAAATTGCTGCAGGTCGGTGGCTCTCCTCAAGGCGCGAGGCCCAAGGCACTGCTCTATCGCGATCCGCGGACCGGTGTGTTTACTACCGCCGCGATACCGGGCCTGGAAGCCTGGCTGATCAAGTTCCCGGCCAAAGGCGAACACCCCGAGGTGTGTGCAATTGAAATGGTGTACGCCGAGTGCCTGCGCATGTGCGGTATACCGACCCCGGACACCCAGTATTTCAATCTGCCCAATGGACTGGCGGCCTTCGCGACCAGGCGCTTTGATCGACAAGATGGCCTGCGGATTCCGATGCAGAGCCTGGCGGCTTTTACCGGAGCCGACTTTCAGTCGCCGGGAGTGCTGGACTATGTGAACTTCCTGCGCGCGACCCAGCTGTGCACCAACGATGTGCGAGAGAAAGCCTGCGCATTTGAGCGAGCAGTGTTCAACGTCGCATTTAACAATCGGGACGATCACCCCAAGAATTTTGCTTATGTCATGTTGCCAACCGGCGAATGGAAGCTGGCACCTGCCTACGACGTGACCTTCTGCGAAGGACCCGGCGGGTATCACCAGATGGATGTGATGGGCGAGGCCTTGGCGGTCAATCGGGAGGCGATGCTCAGTCTTGCTCGCGAAGCAGAAGTCTCACAACAAACAGCAGCCGACATCATTGACCGGGTTTGCGAGGTCGCCATCAAATTCGCTGCCATTGCCGAAAGCGGTAACCCCAAAGCGATTAGCCTGAACACCCTGGAAATCATTCAAGACCGCATAAACCAGAATATCGGCCTGCTTCGCTGAGGATCACTCGCTGTTGGGGGCTAACGGCTTGAAGCCCATTTGTCTGGACCGGCAAATCCCCGGTCAGGCAAGACTGTCCGGATCCCCGAAGAACATCTGGATCCGCGAGCGCAACCAGCGTTCTCCAGGATCGTTGTCCTGCGAGCCACGCCAGGCCATGTGCAGTTCGAAACTGCGCACTGGCAAAGGCGGGTCCTCGGCGCGCACGCCGCCGGCGGCAGTCAGAGCATCGGCGGTGTAATCGGGCACTGTAGCGACAATATCCGTACCGGACAGCAACGTGCTCAAGCCGTTGAACTGCGGTACCGCGAGCACGACATGGCGCTTGCGCCCGAGTTTTTCCAGCTCTTCATCGATAAACCCGCTCAGGTCGCCGGCGAACGACACCAGCGCATGGGGGCGGGCGCAGAAGTCGTCCAGGCTCAGGGGGCCCGGCACCGTATCGGCACGCAGCAGTTTGGGCATGCTGCGGCGCAGCACCTTGCGTTTGGCGTTGGCCGGCAGGTCGGCGGTGTAGCTGACGCCGATGGAGATCTCGCCTGAAGCCAGCAAGGCCGGCATCAGGATGTAGTTGGCGCGGCGCACTACCAGCACGATCCCCGGGGATTCGGCGCGCAGGCGCTTGAGCAGCATCGGCAGCAGGGCGAACTCGACGTCGTCCGACAGCCCTATGCGAAATACCGCCGTGCTGGTGGCTGGGTCAAATTCTGCAGCGCGGCTGACGGCCGTGGAAATCGAATCCAGTGCCGGGGAGAGCAGGGCGAAGATCTCCACCGCCCGTGCGGAAGGCTCCATGCTACGGCCGGTGCGCACGAACAACGGATCATCGAACAGCCCACGCAGGCGCGAGAGTGCGGCGCTGATCGCGGGCTGGCCAAGGAACAATTTCTCCGCAGCGCGGGTCACACTGCGCTCGTGCATGAGTGTTTCGAATACGATCAACAGGTTCAGGTCGACACGACGCAGGTCATTACGATTCATCTGGAGTCCTGGCAGAGTCAAGGCTTGACGGGGGCGGTCATATGAGAACAATGACCGGCATGAATCTTACGGGGAAAGGCTGGTACTCTGCACCGAATAATTCATTTTTACCGATGCCGTTCGCCCATGTCCTGGCCAACCGTTGATCCTTTCGAGGGTGCGGAATCAATGACAGGCATGTCGACTATTAATAGCCACTGATAGTCTTGGCTACAAAGCCCATATAGAGTTCGGGGCATTAGAGGTTTCTTTGACGAGGTTTGCGATGTCACGCACGATCCGTTTTCACAAGTTTGGTCCGGCCGAGGTGCTCAAATGCGAAGAGCATGCGGCTGCTTTGCCCGCGCCGGGCGAAGTGCAGGTGCGCGTCGAGGCGATTGGCATCAGCTGGTACGACATTCTCTGGCGCCAGAACCTGGCGCCCTCCCATGCTCGACTGCCTTCGGGCCTGGGGCATGAAATGTCTGGCGTGGTCACGGCGCTCGGAGAGGGCGTCGACGATCTGGAAGTGGGCGACAAGGTGGCCAGCTTCCCGGCGCAGAGCCCGAATGATTACCCGGTGTACGGTGAACAGATTGTACTGCCACGCACTGCGCTGACCCGTTACCCGGATGTACTCAGCCCGGTTGAAGCCAGCGTGCACTACACGCCGCTGTTGATCGCCTATTTTGCTTATGTCGACCTGGCACGGGTCAAACCCGGCCAGTTCGCCCTGGTCACTGACGCCAGCCACTGTGCCGGTCCGTCTTTTGTGCAACTGGGCAAGGCGTTGGGCGTAAGGGTTATCGCGGCGACGAAGAGTGCCGAAGAGCGGGAGAACCTGCTGTCCCTCGGAGCGGAAAAAGTCATCGTCACCGAGGAACAGGATCTGCTGATGCAGATCAACAAGATCACCGATAACCGTGGCGTTGACGTGGTGTTCGATGGCTTGGGTGGCCCGCAGATGTCACTGCTCGGCGATGTCCTCGCACCCCGTGGCAGCCTGGTGCTGTACGGTCTGCAAGGGGGCAACCAGACACCATTCCCGGCCTGTGCAGCGTTCCAGAAGAACATTCAGTTCTTCGTCCACTGCATCGGTAACTTCACCGGCAAGCCGGAACTGGGCATCGTCCAGGACCAGGTGTCGCTGCAGCGTGCCCTGCGCGATATCAACCAGCTGACGGCGGACCGCGTGCTGCTGCCACTCAAGACTCGGGTGTTCCCGTTTGCCGAGTTCGTCGAAGCCCACCGCTACATGGACGAATGCCCATGCCGCGAACGGGTCGCGCTTCAAGTCGAACCGGCCTGACGTCCCCCCCCCCTGAAAAAGTCCGTGACCCACACGGACTTTTTTGTTTTCGGGTTTTAAACAAATCTCTGTTTCCCTTCCGGGCAGCCTGTTCAGCAACTGAACTGGTTTTTCCCCACCATCTGTATCTTCTAATCAGCCAGTAAGCCTTGATAATTGAACGATTGCTTCATCTCAAGGAATGCGTCATGACTGAGTGTCAAGTTGTTACTTTTCAGTACAGTCCGTTGATGTGCGCCAAACAATCTGTTGATCGTCTTTCCGTGATCAAAAACGCACTTGTAGCTTCATTCCTAAATTCTCGTAGTAATTATCTGTCAGACATTGTGGGATATTTCCTAGGACGCAGAGCAAGCCCTCTAACTCAATGCTTTGAGCGGTTTCTTTGAAACTATCGACGATGAAACCTTGGTCCCGGCTTATTTATTTCAAATAATGTCTTGCCCCTTTAAGTGCTAGCATTTGGTAATAAATCTCCGTCGTCAGAATGTAACGGGCAAAGCGCTGCGCAAAAATTATTTGCGTGGTTCGTGATATCGATTTTCCAGCACCAGGTATATAAATATGACCAGCATCCATGATCAAGCCATGAACCATGTCTACCAACAGATATTGCAACGGTTACTGGGTTTTTTCTCTCGCGCCGAACGCACGGCGTTACAGCTGTTAATTCAGCGCCTGGTAGTTGCCGCAGGCGGCATGGAGCGCCTTGCCGATTACAAGGTACTGGCGATTCAGACCGGGTCCCGGGACAGTTGTTACACCCTGGCGCTGTTGCGTGCAGCACAGTTGAGCATCGCCGGCCGGGCACCGGCCACCTTCCAGCTGCGTGTCGCGTCATTGCAGCAGAGCGGCGTCAGCGCCACGGCGCTGGACAACATCCACAACAGTTACAGCGCTTTGTTTCTTTATGACGACCCGCGGGTCGACGTGCTGAGGGTCGACAATCGCGAGGTGCTGCCGTTCACTCAGCCAGCGCCGATATCCGATGCCGGCCGCGAGGTCAGCCGCCTGAACCTGCTGATGGTCGGACATCGCCGCGACAGCGATGATGCGCTTGATCTCTGGGACAACGGATTTCTCGCCACGGGAGAGTTCTATGGCCAGATCGCGCGGTGGGATGGTGGGGTAGACGCCTTGGTCAGTAGCGAGACACCACGCCAGCAGAAGCAATTTTTGTACGGCTTCAAGCGGGCGACCGCCAAGGCCGGCCTCTTGCCGTCGCGGTACACTGAACACGGCTACGAAGATCTGTTCACGCTGCTCGATGAGGTCGGCCCGGAGTACTATCGGGGGTTTGAGCCCGAGCTCATGCAGCCGCACTGGCGTCCCTCTGAACTGTTCGAAACTTGCCGGCGCGCGACCTTCATCGACATACACGACATGCTGGTCAGCAATCTTGAGCAGCGCTGGCCGCTGCTGACCGAATTCCTGGGCTTCCAGCCCGACGGACTGATGGCCTACGCGAGCGATAATGAGCTCGTCAGCCTTGAACTAAGCGCTCATGTACGCGGGTTGCAGGCCTGTTTCGTGCACGGCGACAGCTATGAATCCGGGGTCGCCGAGTTCTTCCAGCGAACACTGGTCATGATGCGCCGCAAGCAGCTATCGGATGGCTTGTGCCAGCAGGCTGCGCAAGTGTTTGGCCAAATCACCACGGATGCCGAACAGCGAGCCCTGGGCACTGCATATGCCCATAAGAATCTTGGCCTGAGCGAAGCGCAGCTGGTGTGCCTGCTGTTCGCGCCTTTCGTCGACAAGGGCGCGAGGCTGGAGGGTTTCCTGCGCCGGTGCCATCCCGGGATGCTGATTGCCGTGCCGGATTTGCACCGAGCCATGCAAGGCCACGCTGTGCCCGAGCAGATCCTGCAATGGATGGTGGATGTAAGCGGCTTGCCGCTCGCGTTGATTGGCAAGCTTTATCGCATGGAGCGGGCAGTTGAAGGTGCACCTGGCGCGTCAGCGATCACCTGCGATACGGACAACACCCAAGCGAGTGACGGGTCAACGGGGCGTTGAATGGCGTGCGAGAAACCGGCTTTGCCTACCAGGCGGTTTACCGCTACCTGACCCAACTGATCAACGAGTCGGCCAGGGACGCCCGGGTGCGCCTCCCTTCCTTGCGCCAATTGGCCGACCGCTTGAGCGTCTCGATCTCGACCATCCAGTATGCCTACTCGCTACTGGAGAAAGAGGGGCGGGTTTACTCCTTGGCCAAGTCGGGCTACTACGCAGTACCGATGTCGTCCATCGACACCCTGGGCGATGGTCACGATCTGCTGGAAACCGTTTACGTCAACGCCCGAAACCCGTCAATGCTGGTGCTCAGCGCCGACGAACCCACCCTGTTGCAGCCCCTCGACAGCCCTTTGCTGCTGCTGGAGAGGGAATTGCTACGCCAGTACCCGCGGCAGCCGCAATCGTCAGCGCAACCCTGCGGTGAACTGGAACTGCGGGCTGCACTGGCGGCGCGATATACCACCTCGCCACTGCGCTGCTGGCACGCCGAGGACGTGTATATCGGCGCGGATCTGCGTGGCGTGCTGGAGATTCTGATCGGGGTGCTGAGCCTCAGGCATTCCACGGTCGTGGTCGAATCGCCTTGCGACTGGCCCGTGCTGCGCCTGTTCGAGTCGGCCAACGTCAAGGTCATTGAATTGGCCGTACAAGCCGACGGCGAGCTGGATATCGACACGCTTGAACGGACGCTGCAGCTCAATCCGGTGCAACTGGTGCTGTTGTCTTCGCGGTTGAATATGCCCCGCGCCAGTCTGGCGTCCGAGGACAACCGGCGGGCCATTGCGCGACTGCTGGAGCGGCATGCCTGCTGGGTCCTGGAAAACGACTGTCACGGCGAACTTGGCTTCGATCCGGACGGCCTGCGCTTTCGCGACCTGTTGGACCCTGATCGGCTGCTGGTCTATTCGACGTTTGAAAAAATCATCGGGCCTGAGGCGCCCTTTGGCTATGTGCTTTCGCGGCACCTGCGCATGCAACTGCAACGGCAATTTCTGTTGCGCTCGTTCCGATTGTCGCCGATTCGCCAGAAAGCCATCGCACGCCTGTACATCAATGGGCGGATTGATCAGCACCTTCAAGTGTTGCGTCGCCTGCTCAAGGATCGCTCGGTACAGATGAGCCAGTTGCTGAACGAACGCCTGGGCGATGCCCTGAGCTTTGTCGAGCCCCAGGGCGGCGCAACGATCTGGGTACGCTCATTGCGCCAGGTGGATGTGCGCCGGGTGTTCCAGCGCTTACTGCAACGCCAGGTATTGATTGCCCCCGGCGAGTTGTTCAGTTTGCAGGGACTGCATGCGCAGCACATGCGTCTGAGCCATACCTTCGGCGGCGATCATGACCTGTCGGCCGCCATCGGCTTGCTCGGTGACGCGTTGCGCCTGGAGTCGCTGAATTAAGCAAAGCAGCCGGTGTCGTGCACATGGGGGATCGATCTGATCGCGTTGTGGTCAAACTGCCAGTAAACTGCGATCCAATTCCCGAACCAATAGATTCCAGAGGTTTTGCATGACACTCAATCCTTTTGCGGGCAAACCGGCACCGGCAGAACTGTTGGTCGATATCCCGCGACTGGTAACGGCCTACTACACCGGCCAGCCCGACGCCGCCATCTCCACCCAGCGCGTTGCGTTCGGCACCTCCGGGCACCGCGGCAGCTCGTTCGATTTGAGTTTCAACGAATGGCACGTCCTGGCGATCAGCCAGGCTATTTGCTTGTATCGCCAGGCGCAGGGCATCGACGGCCCGCTGTTTGTCGGGATCGATACCCACGCTTTGTCCACTCCGGCGGGCGCCAGCGCCCTGGAAGTACTCGCCGCCAATGGCGTCACCGTGATGATTGCCGAGGGTGACGAATACACCCCGACCCCGGCCATCTCCCACGCCATCCTGTGCTACAACCGTGGCCGTACCTCGGGCCTGGCCGACGGCATCGTCATTACGCCGTCGCACAACCCGCCACAAAGCGGTGGCTACAAATACAACCCTACCAACGGCGGCCCGGCCGACACCCACATCACCAAGTGGATCGAAGCCAAGGCCAACGAGCTGCTCGGCAACAAGCTCGCCGGGGTCAAGCGCATCAGTTACGAGCAAGCCCTGAAGGCCGAGACCACCCATCGCCACGACTACCTCAATACCTATGTCGCCGACCTGATCAACGTGATCGATTTCGATGCCATTCGCGCTGCCAAGCTGCGCCTGGGTGTTGATCCGCTGGGTGGAGCAGGGGTGCGCTACTGGTCAGCGATCGCCGATCACTACCAACTCGACCTCGAAGTGGTCAACAAACAAGTGGATCCGACCTTCCGCTTCATGACAGTCGACTGGGATGGCCAGATTCGCATGGACCCCTCGTCCAGCCATGCCATGCAAGGCCTGATCGGCCTCAAGGAACGCTTCGATGTGGCATTCGCTTGCGATCCGGACCACGATCGTCACGGCATCGTCACGCCGTCGGGTGGCCTGTTGGCGCCCAACAGCTACCTTGCTGTGTCGATCGATTACCTGTTCCAGAACCGCCCCCTTTGGCGCGCCGACGCGGCCGTGGGCAAGACCGTGGTCAGCAGTGGCCTGATCGACCGAGTGGCCAAGCGCCTGGGTCGCCGACTGTATGAAGTGCCGGTGGGCTTCAAATGGTTTGCGGACGGCCTGTTTGACGGTTCCCTGGGCTTTGGCGGCGAAGAAAGCGCCGGTGCCTCGTTCCTGCGCAAGGACGGTGGCGTCTGGAGCACCGACAAGGACGGTCTGATCCCGGCATTGCTGGCTGCAGAAATGACCGCCCGTACCGGTCGTGATCCAAGCCAGGCTTATAGCGCCCTGACCGATGAGCTGGGCGAACCGTTCTCGGTGCGGGTCGACGCCAAGGCCAACCCGGAACAGAAAGCCTTGCTGAGCAAATTGTCGCCTGACCAGGTGACATCGACCCAACTGGCCGGGGAAGCGATCCAGAGCATCCTCAGCCATGCACCGGGTAACGACCAGGCCATCGGCGGACTGAAAGTCATGACCGAAAACGGCTGGTTCGCCGCGCGCCCGTCCGGCACCGAAGACATCTACAAGATCTACGCCGAGAGTTTCGTCAGTGACGAGCACCTCAAGCTGCTGGTTGCAGAAGCGCAGACACTGGTGGACGGCGCTATTTCCTCGAAGTAATCAGGATAGGGTCACGCAACAGCAAAAGGGGCGACCGTTGAGGTTCGCCCCTTTTTTTGCCTTCATGGCTTTGCCGTTCAAGCCAGGTCTACCAGCACCACTTCACTGTCTTCGATGGCAGTCACTCGCAGCACCTGCTCGTCTGCAATCGCCACACCGTCTCGAGCTTGTGCCTGCAAGCCATTGACTTCAATACGGCCTGTAGCCGGAACCAGGTAGGCGCGGCGGCCGCTGTCGAGGCGATATTCAGCTGTTTCCCCAGCCTTGAGGTTGGCCGCTACCAGGCGGGCATCCGCACGAATCCGCAGGCTTTCATCATCTCCCGCCTTGCCGCTGGCCAGAGTTACAAAACCTTCGCGTTGCCCCTTGGGGAATGGCTTGGCGCCCCAGGAAGGCGCCGATCCAGCTTCATTGGGAATGATCCAGATCTGGAAAATCCGCGTCTCGGTCGCTTCCAGGTTGTACTCGCTGTGGGCAATCCCGGTGCCGGCGCTCATGACCTGAACGTCTCCGGCTTCGGTGCGACCCTTGTTGCCAAGGTTGTCTTCGTGAGTAATCGCGCCTTCACGGACATAAGTGATGATCTCCATGTCCCGGTGCGGGTGTTTAGGGAAACCGGTGCCCGAGGCAATCACGTCATCATTCCAGACCCGCAGATTGCCCCAGTTCATGCGCTTGGGGTCATGGTACTCGGCAAATGAAAAATGGTGATGTGCATCCAGCCAGCCATGATGAGCGCCGCCAAGGGAGGTAAAGGGTCTGAGTTCAAGCATGATCGTCTCCTGCCAAAAGGTGATTTATGGCGACCATCATCCATCAGCCAAACATCGATAAAAAGCGTAAATAATGCCTTAATATAATCGAATTGCTCGATGTGTTGATGGCGGGATTTCTTCCTCTCGGCTGGCGCTATTCAGCGATGATCCAGACTCGGTACGGCATTGTGCGAAAGCTTGCTGGGCTGAGCGTGGCGCGCAATCTCGACGAAACCATAGTTCCTAACTTCTGTAACCCGCTCGACAAGCACGAGTTGTCGTCCGGGATTGCGGAAGCGATCAATGGCTACTCGGGTGGGCATGCCCGGCGGATTCATTAGAATTCTGAAGAACTATGAAGTGGGTATCCAGCGCGCGTTGAATCCGTTGTTCTGCTACTTGGCGCGTTTAATTTCTGTCTGATTTATCCTACATTCTCTAAGTAACAACGACATCAATTTATTTCCGGTATTGACTTCCCAAAACAATACTGAAAATATCGCTCCCGGCCAATATTCTATTCGCTGGAATACATAGTTTTATAAGCTCGAAAATTTATCATCTTTAAATTCTAGTTGTGCTCACACATCGGCGCATTGTTTTGCACTTCCGAAACGGGTGTAGGATTTTACTTACGCCAAAAATAGAAATGGAAACATCGAATAACTAATACCCATCGCACCTCAACCTGCGCCGGTTTCAAGCTGACTCTCATGAAAACTGCAGAAATTCTGAAGACGATCCTATGGTTTCGGACGCCGGAGCCTGAACGAAATCGAGGTGCGCGGGCGGTCCATGCTGCCCGCTGGCAAGGATGGTGCAAGGCAGTCATCCATGATGCGCGAGTAGGTGGGAAAGGGCGGCTTCATATCAGAATCTTTGTAGCCCTCAAACGGGATATCACGTTGGCGCTGGTGGCGATCGGGTTGCATACTGCGGCGGCTTTTGGCGCCGCAATCACTCTTAAGTCACTGCTGGCGCAACTCATTGAGGGTACCTCGCCAGTCCTCTCGAACATCACGCAGGGCGCCATCTGCCTTGCGCTGACTTACTGCGCCTGGCTGGCACTCAACCATACGTTTTTTCTCGCTGAACTGGTCGGTGTGGGAAGTCGTTCTTATGTTGAACAACGGCTTTTACTCAAACGGGCTGCTGCACAGAGCGATGCTTTCCCACTCAGCCTGACCACGTTGTTTGACCGCGAGGCGGCACGTGTCGAATCGTCATGGTCAGGGTTGGTCACGATCACCCTGGCGCTAGCAACTGTCATCTTCACGTCCACGTTTTTCTTTTTTGCTCTGGGTATTAGTGCAGTGGCCGCCTTGGCCGTCATTGCCGGCAGTTCACTGCTCGTGTTTTGGCTTGCCCAACAACTTGGAGCGACCTATCAACTGCTGTCGGTGAACTCCACTCAGCGCCTGGAGATAGGGGGGTTCGCGACAAAGAATCGGTGCCAGGTATGGCTTAAAAACTGGAATGCCGAATTGATTCGCGACTATGCCGCCAAACGAAACCTTGAAGAAGCCTCCCTGAAAAAAGCTGCCCGTCTGGTAGCAGCCATCAGCCTGATCTCGACCATGACGCCCATCGCCGCGCTGTTGAGTTCGGCCTTGTTGCAACTGATCTACCTGGGCCACATCGATATGCCTGGTGTGCTTGCAGCCATCGCATTGATCGGCGGACTGAGATCGGTCGCCAATAATATTCCGGACATTGTTCAGAGCATCTCCCAAGGGTTTGTCGGTCATCAGCATATAGAGCAATACCTCGATGGCCGTGAGCCCGGTACTCCCACTGCCGCAACGATGGAGATGCCTTCTACGACGGCGAAACATATCGCTATTGTCGGTGCCACAGGCAGTGGCAAGACGTCAGTGCTGAGAAAATGTGCGCAACGTTTTCCTGAGACTACCGGCCAGTCGATTTTCATTCCGGATGAGCCATGGATATTTGCCGGCGGTGTTGGCGAAAACCTGAGTCTCTATCGCCGAGATTGTTCAGGCGAAGAAGTGCGAAATGCCATTGCCCTTGCACGCTTGCCCGAGCAGTTCCACCTCGATTACATCAACGAGCGGAACTATGGCCCCAATACCCACTGGAACGTTTCCAGGGGGCAGGGAAAACGCGTCGAATTGGTTCGCGCTTTGTTGGCGGAGCCAGAGTGGATCTTCATTGATCAACCCACCTCGGGGCTGGACGGAGCGCTAGCCAAAGGATTGTTGACGTTACTGCTACGAGGTCCGTGGCGCGACACCAGGGTGATGTTTGTCACAGATAGCCCGGAAGAAAAAGACGCAGCGGAAGAAGTCTGGACTGTTTCAGACGGCATGGTCACTGACGTCCAAATCCAATACGCGGCCGCGCGCGCTCGACTCACCGCCGCACCAGTTGTACGTCCTGTTTCTGTCCCGTCGGCGCCAGAGGCAGATCGCTCGACGGTAAAAGACCCGGCAGAGCAGTCTCACGTCAGTTCCAGGTCAATGACCAGCAGCCTGATGAGCTTCGGCATCGGAATCATTACGCTGATTGCCTTCACCCTTCTGGCGCTCAAAGAAGTGTTCACCATTGCCGGGGACTACCTGATCGCCAGCGGATATCTTGGTACTCACCTACATGCATCCTTGATCGGACTGGCCGGCGTTTTGCTAGTGAGTGCTTTACTGTCGATTTCCGGAGCGTTGATGACGGTCAAGAAAAGCGTTGAGGCAGCGTCGGCACATTGCATCCGCTACTTCTCCCATTTGATGGACCCTGGCCTGGATGAGCGCCTGTCCCGGGAAGTCAATCGCGACAGCCAAAACAAGATGACATGGGACCAGCGGCGCGTCGATGAAGTATTGCCCGTCCTGTTGCTGGAAACCGTCAGCGCGGCAACTTTGCTGTCCGTTACCACGGGCTACATCGTCCTGAACAACATCTACGTACTGTTTCCGTTCATTCTTATGGGCCTGTGTTACTGGCGGAGGGCAAGGCGCTCCGGCGAACTGTTGCAGAGGTCCAATACCCGGGAAATCGACGCGACTGCCGTGTTGTTTTCACGCGTTCAAGCGCTGAACTGGGATGGCGGCCGATTTAACGGCACCGCAAACAACGCAAGCATCCTGGACTGGTTGAGCGCCAGCCTGGCCACCAGGGCTTTCGCTTCTCTGGATAACGCCGCGACGCGTCGCTGGTACAGCTACAAACTGGACTTGATGGGCTTTTTTTTCCTGTCCGGTATCGTGGCTTCAACGATTTACTTCCACGCCACCGGCACAGCCACCATGGCTAACGTGCTGGCGCTGAGCCTCTCCTACAGCCTGATTGCGATTTTTGCCCGTTTGGGCAGATGCACTGTGGAACTACGGCAAGTCCTCGATAGCGCAGATCGACTGGTGGTGACTGGTACCTTCCCGGCGACAGCGCCAAGACGCCAACAGGCTCGCGACAATGCGCCACTGGTGTCGTTTTCAAATGTCACATTTGTTAACCAGCGCAGCGGAACAACCGTACTTGAACAATTCGACCAGGCGTTTCACGAGAGTGATGTGGTGGTGATCATGGGAGCCAGCGGTGTTGGCAAATCTACCTTTACCAATCTGGTGGTCGGCAGCTTGTTACCCAGTCTGGGACAGATCTCGATACTGGGTGGTACTGATGGGTATCTGGCAAGACAACATGCCGAAGAAGTGCGGTTGCTGACCTCCAGTCCGATCTTCAAACCGGGCTTGCTTGTCGATCACTTCAATAGTCCCTCACGGGAAGAGCTCTACCAACGAGCAGCTTATCTTGGACTTTCGGGCGTTATCGACCGCTTGCCGGATGGATTTAATCAACAGGTTCCCTGGAGTGGTGAAATGAACCTGAGCAAGTCAGAACTTCAACGGCTCGCATTGCTTGACCTGACTGTGAATACGCCAGCCGTTGCCATCCTTGACGAGGCCACCTCAGAGCTCAGCAGTGCCGAAGAAACGCAGCTCATCAAGAAAGTAATTACTGCGCTCCCGCACACGTTATTTTTCATCATCACGCACAACCCTGAGCTTTCCACGCTTGGAAACAGAAATTTCAACTTCAACCATGCAAAGCGCCTGGTTGAAAAAACAGCATAAAAACATCCTCTCAAGCCGTTCTACAAGCATTGTCAACATGGGTTGCACGCGCAGCGGGCTGCGTTTATTGCGTCGCTAACCCGCAACTTCCCTTGAGCGGGATTGCCCGCAGGCTCATGCAGGCAGCTATTCTGATCCACCGTTCCTTTAAGCGCTGCTTTTCAAAGGTTTAGTATTTCTTGCCATTCAAGCTTCAATTCATCGCCTAACCCAATGACTCGCAAGCATTTCGCTAGAACTCCAGGCCAAATAAAGACACCATAGCGCCCAACAGCCTCACAGCCTGGAGTCCATCCGCGTGCCGCAACACACCCCCGACCTTCCTCCTGAACTTCGTCCGTTGGCAGAAATGCCATTGCTCAAACGCCTGGCCGCCCGGTTCTTTGGCCACGGCCTGACGCGCCTGCGTGCCCAGCACCGGGCATCGTGGTTGCACGGGCAGGCGGATGGGTTTCGCAGCGGGCACAGTGCGGGGGTGGATTACGGGTATAAGGAAGGCAAGCTCGAAGGGCTTGAAGAGGGGCGGCAGGTTCTGTTGATTCGCGACTCGCGCAGCACCGAGCATCGCCCGCCCAACGTCGACGATTACCTGTTCGACGACTGGCGCCTGCCATTGACCGCCGAACTGAAAAAACGCATGAAGGCCGATGTCGGCCGGTTACTGCCAGCCCATGCCCAGCCAAGTGCTGCGCAGTGGAAGATGATCTTCAGCGACACGCCGTCGACCTCGGTGATCGCTGGTGCCGGAGCAGGGAAGTCGACGACCCTGGTGCTGCGTATCCTGCTGTTGACCCACTATCTGGGCTTCGAACTCGACTCCATGACCGTCGTGACTTTTACCCGGGAGTCGCGCAAGGACTTCATCAACAAGCTGATCGAGATGTGTGCACTGTGGGGGCGGGCGCTGAGTTTGAAGGAGGCGCGCGACCTGGTGCGCACTTTTCACTCACGAATCCTGCCCCTGGTGCGCAGCTTGCCAGGGTTCGAACGCCTGCAAGCCTTCGAGAACCTCAGCCTGCGCGCAACCAGCCAGGACGATGATGCCGACAGCAATCCGTTCGACCTGCGCATCAATGACGCCCAGCGCCAGCAGCTCAACGCCTGCTACCACAGCCTGCATACTGGCGATGCGCGCTTTCGCGAACTGATCACGCCGCTGTCCCGGCATGCCCTGCAACTCAAGGAGCTGGAGCGCGATCACCCTGACGTGCAGAAACGCGTGGCGGTGACCCAACTGGCTGCCAATCGTGATGAAGAACTGTGCGATACCATCGAAGACCTGTGGTTTCGCGCCGGGGCGTGGCCGATCAAGGGCATCGAACCCAAGCGCCAGACGTTCGACATCAATGGCTCGACCTTCCATTGTCACGGCTACATCCCGACCCTGGATGCCTGGGTGGTGCTGGGTTTTGATCCGCAGGAAAACCCACAGGTTAGCCGTCCGGGGTCAAAATTGTCGGTACGGGCGGAATGGGCGGTAAAGCGCACGTTGTTTCAAGCTTTCTGTCGTAAGCCATTGATATGGTTGGACACCTATCAATCTTCCAAACGAGTGCTGGCGTCGCTTGCCGGTGATGCCAGTGCCGGTCCTGGCTTCGATTACAAGGTCAAGGGTGAGTTGGCTTCCGCGCCGTTGCTTGACTGTTTTGTCGCCGCCGCCGGGTTCATCGAGAACCTTGGCCTGGATGTACCGACGGCCGTGGGTCAGATGAGCTTTGCAAAAGACGACCCCGACCGGTTCTTCTTCGAGGCGTTGAGCCGGTACTGGAGAGCACTGGAAGATCATCTGCTGGACCAGAAACCACCGATCATGACTTATAACCGCATGTTCGCGCTGTTCAGCGAGCATTCTCCGGAAAACCTCAAGCTGCTGAGCAACGACCTGCTGCGCCCGCTGGCGCATTTGATGATCGATGAATTCCAGGACGTTTCCCCGCAGATAGTCTCCTGGATTCGCGCCAGCCTGGCCGAAATCCGCAGTCGCGGTCCCGCCATGCACGTCGGCCGAGGTGCACAGCGTTCATCATTGTTGTGCGTGGGCGATGATTGGCAATCGATCTACGGCTGGCGGGGCAGTTCGCCCAGCTATTTCATGGATTTCAACAAGGAGTTTGCGTCGCCGAGCACCACCAAGGTCATGCTCAGCGACAATTATCGCAGCCATCAGCACATCATTGATGCTGCCGAACACATCGTGCGGGCTGCGCCAGCCATTGCCGGCAAGAAAGCCAAGGCTAGCGGCGCATCGAAGGCGCTGTTACCGGTGAATGTGCTCGATCGGGACGATCAGGGCATGGCCAACCGGCTGATGGAACACTACCGTCAAGGCCATTCGATCTTAATGTTGTATCGAAAAAGCAGCGATAAGCTGTTGATTGAGCAGTATATTCAGCCAGTACTTAATGTTGATTCTAGCTTGCCGTATGAGGCGCGCCGGTTGAAACAACTGACCTATCACAGCGCCAAGGGCCTCCAGGCCGACGCCGTGTTCTTGTTGGGTGATTGCCAGCATCTCACCAGCTCTCCCTACAAGAACCAGGTGTACCGTATGGCGGGACTAGGTAAGGCGGGTGACAACGAGGCCTACGATAATGCGCAAAAGGACGAGATCCTGCGTTTGGCCTACGTCGGCATTACCCGGGCGGTAAGCCACTGCTACTGGTATGTCGATGCCCAGGACACCCAGGCAGCCAACTTGCCCAAGGCGTCTGATCATGTCGACAAGGGCAAGGCGTTCTTCGCCGATCACCGGGAAGGCAAGGCACAGTCTGAAAAGGCATGAGCCTGTAGCGAGGCGCTTGATGTGGCGAGAGAGCTCGCTTGCGCTGGGCCGCGACGCGGCCCCGCTGTTTGACCTACAAGGATTTCAGGCATAGCTCCTGAACGAAACCGGCGGAACAAACGCTTCAAGCTCGTCCTCCACCGCTTCAATAATGCGCTCCACATCCGCAGCGTTCATCACCGTCGCGCACGGAATACCGGCAATGGCGATCATGGTCTCGCCACTGACCCGATCAAACAGGCGGGCAATCATGCTCCCAGGCGCGTCCATGCTCGCCTCGAAGCCCATGGGATGAAAATGCCAGCGCATCAGCTGGCAGGCGTTTGGGAACGTGACCTTGCTAAAACCTTTATTCATGTATTGCCCGCCTTCTTCATCGAGCGCTTCCGTTAGCTCATGTTAGGAGGGAAGAGCCTTCAATGGCTCAACCGGTGACTGCCATTAAAAGTAGCATCCGGATGTGAAAATCCTGTGGCTTTTTCAAACCGTTTGGCGATTGGCTGGCATTTTTTTGATGCAGATCACGCTTGGGCGCAATAGCCGACAGCGATTCGCACTCATAGCACCTTCCCTGACCATTGAAGCGCAGGCAGAACTTGGGCAAGCTCGGGTTTTTTCATTGAGCCGTTTATGCACACCGACGATGACGGACCGCAACAGACACTTGCCACCAGCGAAACGGTCATGCGTTACCACTTGCGCTGGAAGCACCGGGACCTGGACGGGGTGATGGCCCTTTACCACCCGCAGGTGCAGTACAGCGATTTCTTCCAGAACCGGGTAATGGGGCTGGCCCAATTGCGCGAATACGTGCGCAGCAGCATGCCCCGCGACCCCGACGAAGCGTTGGAACACAGCGACAGGATCCGCATCGACGGCGATACCGCTTTTATCCAGTACCGCATTACCCTGCGCGGCGGCGAGGGTCTGGTGTCATTCCGCGCCAGCGAGGCGATAACGGTGCGCGATGGCTTGATATGGCGGGTCAACGAGTACGCTTCACTGGTGCACGAACAATCCGGCAACAAGCCAACCGGTAACCGCCCAGCCGTCAGTCGGCTCGGCCTGTCACCCAGGCAGTTGAGCTTCATGGCCGAAGACTTGCAGCAGTATTTCCAGCGTCAGCAACCTTACCTCGATCCAGAACTCGACCTGCAGCGGGTGGCTGACGAGTGCGGGTACAGCCGGAACCAGATTTCGTACCTGTTGAATCAGGTACTCGGCCAAAGCTTCTATCGCTACGTCAATCAGGCGCGGTTGCAGCACCTGCTGACCGCGCTGGATTCGGCCACGCCACCACCGAGGGTCGATGAGCTGGCCTTTGCCGCCGGGTTCAACTCGCTGTCGGCCTTCTACAGCAGCTTCCGCCGGCACACCGGGCAGTCGCCGAAGGCCTACGTCAAACAAATTTCTTTGCGTGCACGCGCGCAAGACAACCACTGAGAGCACGCACTAGGATCACGTCATTGAAGTTCAGTGGCGGAGTCCAGCATGCCAGCATGGCGCACTATCAGTTTATGGATGGATCAGCTCGATGATCCTTTGACAGCGCGTGCGGCGCTGGAACAAGACCTGGATGTCGACGTGGCCATCATTGGCGCCGGCTACACCGGACTCTGGACAGCGTATTACCTCAAGCGCCTGGCACCGGGCTTGAACATTGCCATCCTCGAGGCGCAAACCGCAGGTTTCGGTGCATCCGGGCGCAACGGTGGCTGGTTGATGGGCAATCTGCTTGGTGAAGACCGGCTGCTGGCGAAGCTGTCGCCCGAAGATCGCCGCGCCTCCTTCGACTTGCTGCACGCTATCCCTGACGAAGTGGAGATTGTCCTCGAACGCGAGGCTATCGACTGTGATTACCGCAAAGGTGGCGCCCTGTATTGCGCGGCCCGCTACCCCGAACAGGAGACCAGCCTGCGACGGTATCTGGACAGCCTGTATCGACAAGGGCTGACTGAAAAAGATTACCGCTGGCTCAGCCCCGAGCAACTGGCGCAGCAGATTCGCCTCGCCAAGCCATACGGCGGCATTTACGCACCTCATGTGGCCACCATCCACCCTGCCAAACTGGTTCGCGGCCTGGCCCGCACGGTCGAGCGCATGGGCGTGCGGATCTACGAGAACAGCCCGGTCACCCATTGGCAGTCCGGGTCGTTGCGTACGGACAAGGTACAAGTGCGCAGTCGCTGGATCGTACCGGCCGTAGAAGGATACTCCGTCACCTTGCCGCCGCTGGGGCGATATCAATTGCCCGTGCAGAGCTTGCTGGTTGCAACCGAACCATTATCCGCCGCCACCTGGGATGAAATTGGCCTCAGTCGCGGCCAGGCATTCAGCGAAAGCAGCCGCCAGGTTACTTATGGCCAGCGCACTGCTGACAATCGCCTGGTGTTTGGCGCCCGGGGTGGCTACCAGTTCGCCGGCAAGCTGCGCCACAACTTTGACCTGACGACGAATGAAGTGGAGTTGCGCCGGTATCTGTTTGGGGAGCTGTTCCCCCAACTCAAGAACGTGCGGATTACCCACGGCTGGGGAGGCAATCTGGGCATGTCCCGACGTTTCAAGCCCCACATGCTGTGCGATCGATCCAGCTGCATTGCCTTGTCCGGTGGTTATGGCGGGGAGGGCGTGGGTGCCAGCAATTTGGGCGGGCGCACCTTGGCCGACCTGATCCTGGAGCGCGACACCGAACTGGTTCGCCAGCCCTGGGTCATTCCCCACGCCGGCCTGGCCGCGCTACGGGCCTGGGAGCCAGAGCCCTGCCGGTGGCTGGGCTACAACGCGATCATCCGCAGCTTCGTCCACGAAGACCAGACTCTGGCTAACCCGACCAGCGCGCCCTGGCGGCGCAAACTGGCGAGTGGCGTGGCGGGTTTCATGGAAGGTTTCATGCACTAAACAGCGTTTTCAACGACAGGTACTCCCCATGAGCATCACCCAATTCAAGAACACTGCCACCCTGGCACTGGAAGAATCCAACCCGGTCGCCGTGCCCCTCGGCACGCCAGTGGCTGTAGCCTCAACCACCAGTGTCGAGCGCGACGACGGGGTGGAAACCGGCGTCTGGGAATGCACGCCGGGGCGCTGGCGCCGGCAGATCGTGGCCCAGGAATTCTGTCACTTCATCCAGGGCCGCTGCACCTTCACCCCGGACGACGGCGAAACCCTGCACATAGAAGCCGGCGATGCGTTGATGTTGCCCGCGAACAGCCTCGGCACCTGGGATATCCAGGAGACCGTGCGCAAGACTTACGTCCTGATTTTCTGATCCTTTGATTGCCTGCCAAAACAACAACCCAAACAGGAATCGACTCATGCTGCGAAAGACCCTGACCCTGGCCCCCCTTGCACTGGTCGCGAGCCTCAGCCAGGCGGCCGAGACTGTGAAGATCTACAACTGGTCGGACTACATTGCGCCCGACACCACGAAGAACTTCCAGAAAGAAACCGGCATCGGTTTCAGCTACGACGTGTATGACAGCAACGAAACCCTGGATGGCAAGTTGATGACCGGCAAATCCGGTTACGACGTGGTGTTTCCGTCCAACCACTTCATGGCTCGGCAAATCCAGGGCGGGGCGCTGAAGAAGCTCGACAAGAACCAGCTGCCCAACTGGAAGAATCTCAACCCGGTGCTGCTCAAGGCGTTGCAGACCAACGATCCTGGCAACGAGCATGGTTTTCCGTACCTGTGGGGCAGTACCGGCATCGGCTACAACGTGGCCAAGGTCAGGGAAGTGCTGGGGGACAACGCGCCGGTGGATTCCTGGGACCTGATCTTCAAGCCCGAGAACATGCAAAAACTGCAGAAATGTGGCGTTGCGATACTCGACAACGGCCCGGAACTGTTGCCGGCCGCCCTGAACTATCTGGGCCTGCCACACCACAGTAAAAACCCCGAAGACTACAAAAAGGCTGAAGCGCTGCTGATCAAGGTTCGGCCCTATGTCAGCTATTTCCATTCATCCAAATACACCAGCGACCTGGCCAATGGCGATATCTGTGTGGCGGTCGGTTTCTCCGGGGACATCCTGCAAGCAGAGACCCGCGCCAAGGAAGCCAACAATGGCATCGAAATCGGCTACGCCATTCCCAAGGAAGGCGCGGCGATATGGTTCGACATGGTAGCCATGCCCGCCGATGCCCCCGACGAAAAGGCCGGATACGCCTTCATGAACTACCTGCTGCGTCCGGACATCATGGCCAGCATTACCAACCATGTGCACTACGCCAATGGTAACGAGCAGGCGGACGGCCTGGTTGACCCTGCGATCAAGAACGACACCAAGGTTTACCCGAGCGAAGAGATGATGGGCAAGCTGTTTGCGCTGGAAGCCATGCCGCTGAACATCGACAGGATTCGTACGCGGGTGTGGAACAAGATTCGCACGGGGAGTTAAGCGCGAATCGATTACCTGAGGGGTTTATCGTCCCACCCCACACAAACGGCCTGTCATTCCAGACAGGTTTTTTGTGTGCGTGTCCCTGGTTAATCAATACTCCAAAGCCAGCACAAGCCACTGCAATCAAGCGACTCGACAGAGAGCAAACATCGGCCTCAATCACCATATTTGCTCTTTGCTCTTGTTTAATCTTCCTCGCGGACCGTGGCCACTTCCGCCGCGCGGACTTTAACCTTCGACCCGGAAATATCTTCAAACTCGTAAAAACCATCCTTTGTTTCGGTTTTCGGCATGTCCTTGGTCAGGTACTGAGTGCCGTTCTGCAGGGTCACCACCGTGGCGGCGGAGCAACCTGCCAGCGCCAGAAGGGTCGCAACGGCCAGTGGCAGGCCCAGGGTCTTGATGTTCATACTCACCTCTCGAAATGCAAAAAAGCGTATCCCTATCGGCGTTGGTGCAGTGGAACGCTGAAAAGTTCGCCAGCCGCTTATCTTTTTCCATTTGCGCCTAACCGCCCAGAGCTGTTATCTGTACGCATAACCAGTACTTGTATTGCCATGGCGCCTGATTCTGTGACTGCTAACCCCCTCGACGATCCGTTCTATTACCTTAACAACTTCATGCAAGTGCTTGATTGGCTTGAGCATCGTTATGCGGACGTGTTGAGTGACGAGGAGCAGCGCTTCATTGGCGAATTCAACCAGCTGCCCCGTGAATCCCGGGCACTGCTGGTGCGGCTGATCATGCGCAAGGGCATTCATTTTCGCGCCAGCAAGTTGCAGTACGTCGAAATAGGCGACATTGCCCAGGCAGCCGCGCGGCTGATCACGCTGGGCTGGATCGACGAGCACAGTGCGCTGCCCATCGAAACCCTGTTCCCGGTGTTGCTCAAGACCGAAGTGCTGCAGTGTTTTGCAAGCGCGATCACTCAGCCCAGGGGCAAGAAGAACGACTGGTTGCCGACCCTGATCGAGCAGTACCCCGAGGCCCAGAGCTTCAGCCAATGGTGCGCGCCCCTCGGGGATCGCCTGTTCACCTTGACCATCATGGGCCTGTGCGATCGCCTGCGCCTGATGTTTTTCGGCAATCTTTACCAGGACTGGTCCGAATTCGTGCTGGCCGACCTGGGCATCTTCACCTACGAGAAAATCGAAATCGGCGCCGACTCGCGCGGGTTGTGCAGTCGCGAGGACGTGGATGCCTGTCTTTACCTGCACGACTGCCAGATGCGCTTCGAAGCGGGTGAAGCGCTGTCGGAGATCGTCGAACAGATCAACAGTCTCACGCTCACCAACCCCTGGCTGTCCAGGCGCCGCGGCAAGTTGATGTTCCAGATGGGCCAGCACTGCGAACGCATTGCAGACTTCGTCAACGCCGTGACCCTTTATCGCCATTGCACTTACCCCGGTGCGCGAGTCCGGCTGATCCGCGTGCTGGAGCGCTGCGCCGAGTATCAACTGGCCCTGGACCTGGCCCTGCATGCGCAACAAATACCGCAGAGCGCTGCGGAGCAGCAGCATGTGCTCAGGATACTGCCCAGGCTGCGCCGCAAGCTGGGTGGACCGCCCATGAAACGGGCGTCGCCGCGACAAATGCTGCGCCTTGACCTGCAGTTGCCCAGGTTTGATCCCGCAGTATCGGCGGATGAGCTGTCGGTGGAACGCTGCGTTCAAGTGCATCTGGCAGAGGCGACAGCACCCGTGCACTACGTGGAAAACAGCCTGATCAATTCGCTGTTCGGCTTGCTGTGCTGGCCGGCGATTTTTGCGCCTTTGCCTGGCGCGTTCTTCCATCCGTTTCAGCGCGGTCCGGCGGACTTGCTCTACGAAGACTTTCATTCCCGGCGCGCCGAGTTGTTCGCCGCGTGCCTGGCCGAACTGGAAGACGGTCGCTATCTGCAGACCATACGCGAGCGTTACTCCAGCAAATGGGGCGTGCAGTCGCCTTTCGTGTTCTGGGGCGCGTTGAGCGAGGAGTTGCTCGACCAGGCGCTGGCGTGCCTGCCCGCCGAGCACCTGCGGCACTGGTTCAATCGCCTGCTGCTGGATATCAAGGCCAACCGTACCGGCATGCCGGACCTGATCCAGTTCTGGCCGCAGGACAAGACCTACCGCATGATCGAAGTCAAAGGCCCCGGCGACCGCCTGCAGGACAATCAACTGCGCTGGCTGGAGTTTTGTCATGAGCACCAGATGCCTATTGCCGTCTGTTACGTGCAGTGGGCGGAGCAGGGCGCTTGAGCTATAGCATCGCAGTGCGGGCGTTGTGCGAGTTTACCGCCAAGGTCGGTGACCTCGACCTGCGTTTTACGCCGTCGCCCACTGCCCTGGAAGGCATCGTCGGGCACCGCACGGTTGCATCGCGTCGCAGCGAGGGCTATCAGACCGAGGTTGCGCTGGAGGGCCATTACCGGACCTTGCGCGTCAAGGGCAGGGCGGATGGCTACGATCCCGCGCAAAACTGCCTGGAAGAGGTGAAGACTTACCGCGGCGACCTGGGCAAGCAACCCGCCAATCACCGGCAGCTGCACTGGGCCCAGGCGAAGATCTATGGCTGGTTGATGTGCCAGAAAGCCGGCCTGGAGCAGATCAACCTGGCCCTGGTGTACTTCGACATCGTCAGCGAAAAGGAAACCTGCCTGGTCGAGGCGTTCAGTGCTGCACTGCTGGAGCAGTTTTTCGAGCACCATTGCCAGCTGTTCCTGCATTGGGCGCAGCAGGAAATGGCCCATCGCGAGGCACGCAACCTCGCCGCGCAGGCGTTGACGTTTCCCCACGCCGGTTTTCGGCCCGGGCAACGCCACCTCGCCGAGTCGGTGTTCAAGGCGGTCAGTACCGGGCGCTGCCTGATGGCCCAGGCGCCCACCGGCATCGGCAAGACCGTCGGCACACTGTTCCCGTTGCTCAAGGCACTGGCGCCTCAGCAACTGGACAAGATTTTCTTCCTGACGGCCAAGACCCCGGGGCGCAAACTGGCACTGGACGCGGCGCAGGTGATCATCGACAGCGCCGACGCACCGCCGTTGCGCGTGCTGGAGATGATCGCCCGGGACAAGGCTTGCGAGCATCCCGACAAAGCCTGCCACGGTGAGTCCTGCCCATTGGCGCAAGGCTTTTATGATCGCCTGCCGGCCGCGCGCCAGGCTGCCAGCGAGCTGACCCTGCTGAATCAGGCCGTCTTGCGCGAGGTGGCGCTGGAACACGACGTCTGCCCTTATTACCTGAGCCAGGAAATGGCGCGTTGGGCCGATGTGGTGGTTGCCGACTACAACTATTACTTTGACTTCAGCGCACTGTTGTTCGGCCTGGCCCAGGCCAATAACTGGCGAGTCGCGACCTTGGTGGATGAAGCGCATAACCTGGTCGAACGGGGCCGCCAGATGTATAGCGCCAGCCTCGACCAATCGGCCCTGAACGCGGTGCGCAAAACCGCGCCCGAGGCATTGAAGAAGTCGCTGCAGCGAGTCCATCGTGAATGGAATGCCCTGCATAATCAGCAACTGGGCGGCTATCAGGCTTATGACCGGGCTCCGGAAAAACTCCTGCAGGCGCTGTTTTCCTGCAGCGCGAGCATTGGCGACTACCTCAACGATCATCCCCAAGGGGTCGACAGTGGCCTGCAGAACTTCTATTTCGACATGCTGCAATTTGGCCGAGTGGCCGAACTGTTCGATGAGCAGTATCTGTTCGATATCAGCAAGCGCGACCTTGAGCGCAAGCGCAACCTCTCGACCCTGTGCCTGCGCAATGTGGTGCCTGCCGGATTCATTCGCCCACGCCTGACCGCCTCGCGCACCACCGTGCTGTTTTCCGCGACCCTCAGCCCCCGTCACTATTACGCCGACCTGCTGGGCACGCCGCCCGACACCGTGTGGATCGATGTCGAATCGCCGTTTCACGCCGATCAGTTGCAGGTCCATATCGTCAGCCAGATCTCCACGCGGTTTGTCCATCGTCAGGCGTCCCTGGGGCCGATCGTCGAGTTGATGGCCCGGCAATTCACAGAGCGTCCCGGCAACTACCTGGCATTTTTCAGCAGCTTTGACTACCTGCAGCAAGTCGCGCAACGGCTGGCCGAGGCCCATCCGCACATCAACCTATGGTCGCAATCGCGAGGCATGGGGGAAGGGCAGCGCCAGACGTTTCTCGACCAGTTCACCGCCGACAGCCAGGGCATCGGCTTCGCGGTGCTCGGCGGCGCGTTTGGCGAGGGCATTGACCTGCCTGGATCGCGCTTGATCGGAGCGTTCATTGCCACCCTGGGCCTGGCACAGTTGAACCCGATCAACGAACAACTCAAACACCGAATGGCAGCGATTTTCGGCGCCGGTTATGACTACACCTACCTGTATCCCGGTGTGCAGAAAGTGGTTCAGGCGGCCGGACGGGTGATCCGTACCCAGCAGGATCAGGGCGTCGTCATGCTGATCGATGACCGTTTCGCGCAGGGCAAGGTCATGCAATTGCTGCCACGCTGGTGGGCGCCAGGTCTGGTCGCTGGTAGCGCAGGCGGGTAAAGACAATTGATTGCCTGTGATTGCAGCTTTTCAATTTCGCCGGATGTCCCATACTCTCGAAAACGAAATTCACGTGAGGGTTGCATGAGCGAGGATCGGAGGAAAGCCGGTGCCATCGAAGAGAAGCGCTTTCGCTTGTTGATCGATGCCGTGGTCGATTATGCGATCTACATGATCGATCCCGATGGCACAATCGCCAGTTGGAACTCCGGGGCCAAGCGTTTCAAGGGGTATGAAGAGGCGGAGATCCTGGGTCAGCATTTTTCACGGTTTTACACCGAGGATGACCGTCGCGCCGGCCTGCCCCAACGAGCGTTGGATACTGCGATCCGCGACGGCCGTTTCGAAGGCGAGGGCTGGCGCGTGCGCAAGGATGGCTCGCACTTCTGGTGCCATGTAGTGATCGACCCGATTCGTGACGCCGATGGTCGATTGCTCGGTTTTGCCAAGATCACCCGCGACCTCACCGATCGCAAGATGGCCGAGGAAACGCTCAAGCAAAGCGAGCAACAGTTCCGCCTGCTGGTTCAGTCAGTCACTGACTACGCCATCTATATGCTCGACCCGCAAGGGCGCCTGACCAACTGGAACCCGGGGGCTCAACGAATCAAGGGCTATGCCCCTGAAGAGGTGGTGGGCCAGCATTTTTCGATGTTCTACACCCCTGAAGATCGCGTTGCCGGCGAACCGCAACGGGCGCTGGATACGGCGGTGCGCGAAGGCCGGTTCGAGAACAAGGCCTGGCGTATGCGCAAGGACGGTACGCGGTTCATGGCGCATGTGGTGGTCGACCCCATCTGGGGTGAAACCGGAACCTTGCTGGGTTTTGCCAAGATTACGCGCGATATCACCGAGGCCACCACGGCACAGCGCACTCTGGAACAGACCCGCGAAGCGCTGTTCCAGGCGCAGAAAATGCAGGCGATCGGTCAACTCAGTGGCGGGATCGCCCACGACTTCAACAATTTGCTGACGGTCATCCTGGGTAACCTGGAGATCATTCGCAAACGCGCAGTCAACGAACCAAAAATCACCCGTCTGGTGGACAACGCGACCCAAGGTGCCTTGCGCGGGGTCTCCCTCACCCAGCGTATGCTGGCTTTTGCCCGACGCCAGGAGCTCAAGACCGAACCGGTCCAGGTTGCGGAAATGGTGCAGGGCATTACCGGACTGTTACGCAGTGCGCTGGGGCCGTCCGTGCGTTTGGTAACCCATTTCCCGCCAGGACTCGAGCCGGCCCTCGCCGACATGAACCAGCTTGAATTGACCGTGATGAACCTGGTAACCAATGCCCGCGACGCCATGCCCCAGGGCGGCGAAATTCTGGTCAGTGCCCAGGCCGTGGAGATCCATGCGCAATCGACTCTGTCTCTGGCGGCCGGGCAATATATCTGCCTGAGCGTTAGCGATAACGGCGAAGGCATGGACGACGCCACGCTCGCCTCGGCAATGGACCCGTTCTTCACCACCAAAGGGCTTGGAAAGGGCACCGGCCTGGGCTTGTCGATGGTGCACGGGTTTATCGAACAGCTGGGTGGCCGTTTCATCCTCAAGAGCCAGAAGGATAAAGGCACCACGGCCGAGTTGTGGTTGCCGGTGGCTGGTGCCAGCAGCGCAACCCGACTACAGGCCGAAACCGAGCCGTCTGCACCTGTGTCACGAATAAGCGTACTGGTGGTGGACGATGACAGCCTGGTCCTGACCAGCACCTGCCTCCTGCTGGAGGACCTGGGCCATAAGGTCACAGCAGCGAACTCCGGCGCGAAAGCGCTGCAATTGTTCAGCGCCGACCAGCCATTCGACCTGGTGATCACCGACATGGCCATGCCGCACATGAGTGGCGCGCAACTGGCGCATGCCATTCAGGAGATCGCCCCGGGCATCCCCATCATCATCGCCACCGGCTTCGCCGAGCGACTGGAAGGTTTCGCTGCCAATCTGCCGCGGCTGTCCAAGCCATTCAACCAGCTCAACCTGGTAGAAATCATTGCCTCGACCTTGAAGTAAGTGCGTGCAGGCCAGGGAATGAAATCCGGCTGAACTAGTTTCAAGCCGGATCTTCTAATTCTTTTTCAGACCTGACAGAACCCCCGTGCCCAGAATATTGACCGAAGCCACGGCTGAAGAAGCCCTGACCGAACACAATGCCAAAATGTTTGGCTCACCGAAGGAGCGCCTGGATTTCTACCGCAGGGAAATCCAGTATGAGACCAGCATCCTGGCCAACCGCACGGATGCCTACCTGGCCGCGCAGTCGTTCCTGGTCATTGCGTTCGCATCCTGTATGGCAAACCTCAACCCCGAGTGGGGCAAGCTGTTCACCTTGGTCGTACCGCCATTCCTGGCGCTGCTGGGGTTGCTGAGTTCCCTGAATGCCTGGCCCGGCATCAGGGCGGCGTACGACATCATCGATCACTGGCATTTCAAACAGAGCGAACTGTTGAGCAGTGAACCCCTGATGGGCCTGGCGTACGATGAATCACCTTTATTCAGCGAGATGGAGTCTTCGCACAAGGGGTACCGCAAGTCGCTACTGTTTTCAGTACGAACCCCGTGGATTTTTGCGACGTTTTGGGTATTGCTGGGCACTTATGCGGTATTTATTCAGGTGACCAATCCTGGTGGTTGATCAGCCTTTGGGCTGTGGCGGGGGGCTTGCCCTCGCCACGCCCTGGCATTGGCTATCAAGCCGCCAGATTAGCGGCGCTCATCTCTTTCTTGTACTGCGCTTTCAAACTCTCCATCTGCGCCCCAAGCTCTTCAAGCTCAGCCTTGCCCAGCAGCTTCCTGGCTTCAGGGAACATCTCCTGTTCTTCCTCTTCGATGTGGTGCTCCAGCAGCTCCTTGACTACCTTCACCCGCCCGGAAAACTCGGGGGTCGATGGGTCGGTTGCTTTCAGGTCTGGCAGCACCAGGGAATCGACCGTGCGGTGTTCTTCCTTGGCTTCGTAATACATGATTTCCTGCTCCTTGCCCCCGGCTTTCTTGTAGGCGGGGTACAACACTTCTTCCTCGAGCCGGGTATGGATGGTGATTTCCATTTCCAGCTTGGCAAGCAGCTCCGTGCGTTTCTTGACTCCACGCTCGGTGGATTCGCTCAACTGGGTCAGGATGCTCTTCACGCGTTCATGGTCGGCTTTCAACAGGTCGATGGCGTTCATGGTCGGGTTCTCTCGAATAGTCACGGGTAGAGCGCTAACGGTCTCGATGCCGCAGGTCGCTTACAGTGAGGGAGCATTTCCCGTGCCGGATCCGATCAGCGGCTAATTCTCTTATAAATCAATTAATTAACTCTGCTTTTAAACTGGGACTACCATGCAGCCTGCATGAGTGTAAGAAGGCGGGCATTGCACTTCGCATTGGGCTGGCACGACGCGGGATTTTTACTTGAAGAGGCAAAAACCGCCGATCAGAATCGCCTCGCATTCAACTGAACTCGCCGCTTCAGCCATCGCCCTTAACTACAGACTATCCAGTCTTTATTGACCAGCGAGATTGACCAGCGAGGATGCAGCCATGCGAGCAATGACTTACCACGGTGCCCACGACGTCAGGGTCGAAACCGTACCTGATCCCGTCATCGAGGCCCCTGATGACATTATCCTCAGGGTGACCGCGACCGCCATTTGCGGGTCGGACCTGCACCTGTATCGAGGCAAGATTCCCACGGTGGAACATGGCGACATCTTCGGCCATGAGTTCATGGGCATTGTCGAGGAAACCGGTTCGGCGGTGACTGCGGTACAGCGCGGTGATCGGGTAGTGATCCCTTTCGTGATCGCCTGTGGCGACTGCTTTTTCTGCCAGCAAGAGCTGTTCGCGTGCTGCGAAACCACCAACTCCGGGCGCGGAGCCATCGTCAACAAAAAGGCAATCCCTCCACCGGCCGCGTTGTTCGGCTTCAGCCGTTTATATGGAGGCATTCCCGGCGGGCAGGCCGAGTTAGTGCGTGTCCCCAAGGCCAACACCGGGCCCTTCAAGGTTCCGGGTATGCTGGCAGACGAGAAAGTACTGTTTCTTTCGGACATCCTGCCTACCGCCTGGCAAGCCGTACTTAACGCTGGCATTGGCCAGGGTTCCAGCCTGGCGATCTACGGTGCAGGCCCAGTGGGGCTCCTCACCGCTGCCTGCGCACGGATGCTGGGCGCCGAGCAAATTTTCATGGTCGATCATCATCCGTATCGACTGGCTTACGCGCAGAGTGCCTATGGAGTGATCCCGATAAACTTCGATGAAGATGACGACCCGGCGGACACCATCATTCGCCAGACCGTTGGCAGTCGCGGGGTGGACGCGGTCATTGACGCGGTAGGCTTCGAGGCCAAGGGCAGCACCACCGAGACGGTGCTGGCGACGTTGAAGCTGGAGGGCAGCAGTGGCAAGGCGCTTCGCCAGAGTATCGCTGCCGTTCGCCGAGGCGGCGTGGTCAGCGTGCCTGGGGTTTACTCCGGCTTTATCCATGGTTTCCTGTTCGGTGACGCGTTCGATAAAGGCCTGACATTCAAAATGGGGCAGACCCATGTCCAGCGCTATTTGCCGCAGCTGCTGGGGTATATCGAAACCGGACGCTTGCAACCCGAGGCAATCGTCACCCACCGCATGTCGCTGGAGCAGGCCGCCGAAGGGTACAAGCTGTTTGATAAAAAGCAGGAGGATTGTCGCAAAGTGATCCTGACTCCGGGTAGCCCTGAGGAGCCCTTGGCTGAAACCTTCGAGGCCCAGGCAATCCCGGTGACCTGATGCAGAGCCGAAAAAGGGGCGAAGCACACTTGCAGGAGCGTCAGGCCGGCTCCTGCAAGTGACAGGCAGTGCCAGCTACATCACGCTCTGGATTCGTGCGCGGGTTTGGGATTGGCAACCGCCATCGGCATCGAAGGGAAGTCCTCGTTCAACAGGCGCAAATGCTCGATGGCTTCTTCGAATTTCAAGTCGGCTTTTCTGCGCATTGCCTGGTAGCGGTCGAACTGCTCGCCATCCAGCTCGCTGCCTTCGAGGAGGGCGAAGGCGGCTTGATTCAGCGTCTCGGCTTCTTCAAATAGCTGGCGGTTGCGTTCCAGGGCGAACTCGCGGCAGGCTGAAATTTCATCACGGGTGGAGTAGTGGATCATGGCCGGCACCTTTGTTCGGTATGTTAATGATTAATAGGCAGCGGCACCGGCGAAGGATTTCAAATTTATGAGCGTTAAATTTCGATTATTCCGACGATAAAACCCTGAGCAAAAAATCAGTTTTTTCGTTTTTTACGCTGTTCGTATCGAGCAAGGATGGGTTGGGTGCTGACCCCGTGCACGAGGATGCTCAACGCCACCACCGACAACGTCAGGTTGGTGCACAAGGCCGCGACTGACGGGTCCAGCCCGTGGTTCAGGGCGTAGAACAGGTAATACAGGCTGCCGATCCCGCGGATCCCGAACCAGCCGATCAACAGGCGCTGGCGACTTTCGAGCAGACTGCCCCAGGGCATGGCCAGGACGCTCAGCGGTCTGATCAGCAGGAACAATGCGCCACCTATCGGCAGCGCGCGCCAGTCCCAGTGCGCAATCAGCACCACGCCGAGCAAGGTCACCAGGAATACTTCCATGGCGCGCTCCACCAGACCGCCAAATGCCAGCATGTCGCCCATCATGATGCCGGCGGCCACTTGGGAATCTTCAAGATTCTCGGTGTCGCCATGCACCGCTTGCTGGGGGTCGACGTTCTGGTGACCGACCACTGGCTGGACCAGATGCTCGGCCGGCACCGGGGCATCGCCCGTTGACTTGACCTCTTCCTGACGCAACCCCAGGCCAGCGGCGAATACAGACAGGAACCCGTAGGCGTGAACCCACTCGGCGCCGACATAGGCCAATGCGATGAGGGCCAGGGCCAGATAGTCGTTGGGGGAGAGGGTGCTGTCTTCATTGGCAATGCGCAGGGATAAGGTCAACCGGCCGATTCCACGGCCCATCCAGTACCCGATCAACAGCCCCGCCGGCACTGCCCAGAGCACTCTGCCGAGCGCCCAATCTCCCAGCCAGCCGGGGTTGCCGTCTTGTTGCAGCAGGAGCAATCCAAGAATCACGAACGGGAAGGCGACCCCGTCATTCAGGCCAGCCTCGCCGGACAGGCCGAACCGCACACTGTCGTCGTCGCGGGCATCGTTAACCTGCACCAGAGACGCGAGCACAGGGTCGGTCGGCGCCAGGATCGAGCCAACCAGTACGCTGACCCCCCAAGGCAACTGGAACGCGAAGTGCAGCAGCAGACAAACCCCGGCAATGCTCAGCATCATAACCGGGCCCGCCAGGCCCAGTGCCACTCGCCAGTTCTTTTGCCTGAAGGGAGCGCGCAGCTTCAAACCGCAAACGAACAGGGAAAACAACACCGCCACCTCGGTCAGGTGTTCCATCCACACTGATGCATCGTCCACATCCAGTTTCAATACGCCCAGGCCGGCGGGGCCGATGCCGACGCCCAGCGCCAGGCATACCGCCGAGGTGGTAACGGGCTTCCAGCGCAGATAGGACGACGTCAATGCCAGGGTCAGTAACACGGCACCGAGAACGGCCACCCAAATGGTAAAACTCATACTTGCGTCCTGCGCGAGGGTGGCCGTGATACAGCGTGGAGTAAGCTCAACCGACAGTCGCGCGCAGGTATTCGGGCGTCAGCACGTTGAACCACAGCAAGATCATTTCCACCAGGATAGTGACCAGCACTAGCAAGCCCACGCCCCAGACGCAGGCGGCATTCAATACTCCCTGTTCCTTGCGTTCATGCATAAACGTGGGCAAGCCTACGAACAGCAAAAATGTCGAGTAGATGCCTGCAGCGCCCAGCACCGCGATGGCCAGCCAACGGCTGGGATAAAGGCCTGCCAGCCCAGCCAGGAAGAACGGGGTGGCGGTGTAAGCCGCAAATCCGATGCATTGGTTGATGGTTGGCCGGGCGTCGAAGGTGCGCGACATCCAGCGTATGAACAGGCCCATTACTGCTACGCCCAGCAGAATAGTCACGTAGAGCATCACGCACAGCTGCAAGGCGCTAGTGGTACTGAGCTTGACTGTCTCATTCTGCGCCAAACTCCAACCCACGTAGGTGGTCCCGATGAACAGGCACACTGCGGGGATCAGGGCGAGCAGGAGCAGATGCGCAAGGTAGTGGCGCGGATGCGCTTCCTCTTCCTTGCGAATATCCGTCCAGGCGTAGTTGGGTTGAGTGAATAGCTTGACGATAGGTGCGGACATGACGACCTCCTCGAACGGCCCGTGGTGGAGGGCTATAAACGTATTGAGCAAGGGCATTTACCGACGGTTCATTTTTTTGTCGCACAGGCCAGCCAGTCTTGGCGTGCAGCCCCAAGACTGACTGCGCGACAGTTACAGCATCGGTTTGCCACCGGTTACGCCGTAGCGCTGACCTGTGATGTAGCTGGCTTCATCCGAGGCCAGCAGCACATAGATTGGCGCGACTTCCACAGGCTGCCCGGGACGCCCCAACGGGGTCTGGGCGCCGAAGTTCTGCACTTCTTCGTCGGGCATGGTCGAGACGATCAGTGGCGTCCAGATGGGCCCGGGTGCGACGCTATTGACCCGGATGTTCTTCGGCCCGAGCATCTGCGCCAAGCCGCCGGTAAAGTTGGCGATAGCTCCCTTGGTAGTAGCGTAGGCGAGCAGGGTAGGCTTGGGCATGTCCGAGTTGATGGAGCTGGTATTGATGATCGAGCTGCCGGGCTTCATGTGTTTCAACGCCGCCTGGCAGATGCGAAAGATCGCGGTGATGTTGACGTCGAATGTCATCACCCATTCCTCGTCCGGAATGTCTTCGAAATTCTCGTGGGTCATCTGGAACGCGGCGTTGTTGACCAGCACGTCAATGCGACCGAAGCGTTCGACGGTCTTGTCGACCACCGCCTGGCATTGGGCTTTTTGCGCCAGGTCGCCTGGCACCAGCAGGCACTGGCGGCCGGCCTGTTCGACCCAGCGTGCGGTTTCCTGGGCGTCTTCATGTTCGTTGAGGTAGGCAATGACCACGTCCGCGCCTTCGCGGGCGAAGGCAATCGCCACGGCGCGGCCGATGCCGCTGTCGGCGCCGGTAATCAGGGCAATCTTGCCTTCCAGCCGGCCGGAGCCTTTGTAGCTTTGCTCACCGCAGTCCGGGTAGGGATCCATTTTTTTCTGGGAGCCGGGGACGGGTTGTGCCTGTTTGGGGAAGGGCGGTTTTGGATAGTCATTCATCGTGAATCTCCAATCTCAAGGCGAAAGAGTCAGAGGGTGGACCCTGGGCTTTTGGCGTGGGTTCGGTTGGATTTTCGGTGAAAGGGTTGAACGGTCAACACGCTGTGCCAGGCGCGACGCCATGGTGTAAGCTCTGCGACTCTTCGGATTCGACCCTTTGCGAGCCCTATGCCGTCGCTTTTCAAACGCTCCCTGCTGCCAAAACTGCGCAGCTTCCCGCTGACCGCCGAGGCCGTCACCATCCTCTCGGGTGCCGCCGAGTTTCGTCGCTGCCTGCTGGAAAAGATCGCCAGTGCAACCCGACGCATCTACATCGTCGCGCTGTACCTGCAACAGGATGAAGCCGGCCAGGAGATCCTCGATGCCCTGCATGCCGCCAAACTGGCGCGCCCGGAACTGGATGTTGTGGTGGTCGTCGACTGGCTGCGCGCCCAGCGTGGCCTGATCGGTGCTGGCAAGCAGCCGGGCAACTCGGCGTGGTACCAGGAAACCACCCGCACCCATGCCAGCGAAGTGCCGGTGTACGGCGTGCCGGTGCAGAGCCGTGAGCTGTTCGGCGTGCTGCACTTGAAGGGTTTTGTAATTGATGACTGCGTGATCTACAGCGGCGCCAGTCTGAACAACGTTTACCTGCACAAGTTCGACAAGTACCGTTACGACCGTTATCACCTGTTGCACAACCGCGACCTGGCGGACTCGATGCAGCACCTGGTGCAGCACGGCCTGATCGCCTCCAAGGCGGTCAATCGCCTGGATTTGCCCAATCTGCCGACCACCCGCAGCCTGCGCAACGATATCGGTGACCTGCGCAGCCGCCTCAAGCACGCGACGTATGACACCACCAATGGGACTACGGACAAAGGCGGGCTGTCGGTCAGCCCGCTGCTCGGCGTGGGCAAGAACAATCCGCTGAGCCGGGTGATTGGCGAGTTGATCGCCAGCACCCAGCAGCAGCTGACCATCTGCACGCCGTATTTCAACCTGCCGCTGGCCGTGACCCGGGAAATCAATCGGGCACTGGCACGGGGCGTGAAGATCGACATCGTGGTCGGGGACAAGACAGCCAACGATTTCTACATCCCACCCAGCGAGCCGTTCAAGGTGATCGCGGCGTTGCCATACCTGTACGAAATCAGCCTGCGCCGTTTCGCCAAGCGTCATCAGCGTTATATCGACAGCGGCCAGTTGAACCTGCACCTGTGGAAGGACGGCGACAACACCTACCACCTCAAGGGCATGTGGGTCGACCAGCGTTATACCTTGCTCACCGGTAATAACCTGAACCCGCGGGCGTTCCGTCTCGACCTGGAAAACGCCTTGCTGATCGATGATCCCAAAGGTGAGCTGCTGGCGCCGCGCAGGGAAGAGCTTGGGCAGATTTTCCAGCACACCACGCGCATTGGCCGATACCAGGACCTGGAAACGCTGGTGGAATACCCGGCAGCGGTGGCCAAGTTCCTCAAGCGCGTCAGCCGCGTGCGGATCGAGAGGTTGCTGTACCGGATCCTGTAACTTGCAGGAGCCAGCTCGCTCGCGAAAAACCAGAGGCCGCCTCGGGGCATCAGGCACCCCGCGTCATCGTTAAAGACCATCGCCAGCAAGCTGCCTCCTGCATGTAAGATGGCGATATTCGAATAACAACCTGGCCTGCCTGATTTAATGTCGGAAAAAGACACTATCTCCATCCAACTGGTGCGCGAAGCCCTGTTGCAAAGTTGTGCGCCCGGCGTGGCAACCGCCGAAATACTGGAAAAGGTCGGCATTGCCCCGGCGTTACTGGGTACCGCGAATGCCCGGGTGCCGGCGACGGCCTATGCACGGCTGTGGCGCCTGCTGGCCCGACGGGGCGACGATGAGTTTTTTGGCATGGATCCGCGCCCGCTGCGCTCCGGAAGTTTCGAATTCCTCTGCCGCAGCGCCATGGCCCAGCCCAGCCTGATGGCCGGCCTTACCTGCGGCCTGGACTTTCTCTCGCTGATGTTCCGGCACCTGCCAGCGCACCTGGTGCGTCAGCAGAGCCTGGCGGAAATCGTGCTGATCGAGGATGAGCAACCCGCCAAGCGCGCGTTCACCTACTTTACCTACTGGATGATCGTGCACGGCGTCGCCTGCTGGTTGGCCGGGCGGCGAATACCGATCCTGGCGATTGAACTGCGCTGCCCGGCACCGGATTTTCTGGACGACTACCAGGTAATGTTTTCCGAGAACCTGCGCTTCGATCGACCCCGCACTCGCATGATATTTGCCGCCGATTGCCTGGACATGCCGATCCGCCGCAGTCCCGAGGAGCTCAAGCGCTTCCTGGCCCATGCCCCGGCCAATATCCTGGTGAAATACCGCGATCCACAGAGCCTGGCCAGCCGGATCAAGCACGATTTGCGGCAGATCACCGCCCAGGACTGGCCGGAGACCGAGGCACTGGCGCAACAATTGTGCATGTCGGCCTCGACCTTGCGCCGCCGCTTGGCGGAGGAGGGGCAGACTTACCAGGGGCTCAAGGACAGCGTGCGCAAGGAGCTGGCGATCGTCTGGCTGGCGGACCCGGTGATCAGCTTTGCCGAAATCGCCACGCGCCTGGGGTTTGCCGATGCGAGCTCGTTCTACAAGGCGTTTCGCAAGTGGTCGGGGTCCAATCCCGGGCATTACCGCAGTCTTATACTCAATGAGCCGAACTGAGCGTCATTGTGTAGTGGCCTGACTGGCCACATCGCGAGCAAGCTCGCTCCTGCAGTTTTAGCGTCAGCACACAGATCCTGTGGGAGCGAGCGTGCCCGCGACGAGGCCATGGCAGCCGCTGCGCCTCTCGAACCTTGGCCAAACCAGTCAAACAACTTGATAGCTTTGACCATTGTCCCGCCGGGCGCACAGAGCGACTATTTCTCCTGTTGATTACGGTTCCCCCAACCTAATAAAAATACAGAGGGATTCTGGCAATGCGCGACTACCTGACTGCCACTTCACAGTTCGATTATCAGCACACCGTCGATGCCGCACTGGCCGGCGACCTCACTGCGCTCAATGCCTGCGTCGAGTGTTGCGACCGGCACGCACTGCCCGGGCGCATTGCGCTGTTCTGGGAGGGGCGCGACGGTTCGAGCGCAACTTATACGTTTAGCGACTTGCAGGACAAAGCCGCGCGTTTCGCCAATTTCCTGCTGGAGCAGGGCGTGCGCAAAGGCGATAAGGTTGCCGGCTTGCTCCCTCGCAACATCGAACTGCTGGTCACGGTGTTCGCGACCTGGCGCATCGGTGCGGTGTATCAACCGCTGTTCACCGCCTTCGGCCCCAAGGCGATCGAGCACCGTCTGGGCAGTTCCGGTGCCAAGGTGGTGGTGACCGATGCGGGCAATCGCAGCAAGCTCGCCGAGGTCGAGAGCTGCCCGACCATCGTTACCGTCGCAGGACCAAAAGGCCAGGGCATTGTCCGTGGCGATTTCAGCTTCTGGGCTGAGCTGGCCAATTACCCTGCTGTCTGCGAACCGGTGCTGCTCACTGGTGAAGACCCTTTCCTGCTGATGTTCACCTCTGGCACCACCGGCCCGTCGAAAGCCCTGTCCGTACCCCTGAAGGCCATCGTGGCGTTCCAGAGTTACACCCGCGATGCGGTCGACTTGCGCCCCGAAGATGCATTCTGGAACGTCGCCGATCCCGGCTGGGCCTACGGCATTTATTTCGGCGTAACCGGGCCACTGGCGATGGGGCATCCGATTACCTTTTACGACGGCCCGTTCACCCTGGAAAGTACCTGCCGGGTCATCAATAAATATGGAATCACCAACCTCACGGGCTCGCCCACGGCCTACCGACTGCTGATCGCCGGCGGCGACGAGGTCGCCCGGTCCATCAAAGGCAGGTTGCGCATTGTCAGCAGTGCCGGTGAACCGCTGAACCCGGAAGTGATCCGCTGGTTCGCCGACAACCTGAACGTGGTCATCCACGACCATTATGGCCAGACCGAACTGGGCATGGTGCTGTGTAATCACCACGGCCTGGAACACCCGATTCACATGGGCGCCGCCGGCTTTGCCTCGCCCGGCCACCGCATTGTGGTGCTGGATGAGGCCTGCCAGGAACTGAGCGTCGGTCAGCCGGGCATCCTGGCCATCGATCGCAGCCAGTCACCGATGTGCTGGTTCGCCGGTTACGAAGGCGGCCCCACCAAAGCGTTCGTCGGCCACTACTACCTGAGCGGCGACACCGTCGAGTGGAACCCCGATGGCAGCATCAGCTTCGTCGGGCGCAGTGACGACGTGATCACCACCTCCGGCTACCGGGTCGGCCCGTTCGACGTGGAAAGCGCGCTGATCGAGCACCCGGCCGTGGTCGAGGCGGCAGTGGTCGGCAAGCCTGATCCGGAGCGCACCGAGCTGGTCAAAGCCTTCGTTGTACTCAGTGCGCAATACCGCGCCGATCCGGCGCTCGCCGAAGAACTGCGCCAACACGTGCGCAAGCGCCTGGCCGCGCATTCGTACCCCCGTGAAATCGAATTTGTCAGCGAATTGCCGAAAACCCCAAGCGGCAAATTGCAGCGCTTTATCTTGCGCAACCAGGAAATCGCCAAGGCTCAAGAGGCCGCCGCGAAGAACGTTTCAGCTTGAATCCAAGGAAACTGTGATGCAGATCGAAAACAAGGTTTTTCTCGTCACCGGCGGTGCGTCCGGGCTCGGTGCCGCCACCGCTGAAATGCTGGTGGCCGCCGGTGCCAGCGTGATGCTGGTAGACATGAACGCCGACGCCGTCGCCGCTCAGGCCCAGCGTCTGGGCGCGCAAAGTGTGGTTGCCGACATCAGTGATGAGGCCGCCGCTGAAGCCGCAGTGCAAGCCACGGTGAAAGCCTTCGGCGGCCTCAATGGCCTGGTCAACTGCGCCGGTATCGTGCGCGGCGAAAAAATCCTCGGCAAGAGCGGCCCGCATACGCTGGCCAGCTTCAGCCAAGTGATCAACGTCAACCTGATCGGCAGCTTCAATATGCTGCGCCTGGCGGCAGCGGCGATTGCCGAAACTGAAGCGGATAGCGACGGCGAGCGCGGGGTGATCATCAATACTGCGTCGGCCGCTGCCTATGACGGCCAGATCGGCCAGGCGGCTTACGCGGCGTCCAAGGGCGCTATCGTCAGCCTGACCTTGCCCGCCGCTCGCGAGCTGGCGCGCTTTGGCATCCGCGTGATGACCATTGCCCCGGGCATTTTCGAGACGCCGATGATGGCCGGCATGACGCCTGAAGTACGCGCGTCGCTGGCGGCTGGCGTGCCGTTTCCACCCAGGCTCGGGAAACCGGACGAGTATGCCGCGCTGGTAAGGCATATCATTGAAAACAGCATGCTCAATGGCGAGGTGATCCGTCTCGACGGTGCCTTGCGCATGGCCGCCAGGTAGGAGAATTCGTCATGACTATTGCCAACGATCCGATTGTTATTGTCAGCGCCGTGCGCACCCCCATGGGCGGGTTCCAGGGCGAACTGAAAAGTCTCACCGCACCGCAGCTGGGTGCCGCCGCGATCAGCGCCGCCGTCGAACGCGCCGGTATCGTCCCTGCTCTGGTCGAGGAAGTGCTGTTTGGCTGCGTCCTCTCCGCAGGCCTTGGCCAGGCCCCGGCGCGCCAGGCCGCGCTGGGTGCAGGGTTGGACAAATCAACCCGCTGCACCACGTTGAACAAAATGTGCGGCTCGGGTATGGAAGCGACGATGCTGGCCCACGACATGCTCGTCGCCGGCAGTGCCGAGGTGGTCGTCGCCGGAGGCATGGAGAGCATGTCCAACGCGCCGTACCTGCTGGACCGCGCACGCAGCGGTTACCGCATGGGTCACGGTCGGGTGATGGACCACATGTTTCTCGACGGGCTTGAAGACGCCTACGACAAGGGACGCCTGATGGGCACCTTCGCCGAAGACTGCGCCGAGACCCACGGCTTCAGCCGCGAAGCCCAGGATGCCTTTGCCATTGCCTCGACCACCCGTGCACAGCAGGCGATCAAGGACGGCAGTTTCAAGGACGAGATCGTCCCGCTTACCGTTACCGTCGGCAAGGAACAGGTGCTGATCAGTAACGACGAACAGCCGCCGAAAGCCAAACTCGACAAGATTGCTGCACTCAAGCCGGCGTTCCGCGACGGTGGCACCGTCACTGCGGCCAACTCCAGCTCGATCTCCGACGGCGCTGCGGCCCTGGTGTTGATGCGCCGCTCCGCTGCCGAAAAACAGGGGCTCAAGCCGCTGGCAGTGATTCACGGGCATGCTGCCTTTGCCGATACCCCGGGGCTGTTCCCGGTGGCCCCGGTGGGCGCAATCCGCAAGCTGATGAAAAAGACGGGCTGGTCCCTGGACCAGGTCGATCTGTTTGAAGTCAACGAAGCGTTTGCGGTGGTCAGCCTGGTGACCATGGCCAAGCTGGAAATCCCCCATGAGAAAGTCAACGTGCACGGCGGGGCTTGCGCACTGGGCCATCCCATTGGCGCATCCGGCGCGCGGATCCTGGTGACCCTGCTCTCGGCGCTGCGCCAGAAAGGCTTGAAGCGCGGCGTTGCAGCCATCTGCATCGGCGGCGGTGAAGCCACGGCCATGGCTGTGGAATGCCTGTACTAAAACCCGCACACCCCCTGTAGGAGCCGCCGCAGGCTGCGATCTTTTGACCTTGAAGATCATCATTAAAAGATCGCAGCCTGCGGCAGCTCCTACACGGGGTATTTCATATTCAAGGATTTGGCATGATTCCCAATGACGAACAATCCCAGATCAGCGACGCGGCACGGCAGTTTGCCCAGGAACGGCTGAAACCGTTCGCCGCCGAGTGGGACCGCCTGCATCGTTTTCCCACCGAAGCCATCGGCGAAATGGCCGAACTGGGCTTCTTCGGCATGCTCGTGCCGGAGCAATGGGGCGGCTGCGACACCGGGTACCTGGCCTACGCCATGGCCCTGGAAGAGATCGCGGCCGGTGACGGCGCGTGCTCGACCATCATGAGCGTGCACAACTCGGTGGGCTGCGTGCCGATCCTCAATTACGGCACCGATGAGCAGAAAGAACGCTTTCTCAAACCCTTGGCCAGGGGCGACATGCTCGGCGCTTTTGCCCTCACCGAACCCCAGGCCGGTTCCGATGCCAGTGGCCTGAAAACACGTGCCCGCCTGGAAGGCGACCACTACGTGCTCAATGGCTGCAAACAGTTCATCACCTCCGGGCAGAATGCCGGCGTAGTGATCGTGTTTGCCGTGACGGACCCGAGCGCAGGCAAGCGCGGAATCACCGCCCTGATCGTTCCCACCGATTCACCGGGCTACAAAGTCGCGCGGGTCGAAGACAAGCTCGGCCAGCACGCCTCCGACACCTGCCAGATTCTCTTCGAAGACGTGAAGGTGCCAGTGGCCAACCGTTTGGGCGAGGAGGGTGAAGGCTACGAAATCGCCCTGGCCAACCTTGAAGGCGGTCGTGTCGGCATTGCTTCGCAATCGGTGGGCATGGCCCGAGCCGCGTTCGAAGCAGCCCGGGACTACGCAAGGGAGCGGGAAAGTTTCGGCAAGCCGATCATCGAACATCAGGCCGTCGCGTTCCGCCTCGCCGACATGGCCACCCAGATAGCCGTGGCCCGGCAGATGGTGCATTACGCAGCGGCTTTGCGTGACAGCGGCAAGCCCGCCCTGGTCGAAGCCTCGATGGCCAAGTTGTTTGCCTCGGAAATGGCTGAAAAAGTCTGTTCTGCGGCCTTGCAAACCCTGGGCGGCTACGGTTACCTGAACGACTTCCCGCTGGAGCGCATCTACCGCGACGTGCGGGTGTGCCAGATCTACGAAGGCACCAGCGACATTCAACGCATGGTTATCTCGCGCAACCTTTGAACAGGAGTCCATTTGTGAACTACGAAACGATTTTGCTGGAAATCCACGGTCGTGTTGGCCTGATCACCCTGAACCGGCCCCAGGCGTTAAACGCATTGAATGCGCAGATCGTCAGCGAACTGAACCAGGCGCTCGATGGCCTGGAAGCTGACTCGAACATCGGCTGCATCGTGCTCACCGGTTCGAAAAAGGCTTTCGCGGCCGGCGCCGACATCAAGGAAATGGCCGAGCTGACGTATCCGCAGATCTACCTCGACGATCTGTTCAGCGACAGCGACCGCGTGGCCAATCGCCGCAAGCCCGTCATTGCGGCGGTGAACGGTTTTGCCTTGGGTGGCGGTTGTGAACTGGCACTGATGTGCGACTTCATCCTGGCGGGCGACAACGCCCGGTTCGGCCAGCCGGAAATCAACCTCGGCGTGCTCCCGGGCATGGGCGGCACCCAGCGCCTGACCCGCGCGGTAGGTAAGGCCAAGGCCATGGAAATGTGCCTGAGCGGACGTTTGATCGACGCCGTGGAAGCAGAGCGCTGTGGCATCGTGGCGCGCATCGTGCCGTCGGATGAGTTGCTGGCCGAGGCATTGAAAGTCGCCGCGTTGATCGCCGCTAAATCCTTGCCGATCGCGATGATGGTCAAGGAAAGCGTCAACCGCGCGTTCGAAGTCAGCCTGTCTGAGGGCGTGCGCTTTGAGCGTCGGGTATTCCATGCGGCGTTCGCGACGCAGGATCAGAAGGAAGGGATGGCGGCATTTATTGCCAAGCGGGAGGCGCAGTTCCAGGGCAAGTAATCGGTTAAGGCTATCGCGGGCGAGCCTTGCTCCCACAGCCTTGTTCCCACAGGTGATCGGGACTGTGGGACCGAGGCTTGTGTGGGAGCAAGGCTTGCTCGCGATGCTTCCAGGCCCTAAACCAGATAGTTCTTCAATTCTCGGGCAATCACCATCCGCTGAATCTCGCTCGACCCCTCATAGATCTGCGTGATCCGCGCATCGCGGTAGTAGCGCTCCACCGGGTAGTCTTCCAGATAGCCATACCCACCATGAATCTGCATCGCCGAAGAGCAGACCTTCTCGGCCATTTCCGAAGCGAACAGCTTGGCTTGTGACGCCTCCGACAGGCAAGGCTTGCCGGCGCTGCGCAGGCGCGCCGCGTGCAGGATCAACAGACGCGCCGCGTTCAGCCGGGTATGCATGTCGGCGAGCAGATTGGCAATGCTCTGGTGCTCAATGATCGGCTTGTCGAACTGCACCCGACCACGGGCGTAGTCCAGGGCTGCTTCAAATGCCGCGCGGGCGATGCCCAGCGCCTGGGCGGCGATGCCGATGCGTCCACCTTCAAGGTTGGACAGGGCGATGGCCAGGCCCTTGCCGCGTTGCCCCAGCAGGTTGGCTTCGGGGATGGTGCAGTTGTTCAGGGTGACTGCGCAGGTGTCGGATGCGCGAATGCCCATCTTGTGCTCGGTGCGATCTACAATGAAACCGGCGGTATCGGTTGGCACCAGGAAGGCGGAAATTCCGCGTTTGCCCAGGTCCGGGTCGGTCACGGCGAACACGATCGCCAATTTGGCGCGCTTGCCATTGCTGACGAATTGCTTGGCGCCGTTGATCACCCACTGGCCATCGCGCAGTTCCGCGCGGGTGCGCAAGTTGTGGGCTTCGGACCCGGCCTGGGGTTCGGTCAGGCAGAAGCAGCCAATGGCTTTGCCGCTGGCCAGGTCCGGCAACCAGGCCTGTTTCTGTTCTTCGGTGCCGAAGTTCAGCACGGGCCCGCAACCGACGGAATTGTGGATGCTCATCAGGGCGCCGGTGGCGCCGTCACCTGCGGAAATTTCCTCCACCGCCAGCGCATAGGCCACGTAGTCGACATAGGTGCCGCCCCATTCCTCGGGTACCACCATGCCCAGCAGGCCGAGCTCGCCCATCTTCGCCACCAGGGCGTCATCAATCCAGCCGGCCTTTTCCCAGGCCTGGGCATGAGGCGCGATTTCACCCCGGGCGAAATCCCGGGCCATGTCGCGGATCATCACTTGTTCTTCGCTCAATTCGATATCGTGCATGACTCAGCTCCCGCTCCGGTCGAAGCCTTCAAAGAAACTCTCCACATGCCCGGCGCCCAGCGCCTGCAAGGTGGGAGGGTTCCAGCGTGGCGTCTTGTCTTTGTCGATCAGCAAGGCGCGCACGCCCTCGATCAGGTCACCACGCTCGAACCACTGGCGGTCCAGGTGCAGTTCAAGGGCAAAACAGTCTTCCAGACTCAGGTGGCGACCACGGCGCAGCATTTCCAGGGTGACGCCCATGGCCAGCGGCGAGCGCGTCTCCAGCAGGTCCGACGTCGCCAGCGCCCAGTCGTGGCTGTCAGCCACCGTGACGGCACGCAGTTGCTCAACCATACTCGGCACGTCGGGCAAGGCGAAGAAGTGATCGATGGCCGGGCGCAGCGCAATCAACGGCGCATCGGGCAGTTGCTGCTCCGCGAGCCGGGCCAGTACGCCCTGCAGGTCCTTGAGCGCGGTGTCGTGCCATGCCATCTGATCAAGCTGCTCGTCCAGGATGGCAATTTTATTGCTGTCCAGGTACCAGTCCGCCAGCCCGCAGTAGAGAGCATCGGCTGCGCGAATCTGCACGCCGCTGACGCCCAGGTAGATCCCCAGCTCGCCGGGCACGCGAGGCAGGAAGTAGCTGCCACCGACGTCCGGGAAATAGCCAATGCCCACTTCCGGCATTGCCAGGCGGCTTTTTTCCGTGACCACTCGCAGGTCGGCACCTTGCACCAGGCCCATGCCGCCGCCCAGTACAAATCCGTCCATCAGCGCCAGCACCGGTTTGCGGTAGTGGTGAATGGCGAGGTCCAGGGCATATTCCTCGACAAAGAAATCCTGGTGCAGCGAGTCGCCGTTCTTGAAGCTGTCGTACAGCGAGCGGATGTCACCACCGGCACAGAAGGCTTTTTCCCCGGCGCCGCGCAATACGACGGCGTGTACCGTCGAATCCTGCGCCCAGGCGTCGAGCTGGCGCTGCAGGTTGCGCACCATGTCGAGAGTGAGGGCATTGAGACCGGCGGGACGATTGAGGGTCAGGTGACCAATGTGGTTGCGTACTTCGGCCAGCACGTCGTTGTGCGTGGCATCCATGGACTGAGTCCCCGGAGAAGAAACCTGAGCAGTCATCACTAACTCCCTGCTTTTATTGTTCTTTATAGAGAAGCTCGCACGCGAGCGATCCCGGATCGTACCAGTGCAAATTTGTGATGTACAACCGGGATATCTGCAGGTCCAGTCTGCAGATATGCATGTAGGGAACGAAATCTGACTACGCGGACCGTCCCGTGAACACGTCGCCAATGCTGCGCCGCCGGGCGTGCACTTCACTGGCATGGATCAATTGCTCCAGGTCTTCGGGGGTGACGTCGTAGAAGGCCTCCAGGTCTGCCAGGGCCAGCTTCAAATCCTGGGCGGTGATGGCCTGGCTGTCGACCACGGCGGGACCAGCGGGCACTGCCACCGGGGGCTCGCCTGCACGTTTGGGATAACGGATGCGCGTCAGGTTGTTGTAGAGCAGGGCACACAACAACAGGGTGGCAGCCCCGAGCATCACGGGCCCCAGGGCTTGCCAGTCCAGGGCGATGGTCGCAGGGTCGGCCAGCACCAGGGTCAGCGCCAGGGCACCGGCGGGCGGGTGCAGGCAACGCAGCCAGCACATCAGGATCAGCGCAACGCCCGCCGCCAGGCATGCGCTGGTCAACGTGCGACCGAGCACGTGCGCTACCAGCAGAGCCACCACTGCAGCGCTCAGGTAGCCGCCCAGGATCGCCCAGGGTTGGGCGAGGGCACCGGATGACACGGCAAACAGCAGCACGGCCGAAGCCCCCAGCGGCCCGATCAGGTGTTGGGCCACCTCGACGCCGAATACCCGGCTGCACAGCCAGACGGTGAACATCGTACCTATGGCCATGCCAATCGCGGCGCGGCTCCATTCAGTGGGGCGAGTGTTGATGGCGGCAGGTAACCAGCGAGCAAGCATGAATTAAACGATCCGTGAAAAGCAGGCGAAAAAAAAGGCTCGGCTGGAAACCCAGTAAGCCCTTGAAAGCGTTCCCACTGTTGGGGGAGGAACGCGCACAGTTTGCCTCGCTATACGGGCACTGACAAATTCATATTAATGCAGGTTCAATGCATTAATTATGAATTAAATGGCAGCGTTGCTCATTTTAAATGACAGCTGATTTGACTTTTGCAGCCCCGGCCGGCAGGGTTGGGAGCCCCACCGGGGCACGTCAGCTGATGGAGATTGTGGTTTAGCCCGCACCTGACTACCGCAAGGCAGCTCATGGCTGTTTTTTGTTCAATGACACCGATTTCACTCAAGGCCGTTTCGTTTGACTGACTTACCCGCTTCCAAGGCTAATCCGCTCACTGTCTACCTGGCGCGATTGGCACCCTCCAGCCAAATGACGATGCGTTATGTCCTGCAGGATGCCGCCGATCGCCTGGGTTTCGAAGACATGAACGTCGAGGAAATTCCCTGGCATCAATTACAGCCAGAGGATGTCGTTGCGCTGGTTGCAGCGCTGCGCGAGGACGGTTATGCGCCCAACACCTCATCGCTGTACGTCAACGCCGTGCGCGGGGTAATGAATGAAGCCTGGCGCATGAGCCTGATCAGCCAGGAACATCTGTTGAAGATGCGCTCGGTCAAGGGCATCGCCGGCACGCGGCTGTCCCAGGGGCGCAATCTGCGCCGTTCGCTGATCCAGGAACTGATGGCGGTGTGTGCCGCCGACCCCAGACCCCAGGGGCTGCGCGACGCCGCTATCATTGCAATTCTGTATGGCTCGGGGATGCGCAAGTCGGAGTCGGTCAACCTGGACCTCAGTCAGCTGGATTTTGCCGAGCGCAGTCTGCGAGTGACGGGCAAGGGCAACAAGCAGTTGATCAAATATGCGCCCACCTGGGCCTTTGCCAAGCTCGACGCCTGGCTCGAACTGCGCCGCTCGCAGCTCAAGGAGGGGGAGGTGGATGACCCGTTCCTGTTCAACCGCATTCGTCGAGGCAGCCACATCACGCGCGAGCGCATCACCAAACATGCGATCTATTACATTGCCCGCCAGCGTGGCGCGCAGGTCGGCGTGAAGATCATGCCCCACGATTTTCGGCGGTCGTTCATCACCCGGGTGATCGAGGAGCACGACCTGTCGATCGCGCAGAAGCTGGCGCACCACAGCAATATCCAGACGACCGCCAACTACGATGTGCGTGACGACAACGAGCGGCGGCGGGCGGTGGATCGTTTCGATTTGTGATGCGGTTGTAGGAGCGAGCTCGCTCGCGATGGTCGTGAACGAACTCTCTGGCAGGCTGACACCCCGCGTTATCTTTGACGACCATCGCGAGCGAGCTCGCTCCTACAGTGGGTGCACCTGAACGATATCCCGCTTGAACAGTGACGAACATACAGTGGGGGCAACACCCGGCGCAGTACTTGTCAGTGTTTACAGGCTGGTGGGGCAGGTGTTTTGCGGATTGCCTGCCGCCTGGCTGATCAGCGCGGCCAGACGCTTGACGTTGGTCTGCTGCGCATCAACCAGGTCATCAATCGAAGGCCCGGATGGGGTCTTCAAGGTGCTGCGGCAGGTGAGGGTGCCCTTGTCAGTGGAGCCTGCGTCGCGCAGGCGCCATTTTACGTCGATCAGCCCATATTGACCCGGAATCGAGTCGAACCGCTGCACCTCAAGGCGCACCGAGATATTGCGCCTGGGGTTGCTGTTCACCATCTGGTCGATCAACGCCGCGCGTAACTCATCCACCAGGCTGGCGCCCCACCATTGGGTTTCAAGAATCGCGATCCCGGTGTTGCCCTGGCGCACGACGATCTGCGGTCGATCGACCTGCGGCGGCACCGTGAGCGATTCGATCTGGATCTGCGCCGTGGACTGCGAATTCGCGTTCAACTGCGCCGGGGTCAAGGTATGGAACTGAATCGGATCACTGCGGCAGGCGGCGAGCATTGACAGCGCGGCGAGCAGGGTGATCTTCAGCGGAAAAGCCATGGGTGATGCTCCTGTGGTCATTTGCTCGGCGGCCCTTGCAGGTCGATAGGCGCGGCATTATTGGGGCGTCCGCGAATCAGCGATTCGGGGTGGCGTCCCAGGTAATCCGCCAGGTCGCGCAAGGAACGCGAGGTACGGCCCAGATCGTCCAGGGTTTCGGACAGTTGCTCACGTTGCGGCGAGTCCTCGGCCAATGTCGAGTTGGCCGACTGCAAGGTCTTGCTGACGTCGGCCAGGGTACTCTGGACGCCGGGCAACGTCTTGGCATTGAACTGGGTCAAGCCCTTGCGCAGCTCGACCAGATTGGCATCGAGGTTGTTGGCGATTCGTTCGATCGGCAGTTTGTTGATCTTGTCGACCATCGCCTCCAGTTTGCCCTGAATCTCCTCCAGGCTGCCCGGAATGGTTGGAATGCTGACGGGGCGGGCAGTCGCATCGAACGCGACCTTTGGCGCCTTGGGGTAGAAGTCCAGCGCAATGTACAGCTGTCCTGTCAACAGGTTGCCACTGCGGGCCTGGGCGCGCAGGCCGTTCTCGACGAAGGTGCCCATCAGGCGCACGCCGGCGGCCTCGTCGTTGGGATCGTGATTCAGCGTCTTGAGCATCTTGGTATGGGCCGTGCCAAGACGTTGCGGGTAGATGACGATGCCGACGTTCACCGGAAAGGTGCGCTTTTGCGCATCGAAGTCGAGGTTGACCGAAACGACTCTGCCGAACTCCGTACCGAGGAACTCCACCGGGGCGCCGACCTTGAGCCCTCGCAGCGCCTGATCGAAGCGCAGGCTCAGGTACTGCGCCTTGCCATTGGGCGGGGCGAGGGCGGTCTGCTGATCCGGGAACAGCTCGTAGGCATATTCTTCTGCCGCGGGTTTGTCGTCAGGGCTGTACTCAGGGGCGCGAAAGGCGATGCCGCCGACCAGTATCGAGGACAACGACTCGGTCTTGAGCGAAAAGCCGTTGGCGCCGACACTCACATCAATGCCGCTGGCGTTCCAGAACCGGGTGTTTTGTGTGACATAGGCATCATTGGGCGAGTGGACGAACACGTCGATGTTCACCCCTTTGCCATCGGGGTCCAGGGCATAGGCTACCACCTGGCCGACCGGGATCTTGCGGTAGTAGACCGGCGAGCCGATGTCCAGTGAGCCCAGGTCCTGGGTGTGCAGGGTAAAGCGCTTGCCCGGGTCGCCGTAGGTGATTGGCGGCGGGTTTTCCATGCCCTGGAAGCGCTTGGCCCGGGTGTTGGCCTGGCCGATATCGGCGCCGATGTAATCGCCGGACAGCAGGGTATCGATACCCGACACGCCGCCAGCTCCTATGCGCGGGCGCACGACCCAGAATTTCGAGTCTTCACGGGTAAAGCTTTCCGCCTGCTTGGCCAGTTTTATCGTGGCATTGACACTCTTCTGGTCGTCACTGAGTTCGACTTCCGAGACATGGCCTATGACCACGTTGCGGTATTTGACCTCGGTCTTGTTGGCCGTTAGGCCAGCGCCCGTCTTGAACGTGATGGTGATGGTCGGCCCTTGCTGCAGGATGCTGTGCACCACCAGGGAAATACCTACCAGTACCGCAACAATGGGCACGATCCACACCAGGGAAACACTGAACCTGCGGGTCTTGATCGGTGCCTGGCCGGGGGGCTGGGGCCCGTCAGTGGCTTGCGACTTCATCCATGACCTCCTCGTTATGCGGCTTTTCCCGCGAATCATTCCAGATCAGGCGTGGGTCGAAACTCATCGCCGCCAGCATGGTGAACACCACCACCAGGCCAAAAAACAGAATACCCGGCCTTGGCTCGATATCGGCCAGGGCCTGAAACTTCACCAGGGCGGCAACCAGCGCCACGACGATGACGTCGAGCATCGACCAGTAGCCGATCACCTCGACGAAGCGATACATTTTCGAGCGCTCCCTGCGTGCCCACAGGCTGTTGCGCTGCACGGTCACCAGCAGCAGCGTCAGGGCCACGAACTTGATGCCCGGCACCGCGATGCTGGCGATGAAGATGATCAGGGCGATGTCCCAGGCACCGGCTTCCCAGAACTCCAGCACGCCACTCATGATCGTGCTGTCGGCGCCATTGCCGACCATCTTTGTGTTCATGACCGGCAACAGGTTGGCGGGAATGTAGAACACCAGCGAGGTCAGCAGGTAAGCCCAGGTCCGGGTGATCGAGTTGGTCTTGCGTCGGTGCAAGGGCGCGTCACAGCGTTCGCACTCATGGGGTTCATGCGTCATGTCACACGCCAGGCCGCAACTGTGACAGAGGCATAGGTCGAGTTCTTGCGCCACTGGCGGTCGGCTCATAGGGTGTCCCACAGATCACGCACGTCGCGCCCGGCGATGCGGATCATCATCAGGCTGAGCACGGCAAGGGCGAACAGGCCGATGCCGGGCAATACATCGAGCAACCCTGCCAGTTTGATCACGGCGACCATGGCCCCGAGCAGGCAGACTTCGAGCATGCTCCAGGGGCGCAGGGTTTCCAGCCAGCGCATGCAGGGTTTGAAGCCGGGGCAGCGTTGCCCGGAGAGGGCGAAACCGAGCACCCAGATCAGCAGCACCAGCTGAAAGATCGGGGCGATGATCATGGCGATCGCTGCGACCATGGCGATGAAGGTGATGGGGCCCTGGCTCAGGGCCAGTACCGAATCCCAGAGCGTGGCACTGTTTTTCAAGCCCTTGAGGCTGATGCTCATTACCGGGTAGAAGTTGGTGAAGATCCACACCACCAGCGCCGTGAGGCTCAACGCCAGGCGCTGCTCTATGGTCAAGCCGTTATAACGCTGGAGCACCCCGCCACAACGTGAGCACAGGGTTTTCTGATGTTTGGCGAGCGTTGCTTTTTGAAACACGCAATCGCAATGCTCGCAGATGATCAGCTGGTCGTTCGAGGCCATGGGTCGCGCTCAATAAGAGGCTTTAAAGGCAGAGCACCTCCTCAATATAGAGGCGAGTGGCGAATCAGCAAATCGAAATTGAATCAAAGCCATGAGAAGACAGAAGGCATGAACCCTGTAGGAGCTGCCGAAGGCTGCGGTCTTTGCCTTTATTTAGGGTCAAGGTCAAAAGATCGCAGCCTTCGGCAGCTCCTACGGTGGGGGGGGGCGGATGCATGCAGTCAAGATCAAAGATCGCAGCCTGCGGCAGCTCCTACGAGGGCGGGTTCAACCCAGGATCTCGCGCACCCGATACCACAACATCCCCAGTGCCAGCAGCGGCGAGCGCAGCATCGGGCCGCCGGGGAAGGTCATGTGCGGCACGGCGCTGAAAACATCGAAGCCGTGGCTGTGTCCGGCATGTATCGCTTCACCCAGCAGCCTGGCGCACCAGTGGGTCACGTTCAGCCCATGCCCGGAGTATCCCTGGGCATAGTAGACATTCGGGTGCTGGCCCAAGCGACCGACCTGGGGGAAGCGATTGGCGCTGATGCCGATCTTGCCGCCCCACTGGTAGTCGATGCGCACATCCGCCAGTTGCGGGAACACCTTGAGCATCTGCGGGCGCATATAGGCGCCAATGTCCGTCGGATCGCGGCCTGAGTAATGACAGGCACCGCCAAACAGCAGGCGTCGGTCTGCCGAAAGCCGGTAATAATCCAGCCCGACCTTTTGATCGCACAACGCCAGGTTGTGGGGGATCAAGGCACTGGCGGCATCCGCCGTCAGCGGCTCGGTCGCAATGATGTAGCTGCCGGCGGGCAACACCTTGCCACTGAGTTTGGGTTCGAGTTCATCCAGGTGCGCGTTGCACGCCAGCACCAGCCTGCCCGCGCGCACCGTGCCACCCGCGCAACGCACCTGCACCGTATCGCCATGGATCAACTCCAGCACCGGGCTCTGCTCGAAGATCTGCACGCCGAGGGACGCAGCCAGGCGCGCTTCGCCAAGGATCAGGTTGAGCGGATGCAGGTGCCCCGAGCCCATGTCCACCAGGCCGCCGGCATACACGCCGGAGTCCACCACTTCCTCGCGGATCTGCTGCGGCCCCACCAGGCGGGTTTCATGGGCGTATCCACTGGTCTGCAGTTGCTGCTGCTCGGCCTTGAATGCGGCGAACTGCGCCTGGGTGTTGGCCAGTTCGCAAAAGCCCCAGCGCAAGTCGCAATCAATGGCGTGCTCGCGAATGCGCTGGCCCACCAGTTCGACCGATTCCGTGCCGGCGCGCTCCAGATAACGCACGCCATCCGCCCCGATGTACCGGCCAAACCCGCTGACGTCATGGCCGATCCCCCGGATCAACTGCCCGCCATTGCGCCCACTGGCGCCCCAGCCAATCCGCCGGGCTTCGAGCAGAATCACCGAAAGCCCACGCTGCGCCAGCTCTATCGCGGTATTGATCCCGGTAAAACCGCCGCCGATCACACACACGTCAGCGACCCGATCAGTCGCCAGGCTCGGGTAGGCCGTCAGGTCCCGGGCCGTGGCGGCGTAGTAAGAGTGCGCATGTTCCTGGGTGTACTGGTTCATTTGTTGGACTTCACTTTGCTCCACGAACGCGTCATCAGTCGCATGATCGCCTGGGGCGGGGTGGTCGAGATGTAGAGCTTGTCGAGGACGGCCTGAGGAGGATAGACCTCGGGGTTGTTCACCAGCTCCGGGTCCATGAATTGTTTGGCGTCAGGGTTGGGGTTGGCGTAGCCGACCGAGGCGCTGACTTTGGCAATCACTTGCGGGTCGAGCAGGTAATTGATGAACGCATGGGCTTCTTTAGGGTTGCTCGCGTCGGCTGGAATCGCCAGCAGGTCAAACCAAAGGTTGCTGCCTTCCTTGGGGATGGCGTAGGCGATGTTCACCCCGTTTCCGGCTTCCTTGGCGCGGTTGGCCGCCTGGAACACGTCACCGGAATAACCGAAGGCGACGCATATGTCTCCATTGGCCAGGTCGGACACATACTTGGACGAGTGGAAATACGTGATGTATGGCCGGATGCTCAGCAGTTTGGCTTCGGCTTTCTTGTAATCCTCGGGATTTTCACTGCGCGGGTCCATGCCCATGTAATTGAGAATGGCGGGGAACACTTCGTCCGCAGAATCCATCATAGAGACGCCGCACTGGCTGAGTTTTTTCAGGTTTTCCGGCTCGAACAGTACGGCCCAGGAGTCTATCCGGTCGATGCCAAGCACCTGTTTGACCTTTTCTACGTTGTAGCCGATGCCGTTAGTGCCCCACAGGTACGGCACCGAATGCTCGTTACCCCGATCGTTGCTTTCCAGCAGGGCGAGGAGCTTGGGGTCCAGGTGCTTGTAGTTAGGCAACTGAGCGCGATCGAGCTTGAGGAACGCGCCGGCTTTTACCTGACGGGCGAGGAAGTGGTTGGACGGCACCACCACGTCGTATCCGGTCCGCCCGGCGAGCAGCTTGCCTTCGAGGGTTTCGTTGGAATCGAAGACGTCGTAGATGACTTTTATCCCGCTTTTCGCCTGGAAGTCGACGAGGGTGGTCTCGCCAATGTAATCGGTCCAGTTGTAGACACTGACGGTTGGCTGGGCCTGAGCCACTGCGCTGAACAGCAAGGCCAGCGTTGCCGGGACCACGGATTTCAATAGACGCATTCGACACCTCTTGGAGTTATTGGATTTTTCAGGTGTTTCTGTCGTGTTGTCGCTGCCTCATCGCGAGCAGGCTCACTGCCACAATTGACCGCATTCCAAAGTGGGAACGAATGGCATGCACTCCCTGTGAGAGCGAGCCTGCTCGCGATGGGGCCTTCGCAGACGCCTGATACCTAAACGCTGAACAACAGAAATTCACGCTCCCACGAACTGATCACCCGCTTGAAGTTCTCGTGTTCGGCACGCTTTACCGCGACATACCCGCGCACGAATTTGCTGCCCAGGACCTTTTCGATGGTCTGGCACTCTTCCATTTGCGTCAGGGCGTCCTCGATTGTGATCGGCAGGCGCAGGTTGCGTCGCTCATAGGCGCGCCCCTCTACCGCCGCGCTTGGCTGCACACCTTCGATCATGCCCAGGTAGCCACACAACAGGCTGGCGGCAATCGCCAGGTAGGGGTTGGCATCTGCGCCGGGCAGGCGGTTCTCCACGCGCATCGCCTCGGGGCTCGAGGTCGGCACCCGCAGGCCGACGGTACGGTTCTCCTCGCCCCATTCGACGTTCACCGGTGCCGAGGTGTCCGGCAGGAAGCGGCGGAACGAATTGACGTTGGGCGCGAACATCGGCAGCACCTTGGGGATGTACTTCTGCAGGCCGCCAATGTGGTTTAAAAACAGCTCGCTCATCTTGCCGTCGGCGTCGACGAAAATCGGCTGGCCGGTGCTGATGTCTACCACGCTCTGGTGAATGTGCATGGCGCTGCCGGGCTCATCGCCGATGGGCTTGGCCATGAAGGTTGCCGCCACGTTGTGCTTGAGCGCCGCTTCGCGCAGTGTGCGCTTGAATACGGTGATCTGGTCGGCCAGGTCCAGCGCGTCGCCGTGACGGAAGTTGATCTCCATCTGCGCCGGGCCGTCTTCGTGGATCAGTGTGTCCAGGTCAAGGCCTTGCAGTTCACACCAGTCGTAGACGTCTTCGAACAGCGGGTCGAATTCGTTGGCGGCGTCGATGGAAAAAGACTGCCGGCCACTTTCCGCACGGCCCGAACGGCCCAGTGGTGCCTTGAGGGGCAAGTCCGGGTCTTCGCAGCGCTGGGTCAGGTAGAACTCCATTTCCGGCGCAACAATCGGCCTCCAGCCTTTGTCGGTGTACAACCGCAGGACTTTTTTCAGGACGTTGCGCGGTGACAGTTCGATGGGGTTGCCGAACTTGTCGAACGTGTCATGGATGACGATGGCAGTCGGCTCGATTGCCCACGGCACCACGTACACCGCGTCGGCGTCGGGCTTGCAGACCATGTCGATATCGGCCGGGTCGAGCAGGTCGTAGTAGATGTCGTCGTCGACAAAGTCCCCGGTCACCGTTTGCAACAGCACACTTTCCGGCAGGCGCATGCCTCGCTCATGCAGGAACTTGTTGGTGGGTGCAATCTTGCCGCGTGCAATGCCGGTCAGATCGCTGACGACGCACTCGACTTCGGTAATCTTGTGATCTTTCAGCCACGTGAACAGCTGATCGAAAGGGACATTCATACAGACCTCGTTATTGGTTTTATTAACGCCGGGGAGGGCGGTTTCATCCACCACACCCTTCCCCTGGGACGCGTTGACGACTATCTTGGGCGAGCCTTGCAGATCCATCTATCCACTTTCAGCAGCACCAAAACGCACCAAACGAGTGCGTAAGGTTCACCCATGACAGCGTCCAGCCCGTTACAAGTCCAAGCGTTCAACACCGAAGATGTGGCCGAACAGATCCGTGCCACGCCCGGGTGGGTGCAGCAATACCAGCAGATGTCACCGGGGCATTTCGCCGGGCGTGTGCGTTACCTGGACCTGCAGGGCGTGGAGATTTACGAAGAGCAGATGAACACCCGGGTCGAGCAGAATTTCAGTGCGCCCCAGGGGGCGCTGGCGTTCTGTTTCGATCGCAGTGACAACGCGTTGTATGTGCTCAATGGCGAGAGCCGCAACATCTGGATCACCCCGGAGAACTACCAGGAAATCGCCGTGGTGTTCGGTCCGGACTTCGTGCGACGCCATGGCCTGGACGTTGCCAGGCTCGAGGGGCTGTTCCTGGCGCCGTTGAATTCAGGGCAGAACGCCTTGTTCAGTCGCTGGCTCAGCAGCACCTTGACCCAGCTGACACAGACAATCGATCCACCCAGCAGGGAAGCCCTGACCCAACAGTTGCTCGAGGACTGCCTCTATCTGCTCGACAATGCCAGCGTGTGCCTGGATCACGGTGGCCTGCAGCGCCGCACCGAGGAACGGGCGGTGATGAAGCGCATTGGTGAGTGGGCAGCGGACTCGCCTGAGGAAACCCTCAACCTGCTGCAACTTGCCCAGGTTGCCGGGGTGTCGTTGCGCCAGGTCCAGCACGCGTTCAAGGCCTACACCGGCATGACGCCCACCCACTGGCTGCGCTTGCGCCGACTGAACAGTGCGCACCGCGAACTGCTCGGGCGCAGCCCCATGGACACCACCGTGGCCGAGGTCGCGATGAAGTGGTCGTTCTGGCATCTGGGGCGGTTTTCCAGCAGCTACCGTGCGTTGTTCAAGGAATTGCCGAGCGAGACGCTCAAGCGAAGTGGCCGTAACCACCGCGTAACTGGATGATCCTGTGTCTGCCAACGCCTGTGGCGAGGGCGCTCGCTCCCGCTGTTTTTCGCAGGCGTATCTTTAGCCCGATCAGACTGTCGGCGCAGGTGTGGCCAACGCGATTCCCGCCGCGCCTAACCGCTTCAGTATCTCGAACAACAGATCACTCTTGGTAGCGCCGACGATCCTCGGGCTGCTGACGTAGCCTGTGACGGTCAGCGTGATGCCCTCGGGGCTGAGCTTGCTGAAGCGCACCATCGGCGCAGGCTTGTCGAGAATGGTTTCGTGCTCGCAGTAGGTGTCGTACAGCAGGTTCTTGACTTGCTCGGGGTCAATGTCCAGCGCAAAGGTCAGCTCCAGGCTGGCCACCCCCTGCGCGCTGCCGCCCAGGGTCACATTGCGCAGGTTCTGCGAGATCAGCTGCGAGTTGGGGACGATGACGATGGAGCGGTCGCTGAGCTGAATTTCCGTGGCCCGCACGTTGATCCGGCGAATATCGCCTTCGACTCCGCTGATGCTGATCAGGTCGCCTACCTTTACCGGGCGTTCGGTCAGCAGGATCAGGCCGGAAACGAAGTTCTTCACGATCTCCTGCAAACCGAAACCGATGCCCACCGACAGGGCGCTGACGATCCACGCCAGGTTGGTCCACTGGATACCCAGGGACGACAGCGTCAGCAGAATCACCAGCGCGTAGCCGATGTTGGCAAATAGCGTGCTGAGCGACGCGCACATGCCCGGATCCATATCGGTCTTGGGCAGGAACTCGTTATCCAGCCAGCGGCGCAGCGAGCGGATCAGGTAGATGCCGATCAGCAGCGCCAGCACCGCGTTGAGCAAATGAGCCGGAACCACATTGAGTTTGCGCAAGCCGTCGCCACCGAGGATGGCCACCACTTGGCTGAACAATTGCCCCAGCGTGACGCCGACGCCACCGACGAACATGGAAATGATCGCCAGTAACAGCAACGCGGCGCGGCCCACACCGGACAGCACGATGGAAATCTGCTCGAGGCGAGTGTCACCGATGCCGAGCAATTGTTTGAGCGCCTTGCCGCTCGGGCTCTTGGCGGAGAACAGGTATTCACAGCTGTCCTTGAGCAGCTGGATGAGCAGGTAGAAACCGCAGAGGATGAGGAAGCCCCAGACCAGCTCATAGGTGATGAAGCGTGCCAGGGACACGTAACCGATCAGCAGGGCGAACAGCGAAATGATCATGGCCACAGTGGCAGCGGAATAGATCAGCCCGGCCAGCGTGGTACTGGCCTCCGGTGCATCGCCGGCCACCGCTACTGCCCTGCGGGCTTTGTTGGCGCGGCGGAACAGCATCGCGAGCAGCACGGTGACGACCAGGGCAACCACTCCGCGGCCCAGCAATATGGCCGAGGCGCTCATGCCGCTGACATTGCTGATTTGCGCCAGCCCCACCAGCACCAGCAGGGTGCAGGCCACTATGCGCGGAAAGGGTTCGAGGGCATGGGCCACGGAGTCGGAGATGGTCGGCAGACGCCAAGACGGATGCGCGGTCGACAACAGCGCGCGGCTCAACCCGGTAATCATCACGCACAGGTAAATCAGCTTTTCAAACTCGTCGGCGAAATTCTGCAGCATTGGCGTCAGTGGCAGTTGGCGGGTCAGTGCGTAGAACAGCAACTGCATCGCCAGCGCAGTAGCGAGGACCGTGGCGATCACCGAAGCCAGGGCAAGCGAACTGCGACGCAAACGTCCTTCAGGCATGCGATGGATACACAGCCAGGTCAGTCCGCGATCAGCCACGCTGCGGCCCCAGGTCCAGATTGCCAGTGCCAGCACCACCAGCAGCACGGTAACCAGACGCTTGCCCGGTTGCCAGGCGACTGCAACGGCGTCTTGGGCCTGCTCGATGAACTCCCTTAAACGTTGGCGATCGTCCTCGCGCGGGCTGAACAGCGGCGCCCAGAACTGCGGCCCCAGTATGCTGCCACTGCGCAGGGTGACCTCGCTTTCCAGAAGGCTGCGGCGAATGCCGGCGATCTGCGGGATGAGCCCGGCGGCGCTGCCTCTTAGCGCAGCCAGCGTGGTGAGGCTGGCGTCGACCCGACGCTTTTGCTCGGACAGGTCAGCGCGTTGCGTGGCGATTTCCGACTTCTCTGCGCCGATTTCTACCGGGGACACCGGCCCCAGCACGTCCAGTTGCGCCTGCAACTGCTTCTGCTCCGGCAGCAGCGCCGACTGCAGGCTGTCGATGTCGTTGATATACAACTGCACCGAATCCTGCAGGCCGACCATCAGGCTCAGGTTGTTGGCCTGGGAGACTTGCTGCTTGATGCGATCCAGGCGGACCTGCAAGTCCTGTAACTCGCTCTGGGACACCGTAAAAGAGGGCGCTCCTGTCACTGAGGAGATCGGGCTCGGCGCCTCGGCGGCCCAAAGCACTGCGGTGCCGGCTTGAAACAGCATGATCACGCTCAACACCAGCCACTTCAATGCATCACCCATACACGCGTCCCGCCCGCTGACTTTCTGAAGTAGATGTTGTGCATCACCCCGTCGGCTCCATTTGGCAGCGCAGTGTCCCGGAGCCCGGCTTCTGGAATAGCACATCATCACCGGTTTGCGAAAAACTGTAGTAACCCGTGGTGTCCTTGCCGCTGTAGCGCTGCCCCGTCCCCGCAGGTTCCTGGCTCAGGGTGATGGACGAGTTGGCCCAGCGCAGGTAAACCACGCCGGGGTCGGCGTTGAACCAGGTGGCGGCGATCAGCGCATTAAGCCCCGCACATCGAATCGCCAGCGGGCCTTCGGTGAGACGGTCCGGGTCCTTGGTCCTGACGATGGCCGAGCCCTGGCGCAACTGATGGGCGCGTTCGGCATAGCGGCTCACCGTACACGCCTTCGGATCGGCTTCGGTGAAACATTGATTGCGCGTCAGCATCCATATTTGCTGGTCGGTGATGACTTTTCCCGGCCGCGGAACCGAGCGTTCGTCCGTGAGCGCCAGGCGGTAGAGACGGTCCAGTTCCCGGTCCATCCGCGCCAGTTGCGCGTCGCGACATATCAGCTTTTCCACCGGTGCACTCGCGCTGGCGCAATCGAAGCTGGTTTTAAACAGCGGGGCAGGGGTGGCAGCCCTGGCGCACAGGCTCGTCACCGCGCTGGCGGCGAGCAGACAGGTGCAGATAACCGTGAGCGTTTTCATGATCGATCCAGTTTAATCGGAGGTTGGCAGCACCACGGACAGCGAGGCGTTCCAGCCTTCGGGACGATGCCTGGAATCCTCCTGGTCATCGGGATTCTCGTTCTGTGATCGAAAGTCAGCTCGCACAGACTTTCATAGTAGACACAGACTGCGAGGGCCGCCGGGAAAGCATCATTGGCAGGTCTTTATAATGTTTACGCAAGCGAGCATTAAACTATTTAATACGCACTGTTGTGCATGTTAAAAACATGATTATCTTTTATAAGGCATGTTATGGTTAACCTTATTAAGATTAAAGCTGCAACTGGTGCATACTATGAACGACTTTTTTCCGGTTTCCTGCAGCGATACCCTCGGCAGGATAGGCCTGCTGGTCAAATCCCGGCGACTGGCTCTGGGTCTGCGTCAATCTGATCTCAAATCGGCATTGGGCATCTCCGAGCACATCCTGCGCAAGATTGAAAATGGCTCGGAGTCAGTTGACCTGCGCTCATTCATGTTGGTGCTGTGGCGCCTGGGGATCAACGAGACGGTCTTTGCCTCACTGGAAGGGGTCGAAACCACGTCGCAGGTTGCCCGCTATGTCACTGACGCGGATGCCTACCAGAGCATCGCCAACAAGCGCGTGCGCCTGCCGAAAACCAAGGCGGAGGAGTTCTGATGTCCCGTGCCTATATCTACATGGAGCACCCGGACACCGGTGAACTGCTGACCCTGGGCCGGGTGACGCTGCAGGGTAAATTCGGCGAGTTCATTTATGCCCCCGACTACGTCGAACGCGGCGGCTGGGTGCCTGATCCGATCAACTATCCCTTGCGTACCGAAGCCTATACCGGCATCAGCAAAAACCGCGGCATCCCCGGCTTCGTCAATGACGCAATGCCGGACGGCTGGGGCGAGCGCCTGCTGCAGCGTGCATTCGGGCAGGTGCTGGCGCCTATCGATTTCCTGCTTAAGTCGCCGAACAACGACCGGGTCGGCAACCTCCTGGCCGGCACTGCGACTGTGCCCGCGCCCGGATTGGGGGAAGGGCCGGTGCCTACGCTCAAAGGGCTGGGGAAGTTTATCGAGGCCTGCGAAGCGGTGTACGACGGCCAGCTCGATGAGCAGTCGATCGCCATGCTCAACATCCGCCAGCAGCGCTCGTCCCTGGGCGGTGCACGACCCAAGCGCACCTTGCAGGACAGCGGAATGCTGATCCTGGCCAAGCCCCGCGACCGTTTTGACCTCTATGATTTCCCTGCAATCGAATACGCCTGCATGACTTTTGCCGCGTCGAAAGGGCTGAACGTGGCCAACACCGCACTGCACGCAGAATCACCGTCGACGCTGCTGGTGGAGCGTTTCGACCGCACCCCGCTGGCCGACGGCGCCCGACGCATCCCGATGCTCAGCGCACTGACCTTGCTTGATTCCGAATGGAACGAGCAGTACCACCGTGACTGGCGCTATGCCTCGGTGGCTGATGAAATGCGCCGGCGCGGCGTGCCCGACGGCGATCTGCAGGAGCTGTTCAAACGCATGTGCTACAACGCTCTGGTAGGCAACAGCGACGATCATCCGCGCAACCATTCGATCATCTGGCTTGGCGGGCAATGGCGTCTGTCACCGATGTACGACGTATTGCCGATTATCGATGAGGGGCCTGCCCAGACCTTGTCCATGGCGGTGGGCCGCGACGGCACCAGGGTCAGCCGCGTCAACCTGCTCAGCCACCACGCGCACTTCGCCCTGACCCGCGACCACGCCGAGCACCTGCTGGACGAAGTCATTGGCTGGGAAGAAGCGCTCAAGGACTACTACGCCACCTGCCTGCATGGCGAAGAACTGGCCATGTCCCGGGCAGCGGTCAGCACCGAGCGGATGCGGTAGCCGGCGCCTGCAAATTGGCCTGCAACCATTGCACAAAACTGCGCGCCAACGGATTGTTTTCGCTGTCCCGATGGGTCAATAACGCCCAGTTCGGCCCCCGAATGGTGTCCTCCACCAAAGGCGCCAACAACCCGCCATCGCGCGCTGTCTGGCTCAGCAACTGACTGACCAGCGCAATGCCAAGCCCTGCACAGGCGGCATCCAGCAACAGTCCAGGATCGGAAAAATTCAGCCCCTGATCCCGCTGGCCGACGTCAATTCCAGCCTCCACGGCCCAATGGCTCCAGTCCATTTCCCGCTCGCCGTGCAGGGTAGTGCGCTGCTCGGGCGCCACCTCCAGCACGTGCGGATGACACGCCGGATACAGGCGATCGGCGTGCAGCACCTTGAAACTGCATTCAGCCTGCGAACTGATGTCATCGCGCACGGCGAGGTCGATGGTCTGGGTGGTCATGTCCGGCACTTCATCGGTGCTGAAAATCCACAGGTCGACCTCTGGATGCCGGCGCCGAAAATCCCCCAGGCGCGGCAGCAGCCAGTGCCGGGCAAAGGTCGGCGTGGTGTTGAGCACCAGTTGATTGGGTTTCTGATATTGCCCCAGGCGGCGAATACCGACAGCCAGTTGCTGCAGTAATGCCTGGGTGGTGCTGAGCAAGTCATGACCGGCATCGGTCAGGCTGACACTGCGGCCACTGCGGAAAAACAGCGGTTGTTCCAGATAAGCCTCCAACGTGCGGATCTGCTGACTGATCGCCGACTGGGTAAGGTGCAGCTCATCGGCAGCCTTGTGAAAACTGCCCAGGCGGGCGGCCGCTTCAAAGCCGCGAAGGGTGCCCAACGGGGGCCAGTGCTTGAGCATGATTGATAAGCTCCTCTAATCACTTTTCCACAAAATCCATCGTTTGTTAGCCAATGATCACGGCCTTAGCATGCATGCCAATACCGCGATTGCGATTTTCATTGAACACAATGACTAACCAAGGGGTTTATAACATGCAGCATGATGATCGTCAGAACAGTGGTTGGCAGATGCCGGCGGAGTGGGTCAGGCATGCCGCGACCTGGATGGTCTGGCCGCACAATCAGGCGCTGTGGGAGTCGAGCTGGGGCGTCACCTTGCCGTTGGTGCAAATCGATTTCGCCCGGGTGGCCAACGCCATTGCGCGCTTCGAACCGGTCAAAATGGTGGTGGACCCGTCTGCCGTTCTCAGTGCCAGGGCACTCTGCGGCCCCAATGTCGAACTGATTGAACTGGCAGTCAACGACAGCTGGTGCCGCGACTCCGGCCCGACGTTCGTCTGTCACCCCCAACAGGGCCTGGCCGGTGTCAGTTGGCGGTTCAACGCTTGGGGCGGCAAGTCGGCCCACGACCTCGACGAAACCTTGGCACGCCGGGCACTTGAGCAGCTGGGCGTGCAATGCTTCGGCACGACGCTGAGTAACGAAGGCGGGGCGATCCATGTCGACGGCGAGGGCACGCTGATCACCACCGAGTCAGTACTGCTCAACCCCAATCGCAATCCGGGACTGACCAAGGCCGACATCGAAGAAATCTTCACACGACTGCTGGGGGTGAAAAAAACCATCTGGCTACCGGGCGACCCAGACCATGTGACCGGCGACATGACGGATGGCCACGTTGACGGTGTCTGCGCCTTCGCCCGTCCTGGCGTGCTGCTGGTCGATGCGACCCACGACACCGGCTCGCAGTACGCCGACGTCGCCCGGGAAAACCGCCGTGCACTGGAGCTGGCCACCGATGCCAATGGACGCAGTTTCGAGCTGATCGAGCTGTACGAAGCCACGGATGCAGTGGACACCGAAGCTGAAGTGTTCTGTGCCTCCTACACCAACTTCTATATCGCCAATAACGCGATCATCATGCCGTCCTATGGCATCGACGCCGACAACGCAGCGGCCGCCGTATTGGCGCAGGCGTTCCCTGGTCGCGAGGTAGTACCGGTGCGCATCAACAACCTGGCCCACGGCGGTGGCGGGGTGCATTGCATCACCCAGCAGCAACCGGCCTGGCCAGTGCAGGGGTGATGCCATGACACTATTAACCATCGCTACCACGCAGATGCCCTGCACCTGGGATTTGCCGGGCAACCTCGATCAAGCCGAACGCCTGGTACGTGAAGCAGCAGCGAAGGGCGCCCAGGTGATCCTGCTGCAGGAACTGTTTGCCACGCCGTATTTCTGCATCGAGCAAAACCATAAACACCTGGCACTGGCCGAAGCGTTTGAGGCCAGTCACCTGCTCAAACGCTTCGCCGCGCTGGCCAGGGAGCTGGGGGTGGTGCTGCCGCTGAGCTGGTTCGAGCGGGCCGGTAATGCCTGCTTCAATTCCCTGACCGTGGCCGATGCCGATGGGCGCTTGCGCGGGGTGTATCGCAAAACCCATATCCCCAACGCCATCGGCTATCAGGAGAAGGAATACTTCAGCCCTGGTGACACCGGTTTTCAGGTCTGGGACACGGCATTTGGGCGCATCGGCGTTGGCATCTGCTGGGACCAGTGGTTTCCCGAGACTGCCCGCTGCCTGGCACTGATGGGCGCCGAAGTCTTGCTATACCCGACGGCGATCGGCTCAGAACCCGGTTGCGCGGCCCTGGATTCTCGCGATCACTGGCAGATGACCATGCGTGGCCACGCGGCCGCAAACCTGCTGCCGGTGGTCGCCGCCAACCGCGTCGGCAAGGAAGTGGCGACTACCGATCCATCCCTGCAAATGACCTTCTACGGTTCGTCCTTCATTTGTGACCACAAGGGCAAACTGCTGGTTGAGGCTGACCGCGACAGTGCCGGCGTGCTGGTCCAGCGGCTCGATCTCGGCGCGATGCGTGAAGAGCGCTTGAGCTGGGGTATCTACCGCGACCGTCGCCCGGAAATGTACGGGGCGCTCCTGACTCAGGACGGCCGTAATCTTCATGCACGCTGGAACACCGGAGGAGTCTGATATGCGCATTCCCCACACACTGTTGCTGGGCGCGCTGGGCCTGGCAATCGCCTCAGCACCGCTGCATGCCGATGAAAAAACCCTGAGGCTGTACAACTGGTCCGATTATTTCGCCGAAGACACGCTGAGCCGCTTCACCGCCGAAACCGGGATCAAGGTGATCTACGACGTCATGGACGGCAGCGAAACCCTGGAAGCCAAGATGCTCGCCGGCGGCAGTGGCTACGACCTGATCTTTCCCGGAGACACCGTCGCCGAACGCCTGATGCGCGCCGGCAGCCTGCTCCCGCTGGACCGCTCGAAACTCAGCGCCCTGGGCGACATAGAGCCCGGCCTGCAGAAGCTGCGCACGCAGTATGAAACCTCAAGCCAGGCCACCGTTCCTTACACCTGGGGCACCATCGGCCTGACCTACAATGATGAACAGGTCAGGCAACGCGTGCCTGATGCTCCGGTCAACAGCCTGGACATGTTGTTCAAGCAGGAACTGGCAGCGAAATTTGCCGACTGTGGTATCTCGATCATCGACTCACCGGACGAAGTACTGGCCGTCGTCCTCAACTACCTGGGCCGCAACCCGCGCAGCGCCAAACCCGACGACCTCGCCGCCGCCAGTGCGCTGCTGATGAAAGTGCGACCCTACATTCGCAAATTCCAGTCGCAACCCGTGACCGATTTGGTGAACGGCAACCTGTGTGTGTCATTGGGCTACAGCGGCGACATGACCCAGGCCCAACGCACCTCGGACGGCGCCGGCAAAAGCACCCGATTCGAGTATCGCATCCCGCGCGAAGGCACCACCGTATGGATGGACACCATGGCCATTCCGGTCGACGCCAAACACCCGGAGTATGCCTACGCGTTCATCAACTTCGTGATGCAACCCGAGCACATGGCCGCCATCAGCAATTTCACCGGTTACCCGACCTCCAACGCCAAGGCCCGCGCGAGCGTGGATGCGACGATGCGCAATAACCCCGACATCTACCTCGATGAAGCCACCTACGCACGCCTGATTCCAGGCAAAGACATTCCCCAGGCCGACATGCGGGCGCGGATGCGCACCTGGACCAAATTCAAGACGGCGACCGCCAAATGAGCACTGCGCCAGGAGAATCCACCATGCCGACGCGGCGAAACTTCATCAAACAGACAGCCATAGTCGCCGGCCTGGGCGCCGCCGCCTGCTTGGGTTTGCGCCCGTCGCCGGCGCAAGCGGCAACCGACAGCCTCTGGCGTATGCCCGAAGAGAGCGATCGCCACGCACAAGCGTTCATTGCGTTCGGTGCCCAAGCCGCCATTTGGGAAGACTTCACTCCCCACGTGCACACCGCCATCGGCCTGATTGCTCGCACCATAGCGCGCTATGAACCCGTCACCGTGTTCTGCCGCCCGAGCGAACGCAACCTCGCCGAACAACACTGCGGCACCCGCAACATCAGGTTCGTCACCACCGAACTCGACGATATCTGGATGCGCGACATCGGCGCCAACTTCGTCATTGATGGCCATGGCAATCTCGGCGCCGTGGACTTCAATTTCAACGGCTGGGGTAACAAACAACAGCATGCCAAAGATGCCGAGCTGGCTGCAGTCGTCGCCAAAACCACCAAAGCGGTCTACCTGCGCAGTGAACTGGTGGGAGAGGGCGGTGCCATCGAAGTGGACGGCCACGGCACCGGGATCATGACCGAGAGCAGCTGGATCAACAGCAACCGCAACCCGGGCTGGGACAAAGCCGAGGTCGAACAAGCGCTCAAAGAACGCCTGGGTTTACGCAAAATCATCTAGCTACCGGGCATCAAAGGCAAAGACATCACCGATGCCCACGTGGATTTCTACGCACGTTTCGTCAAGCCGGGCGTGGTAATCGCCAACCTCGACAACGACCCCAAATCCTACGACCGGGCAGTGACCCTGGCACACTTGGAGATCCTCAAGAAGGCCACAGACGCCGATGGCCGGCCTTTGCAGGTGCACACACTGTCGCCGCCACTCAAGCCACGAAAGAGCCAATTCAACCGAAAGAATCCGGACTTTGCGGCTGGATACATCAACTACTTTGTGGTCAATGGGGCGGTCATCGCGCCTGAGTTCGGCGATCGGGAGGCAGATGCGAAGGCACTGGAACTGCTGTCCGGGCTTTATCCGGACAGGGAGATGGTGATGCTGAACATTGACGCGATTGCAGCGGGCGGTGGAGGGATTCACTGCGTGACCAGCCATCAGCCGGCGGTGTGAAAAAAGCGGGAGATCGGGGTGATCCAGGGCACGGTAAAATCTAATTCAACTAAAGAGACATTTAGTATAGTTAAATTCTACCAGCTTCTAACTACCTAATAGAGCAGGTCTTTTTCACTCTAAATGATAACCAGAGCGAGTGCGCACTCGAAATGCTGGGCTGTACTACGGATTTGTGGAGGATTGCTTGCCAACTTATGATTTTAGCGCTTCAGGCACTATGAACCCAGGCCAACAAGCTCACCGGCTCCTCAAGGGAACACGCGTTTTCAGGAGTCAACATCAGTGCCAGTTGGCTGACAGACCCTAACGCTGGCTCTTAAGCAGGCAATGGATCGCGTCCTTCAACACGGGTCAACACGACGAGCTCAAATCTCGACAACAGCCAGCCGCGGCAAAAAACCAATTCCCATCATGACCATGCAAACACCGTAAAACACCGTAAAACACCGTAGGAGCTGCCGAAGGCTGCGATCTTTTGACTTTGATTTTGAAATACCGCACCAACTGAACCACCAAGCAAAAGGTTTTCAAACTGGGAAATGCAGCGCCGACTAAACCAAGTCGAGGTCGAGGACAACGAAGCACAAACGCAGTTGTGCAATCATCTTCAAGATCAACACAAGCAAAGCAGATCTCAAGCATCCGAACCGGTCTCAAGAGCCCGACGATCAAATGACCACTATTTGAGAAGAGGCCACCTCGAAATCCACGGCCAACCGGGCTAAATGCGCAATCCAACGTTACGCATAATGTATATTATGTTAAATAGGCTATTGCTTCAGGAAGCCATTCTGTCAATGTATGGTGGCTCCTTTAACTCAGGGACGACTTATGGCCAGCCACAGCTCCAACAACCAAAAGCATCTCGCAGTCATGATCGACGCTGACAACGCGCCAGCAGCGATCGTTGAAGGCCTGTTTGAAGAAATAGCCAACGGCGTCGCCAGCGTCAAGCGCATCTATGGTGACTGGACGGGCCCGCAGCTCCGTGGCTGGAAGAAAGTCCTGCTAGATCACTCCATCCAACCTATCCAACAGTTCGCCTACACCAAAGGTAAGAATGCCACTGACAGCTCGTTGATCATCGACGCGATGGACTTGCTGTACACCCGTCGCTTTGATACGCGGAGCCGACATGGATATCGATATGGGCACACCGATAACACGACGGCTGACCAGTGCAGCGGGCTTCAGTGGAGCACAATTCCGCGATCGATCAGGCGTTGATCCCATAGCGGCACTTCGCCGATGCGTTCGATTAGAAAATCGATCAACGTGCGTACCCGCAAGGCGCGGCGCTGAGTTTCCGGGTACACGGCGGCGAAATCGAAGGACGACAGGCGATAGTCGTTAAGGATCGGAACCAGTCGCTCGTTGATGAAATCGTCGCTGGCTATCAAGGTCGGCAGGCAGGTGATGCCTGCACCGTTCAGAGCGTAGTCGCGTAACAAATGGATGGAACTTGAGCGCATCTGGCTGTGCAGCGTCAGCTCGACACTCTCGTCTCCATTGGTAAATTGCCAGCGATTGCGCGATGGGTACGAACTGAATAACGCCACGCGATGATCCTTGAGTTGCATGGGATGTTCCGGCTCCCCATGGTCGCGCAGATACTGCGGCGAAGCACAGAACACCCGGTGCAGGGTGAAGAGTTTGCGCACCACCAAACGCTCGGCATGGGGCGGGAACATCTGGAAGGCGATGTCGAACCCCTCCTCGATCGGCTCGACCACGCGATCGGTGACTACCACATCCAACTCGATCTCGGGGTACATCGCGGTGAACTGCGCCAGCATCGGGCCCATATGGTCGATTGCAAAGCCTTGCAGTACCTGCAGGCGCAGCTGGCCAGTGAGGTTGGAACGTTGATGGCGCATTTTCTCGGTCAGCCCGTGAAAGCCTGCGACCAGGTCGGCGCACTCCTGAAAATACGCCTCGCCGATATCCGAGAGCCGCACATGGCGGGTGCTACGGTGAAAGAGCGGTGCGTTGATGAACGCCTCGAGCTGTTGCACGCGATGAGTGATGACGGAGCGGGTGACGCCCAACTGCTCCGCAGCCTTGGCAAAGCTGCCGGTTTGGGCGACGCGCACGAACGCCTCGGTGATGAGTAGACGATCCATGACCTCTCTCTTCTTGTAGTGATTGGCGGCCCACGACGGTCGATCAGGCACAGACTTGTTTGCATAGTAAGGCTGTGCCTGTGTGGCCGCCAGCTCAGCTGTCAGGAAAGAATGTAGTCAGTTGGCTCGACCTCATGGGTGCGATGCCAGAACTCCACTGCGTTGAAGGGGAAGTTCTGCGTCACCCTCCCCTTACTGTTCTTGTACCAGCTGTTGACCTTGGAAAAGCCCCAGGCGCGGAGCAGGTTGGCCTGGTCGATGCGCTGGTTGTAGGACTCGAATACCGGTGTCTTGACCTCCATGCTCTGGTGTCCGCCCTCAAGCAGCAGCCGCACCGCATCGACGACATATTTAGCAGTCAATTCCGAAAACTGGATGATGGTGCTGTACACCACCAGGCTGGTATTGGGTCCGTACATGCAGAACATATTGGGGAACTCGGGCACCGTCATGCCGAGGTAGGCCCGTGCGTCGTCACCCTTCCAAACCTCCTGCAGCGCCACGCCGCCCCGACCGGTGATGTTGATCGGCATGAGGAACTTGGAGGCGTGAAACCCGGTGCCGTAGACGATCAGGTCGAACTCGTGCTCGGTGCCGTCGACGCAGCAGATGCCTTTTGGAGTAATGGCTTCGATCGGCTGGCGGATCATACTGACGTTATCGCGCTTGAGTGTCGCGATCCAGGTACCGTTGTCGCGAACGATACGCTTGCCACCCACCGGCGAGTCAGGCACCAAGACGTCTCGCAGGTCCGGGCGGTCGGCGAACTGCGGCTCCATCCAGGCGCTGATGTCCTGGCGTAATTGCTCATTGCGTGCCGACACCGCGACTTCGGTCGGCGGGTAATCGACATCAACCATCACGTCTTCGAGGAAACCGACACCCTGCGGCATCGCCATGGCTACCCGGTTCCACAGGCTGTAATGGGGCAGATTTGCCAGCAGCCACTTGCAGCTGTCTGAGTTCTTCCCATGCAGATCAGGGGTCGGCAGGAGCCAGTTGGTGGTGCGTGCAAACACCTTCAGGTCGGCCGCCGTCTTGGCCAGCTGAGGAATGAACTGGGTCGCACTGGCGCCCGTGCCGATCACCCCTACACGTTTGCCGCTCCAGTCGATGCTGTGATCCCACTGCGCCGAGTGAAAGGCCGGCCCCTCGAACGTTTCGATACCGGGAATCGCCGGAATCATCGGGCGATTCAGCTGCCCTACGGCAAACACCACTACGTTGCTATCGACTCGGACCTGCCCGTCGCTGTTGCGACACAGCAACTGCCAGCGCTGAGTCGCTTCATCCCAATGGGCATCGCTGACTTCGGTGTTGAACTGGATATGCTCGTACAGACCTTTCTCCCGTGCCACCGCCTGCATGTAGGCGAATACTTGCGGCGCGGGCGCAAAACAGTCGTCCCAGATATGGCGCGCAAACGAGAAACTGTAGAAGAAGCTATGGATGTCGACGCGGCAACCCGGGTAAGTGTTCTCGCGCCAGGTGCCACCGACATCATCGCCTTTTTCATAGACCACAAAGGGCACACCCGCCTGCTTGAAGCGCAGGGCCGCGATCATGCCGCTTTCGCCAGCGCCAATGATCACGACCTTGAAGTCCCGGTCGGCGGCGATATGGTCTTTGTGCCAGCGCGGAGTACGCAAGTCTTCTTCAGCGGTAACCGCCTCCTCGGCAATCAGCGGCAGATAGGGCTCAATGACGGGCCCCATCAGCCAGGTGCCCAAGGTGTGCAGTTGATCAGTGGTGGGCCGACCGGGCACGGGCTGGCCGCTGTCACGAAACGCCAGCAGGCGTCGCAGGCAAAATTCGCGAACCTGGGCTTCTGTTTCAGGAGGCATGCCGCTACCGGCGACGCCCATGGCGATCACGGGTTTCCATTCGGCGTTAAGGACTGTGAGGTCGCCAGTGAGGTGAGCGACCGTCATCAGCAATGTAGGAATATCGGCACCCTGCAGGTTGCCGCGCAGGGTTTCATCATCGCAATCGATGGAGGATACAGTGGTATTGAAGGCACTCATGGTAAACCTCTTATTCTTTTTGTCAGGGGTCATTGATCGTCAGCGAGGGTCAAACGGGCGGTAAAAAAGGTTCGATCTGTTCGCGCAGCCAATCCAGCGCATCACCGCTGGCACGCAGGAACGGCATGGTCACGAATCCGTGCATCTGGCCACTGAAACAGCGCTCGACCACCGTGATGCCGTCTTGCACCAGGCGGGCGGCGTAAGCCTGGCCTTCGTCCCGCAGCACATCCAGCTGTGCGGTCAGCACTATCGCCGGTGGCACGCCGCGCAGATCCTTGGCGGCGAGCGGCGAGGCATTCGGTTGTTGGCGTTGGCTGGCATCGGACAGGTAGTGATCCCAGAACCAGCGCATGTCTTCGCGGGTCAGCAGCAACTGGCGTTGCGGATCCAGGTAGGCGGGGCCGTCGAGATCCGCCTGGGTGACCGGGTAGATCAGCACTTGCAAGGCCCAGTACAACTGACCACGCCGGGCCGCGCGCTGGGCGAACACCGCGGCCAGATTGCCGCCGGCGCTGTCACCGGCGACGATCAGCGTGCCCTCGGCGCCGCCGGCCAGTTGTGCGCGGCGATCCACCAGCCACTGCGCCGCGCGCTCTACATCATCGAGCGCCGCCGGAAACGGAAACTCCGGGGCCAAGCGGTACTCGACCAGCACCACGGTGCACTGGGTGCGCTGCGCCAACTGGCGGGCGAAGTAGTCGAAGTCGTCGATGCCGCCAAGTACCCAGCCACCGCCGTGCAGATAAAGAATGGCGCCACGGACCGAGGCGCTTGGGCTAAGGATCCGCAAGCGCGCACCGCCCAGTTGCACGTCCTCGACGCTGTGCATGGCCGGCCCCTCGTCTTGAGCTCGCAGCCCCGCCATGACCGCTCGGGCCTCTGGCGCATCCATCTGGTGAAAGGGTTTCAAGCCGGTTTCGGCCAACTGCGCCAACAGCTGGGCAGACTCGATATCGAGTGTCATAGCGGTGCCCTCCTACGCCGTGGTATCCAGAACGAAGTCGAAACTCGCGAGGTGAAAGTCGGTACCTATATCGAACTGGCTGGCCAGTGGGTCGCTGGCACCGCGTGGCTGGTAGACCACCCGTAGCGAATCCTTGACGCCGAATACCGCATCCGAATCGATATAGGGATCGTCATCATTGAACACGTGAGTCACCAGGCGCTTGTGGCCCGGGGCGTCGAGCATGAAATGCAGGTGCGCCGGGCGCCATGGATGCCGTCCCGTCGCCTCCAGCAACTGACCGACTGGGCCATCGGTAGGGATCGGATAACTGACCGGGACCACGCTGCGAATCGCATAGCGCCCATGCTCATCGGTGTGATAGCGACCGCGCAGGTTGCCATGCGGCTGGGTAACGTCCTGGCCGGAGTACTGGCCGTTTTCAGCGGTCTGCCAGACATCCAGGGTGGCCCCTGCCAGAGGCTTGCCGGTGATGTCACGTACGCAACCCGTGATCAGCGAAGCGTTACCCGGGATCAGCGCCATGTTCTCGCCGTATTCACGATCCGGCATGCCGGAAATATAGAACGGCCCGAACACCGTGCTTTCTGTGGCCTCGGCGCCGTTGCGGTGCTCGATAGCGTCGACCAGCATCGACAGCCCCAGCACATCGGAGAGCAGGATGAATTCCTGGCGCACTACGTCGTCGCACTTCTGCCCGGTGGCCGTGAGGAACTGGATCGCCTGAAACCATTCGGCCTCGCCGAGCTCCACCTCGCTGGCAAAATTGTGCAGATGCCCTACCAGTTTCTGCAGCAAAAAGCGCAGGCGTGCATCAGGGGTATGGGCAAAGCTGTTGACGGCACGGGCAGTAATCTCGCGTTCGGATGCTATGTCTGAGTGACTCATTTTTATAATCTCGTCTGACAAGGGTGGATCAGCGCAAACACCCTTAATTCGGGGCTTGACCGTTCAACGCACGGGCCAACAACGCCTCGATGGCTCCCTGCTCGAACGGTCGCGGGTTGTAGTAAGGGCTCGCGCAGGCGATGCGCGCCGCTTCAGCCGGGCCATGCTCGGGGAAGCCGACATCGGCCAGCGCCAAGGGGATGCCGAGGCGGCGATTAAGGGCGTACAGCAACGGCCCGACGTCGTCCGCCTGTTCGCCACCCAACGCCCGCGCCGCGCGGCGCAAGGGCTCGGCGGCCGCCTCGCGGTTGTAGTGCGCAGCGTGGGGCAGAACAATGGCGTGAGCTTGGGCATGGGGCAGGTTGAAGGTGCCGCCGAGGGTATGACAGAGCTTGTGGTGGATGGCCATGCCGACCGATCCCAGGCAAATGCCGGCCAACCAGGCCCCTTGCAACGCCTGGCCGCGGGCCTCGATGTTGGACGGATCATCGACGATCCTGGGCAGCGACTGCGCCAGGGCGCGGATCGACTCTTCGGCCATCAACGAGATCACCGGATTGGCGTCTTCGGCATACAGCGCTTCAATTGCGTGGGCCATGGCGTTCATGCCCGAGCAGGCCGACAGCGCGACCGGCAGGGTCAGAGTCAGTTGCGGATCGTAGATGACGGTCTTGGGGAGCACCCGGGGGTCGCGTCCGGTCTTTTTCAGGCGGTTTTCGGTCAGGCCGTAGATCGGCGTCATCTCCGATCCGGCGTAGGTAGTGGGCACGGCCAGGATCGGCAGGCCGCTGTCCATGGCGATCGCCTTGCCCAGGCCGATGGTCGAACCTCCGCCCACCGCCACGCAGCAATCCGCTTCACGGCGCACGGCCTCCTCGCGAGCTGCCTGAGCGGTTTCCAGTGGCACGTGCATCACTGCCTTGGGATACACCCCGGCGCTGCGATCGCCTAGCAAGCGGGCGACCTGCTCGCCAAGCTCTTGCTGGTCAGGGGTGGTGAGGATCAACGCACGACGGGCGCCCATCCGCTCGATTTCGTCGCTCAGACTGGCGAGTTTACCCGCGCCGAAAATGACCCGCGTCGGCGTACCTTGATAGATAAAGGTATTCATCGTTATGGCCTTTTATTTTTGTGTTTGAGTGGCCAGACAGTAAGGTGCGCCCATGGCCCTAACAAGACCATTCTCGGCGAAATGACTGTTCGCAAAACGCGAACAAAGCTGTCGCTAATGCGGTTAGTTCGAACCAACTAATCATGACGAACAAATCAATTATTCGTGTTTCATGAACATTTTATTCGCCCATATTGGCCTTGTTTGACCAGAGCCATGATCTTAATGTCCGGGCACAAAAGAGCGGGCGGATAGTCCCTCTCGCCAAAAAAATAACAACAATAAGGTCCGTGCCCGATGCTCAAATCCCTCGCCTCTTTGTGCGCGATGTTATCGTGCACGCTGTGTGCTGCCGCCTCCTCCCAACCTGGTGAAGGTGACATGGCTAACTGGTTGTTCCCTGCATTGGAAAAAGAAACCGGCATCAACATCCATGGCGTAATCGACGCAGGGTATTCGCGCAACAATACATCCACCCGAACGGAGCGCAGCGGCGGCCTGACTAACTTGCCAGTGGCCGGGTACGCCGATGAAAAATTCGAACTGGCTTTTTTCAACTTATTTATCGAAAAGCCACTCGCCAGCCGTTACTTGCCACGCGCCACCCCCCTGCCCGGGCCACAGGCGACGGATTACTCATTCGGCTTTAGCCTGGGATTGTTATACGGCCGTGACGGCCAGTTCGCCCGCACCGCAGGCTGGGACGAGCATTGGGGCATCAATGAACCAGGCGCTTCAGATGCGGAGAGCGCCAAGCGACGCCGGCAAAAGTTCTATGCATTCCCGGATCTGTTCGCGACGGCGTACCTTCCGTATGGCACCGGCATCAGCGTCATGGCGGGAATTTTCGGCCCTGGGATCGGCTATGAAATTCCGCCGAATATCCGGGTTGCGCGCAACGCATTCGCGACCAAGACCTATGCATTCGTGACCGAGCCAGGGACCGTTAGTGGGGTCGTCGTGGGTACACGAATACTGGCTACCGATTCCAGTGTAATGGGCGGCGAACTGGGGATCGTACAGGGCTGGAATAACCTGCGTGATAACAACGATCGCAAATCGGTACTGGGCGCCGTGCGCTGGCGCAGCGCCGATATGCAAGCCTGGATCGACTATGAATTCATCGCCGGTGATGAGCAGAACAAGGCTACCGATGATATTCAGGCACCCACCTCGCGCTTGATTTCGTCGAGTGGCCAATTCAAGCAACAGCACTCATTGAACGGCTGGTTTGCCCTGGACAAACAGTGGTCCATCGGTGCCGAAGTTCTCTACGGGCGCCAGGACGGCGACGGCAAGCCGGGTACTTTCGATATAGTCACAGGCCCCGGGTTTTCCGGTGCGCATTGGTGGGGCGTCAACAGTTCGCTGACTTATCAGTATCGCCAGGACCTGGCTTTTTCTGCCCGGGCGGAACACTTCAGCGATCCACAGGGTTTTGCGCTGTTCCCGGTATCCGTGGCACACGGCGCATTTGATGGTATTACCCTGGGCCTGCGCTATGAAGCCACGCGTAATCTGTCGCTGCGACCCGAAATCCGCTACGACTGGTTTACCGGTGATGCCGATGACCGGCCTTTTGGCAATGGAAGAAAGCGCCAGCAAGCAACGGCCACCGTGCAGGCGCTTTATTATTTTTGACCGCCCCGTCTGGTGATAGCGTGGCGGCTGCGATTGACGACGTTTTGCAGAAAACGCAAACCTGCTAGCCCGGAAGTGCCATTGCCTTGCCGCCGTGAAATTGCCAACCTCCATAGCACAAACGCGCTGCGCCCAGCGGCGTGAGAAAATAAGATGGAGAGGCCATTGAATACTCTATTCACCCTGCTCGGTTCCAGACCGAGCCCCTTCGTACGCAAAGTGCGCGTCTGCCTGGCGGAAAAAAATATCCCTTACGAGTTCGAGGAAGTAGACGTAACCAGTCCGGACTCCATCGTTTATTCGCGCAATCCACTGGGCAAGATTCCCTGCTTGCTCACTCCGGATCTAGAGCCGTTCTACGACTCATCGGTGATCGTCGAATACCTCGAAGCCACATCGCCAACGCCTGCACTGTTCCCGACCGACCCTCTTGCCCGAGTGCAAATTAAACGCATCGAGGCACTGGCCGATGGCGTGCTGGATGCCGGCATTCTATTGCGCTGGGAAAATTTCCAGCGGCCACAGGGCACCCAGGACCCTGCCTGGATCACCCGCCAGACCAGGAAACTCGACACCGGCCTCCAGGCCTTAGGGCGGGAACTCGGCGATCGCCAGTACGTTCTGGGTGAGACCTTGACCTTCGCCGATCTGACGGTGGGCGTGACCCTGGGCTGGCTGAATTTTCGCTTCCCCGATCATGCCTGGTCCCGCGAATTTCCGGGGCTGCGCAGCCTCCTGGAACGGCTCGAGGCCCGGGAATCCTTCGCCAGTACGCGCCCAGCCTAGTTCGCGACTCGCCCCTGGCCTGGCCCCGCCACCGAAGGCGCGAGAGCAAGTCGTGGCGAGCGCCCTACGTACACTTTAATAAGCGGTCAGATCCCATGCCTACCTTCACATCGAAAAACGTGAGTATTCACTACAATTTCAACGACGCCGCCGGCCCCGACGCCCCGGTGCTGATGTTCTCCAACTCCCTGGGCACCACACTGGACATGTGGCGCCCGCAACTCGAAGCGCTGAGCAGCGACTTTCGGATCCTGCGCTACGACACCCGCGGCCATGGTCAGTCGAGCGCGCCGCAGGGACCCTACTCGCTGGACCAGCTGGGTGAAGATGTCATCGCCCTGCTCGACCACCTGCAACTTCCCAAGGTGCACTTGTGCGGCTTGTCGCTGGGCGGCTTCGTGACGCAATGGCTGGCCATCAATGCCCCTGAGCGCCTGCACAGCGCAGTGATCTGCAATATTGCGGCGGTGACCGCGGCCCCCACTTTTTGGCACGACCGAGCGAACCTGGTGTTGAGCGAAGGCATGCAAGCCATCGTCGACGGGGTCATGGCTCGATTCTTTTCGCCCCGGTTCGCCCAGGGCTCGCCGGCAGCGGTGCGCGCTGTGCATGAGGGTTTTGTTTCGACCCCGGCCGTAGGCTACGCTGGCGCGTGCGCGGCGATCCAGCATGCCGACTTTCGCGCCAACCTGCCAACCGTCGACTTGCCAGTGCTGGTGATCGGCGGCTCGCTGGATCAGGCGGCGCCCCCTGAAGGCGTCAAGCAAGTCGCCGAGCTGATTCCCCACGCCCGTTATGTCGAGCTCGATGCAGCGCACATCTCGAACATCGAAAACCCCGCGGGCTTCAACGGGGCAATCGTCGATTTTCTGGGAGGCCTCAAGGCATGAGCCAATTCAGCGAATATTCCCAACGTTTCGAATGCATCCAGATGCGCCGCGAAGATGGCATCCTCGAGGTGCGCTTCCACTCCAACGGCGGCCCTTTCCAATGGGGACTCGGCCCGCACAAGGAATTCGAGCAAGCATTCCTGGACATCTCCAGAGATCCCGACAACGAAGTGGTTATTCTCACCGGCACCGGAGATGAGTACTGCGGCCCCACTCTGGCGGCGGGCGGCCACCGCCACGTGAAAGACCCGCTCACGCCGCAACAGTGGGACGCCATCTACTGGGAAGGTAAACACCTGCTGGGCAACCTGCTCAACATCGAAGTGCCCGTGATCGCCGCCATCAATGGCCCGACCACCCGCCACGCCGAAATCCCGCTGTTGAGCGATATCGTGATTGCCTCCAACACCGCCACCTTTCAGGACTCCGCCCACGTCAACGGCGGTCTCGTTCCGGGTGACGGCGTGCATGTGGTGTTTCCCGCACTGTTAGGCCTCAACCGCGGCCGCTATTTCCTCCTGACCGGCCAGGTCCTCGACGCGCAGCAGGCGCTGGACTATGGCCTGATCAGCGAGGTGCTTGAACCCGACCAGGTACTGCCTCGGGCATGGGTACTGGCGCGCCAGCTGCTGCAGCGCCCACGTTTGATTCGCCGTTACGCCCGGGTGCTCCTGACGCAGGACATCAAGCGCCGGATGCACGAACTGCTCGGCTATGGCCTGGCGCTGGAAGGTCTGGGCGCGTGCATGGCCAGGGAGCAAGTCGGCTAAGCGTGAATCGCGACACCGGCCGCTTGGCGACAGGCCAGGGCTACTCGCTTCATCTCATAAGAATAAGGAGACCTACCCAATGAAAACCGCAATCGTCACCGGTGCCATGGGCGGCATCGGCCGCTCGGTGGTCGAGCGATTCAAAGCCGATGGTTTCGAAGTCGTGCAGATCGACTACAACAATCCAGACGACCTCCCGGACCTGGTGGAGATGGATCTGCGTGGATCCGACATCGAGGAAAAATTCGACGCGCTGCTGGCTTCTTACCCAGAGGCTGTGGTGCTGGTGAACTGCGCCGGCTGGTATGTGCCTCAGGACCTGTTCGATGTCGACCTGAACGGATACGACAGTAACTTCAACGTCAATGTCAGGGCGGTGTTCCTGGCCAGCCGCGCCTTTGCCAGGCATCTGAAGAACCACGCCATCCCCGGCGCCATCGTCAATGTCAGCTCGGTGTCCGGACGCATGGGCAGCGCCATCATCGATTATGCCGCGTCCAAATCGGCGGTCGACAACCTTACCAAGAGCCTGGCCAAGGCCCTGGCGGGCACATCGATCCGAGTCAATGCGGTCGCCCCCGGCATCGTCGACACCCCCATGGGCAGGCGTATCCCGGCCCATGTGCTGGAGGAACGAATCAAGACCATCCCGCTCAGGCGTATCGCTTCGCCCGAAGATATCGCCAATGTCATTGCCTTCCTCGCATCTGATCAGGCGGCTTATGTCAACGGCCAGACACTGGCGGTCTGCGGCGGCATGACCTGAGTCCGGATTCCTCCTCCTTGTTTGCACCACCAAGCGCCTGATCGTCCTGATGATCAGGCGCATGACGAGACCACATAAAATGAACAACATGGTTGACTGGTATAAAACGGGAACGCCCAACGAACGCCGGACGTTCTGGGCATGTTTTTCCGGGTGGGCGCTGGACACCTTCGATCTGCAGGTCTTCAACTTCGTGATGCCCAGCTTGATGCTGGCCCTGACGCTGTCCAAATCCGACGCGGGATCGATTGCCACCGTGGCCCTCCTGTCATCCGCTATCGGTGGCTGGATCGGCGGCGCGTTGAGTGACAGATACGGCCGGGTGCGCATGCTCATGGTCACCATCATCTGGTTTACCGGATTCGGCATCCTCGCCGGCTTCGCCCAAACGTATGGCCAACTGATCTTTTTCCGGGCCCTGCAGGGCATCGGCTTCGGCGGCGAATGGGCGATTGGTGCGGCCTTGATTGCCGAAGTCATCGCGCCGAAAAATCGCGGCAAAGCCATGGGCCTGGTGCAAAGCGGGTACTCCATTGGCCTGGCGCTGGCATCCGTGGTGACGATGCTGATCGTCGCGTATCTTCCGGCCGATACCGCATGGCGCGTGGCCTTCTGGTTTGGCGTGATACCGGGCGCGGCGGTGCTGTGGATCGCCCGGGGTGTCGCGGAACCGGCGATATTCACTCAGATGCGCAACAGCACCGCGAAGTCGGCTCCGCCGCGTATTGGAGCGATCTTCCGGCCGGGCGTGCTGCGCACCACGGTGATGGCGGGCATTCTGCTCTGCGGCCTGCAATCGGCGAGCTATTCGCTGGTCTCGTGGATGCCGACCTTGTTGATTCAGTCGCGAGGCATGGCACCGCATGATGTCATTATCGCCACCATCATCGTCAGCGTCGGGGCGTTCGCAGGCTTCATCGCCTGTGCGTATGCGTGCGATCGATTCGGGCGGCGCGCCTGCCTGATTGCTTTCTGTATCGCAGGGATGATTCTGACGGGGATCTACACGATGATGCCGAGCGGGCGCCTGGTGTTTCTGGCCCTGGGGTTTCCGATCGGATTTACCGTTAATGGCATGTTCGCAGCGGTCGGGCCGTACTTGAGCGAGCAGTTTTCCACCGACGTCAGGGCTGCCGGTATGGGCTTCACCTACAACATCGGCAAACTGGTGGGCGCGTTCTCGGTCATGCTGGTGGGTGTAGTGGCCAACCACGCGGAGTTGGCAGTCGCGATCGAAATCTTCTGCGCTGCGGGCTTTCTGGTGGCAATCATCGCGCTGGCCTGCATGCCGGAGACCCGTGGCCGCGAACTCGACAAACCCCTGGTCGACCCGCAGGCCAACAGCGCAGCGCAACCCCAAGCGTCCAGCGGGCAGCCATCGCAAACGCCGGGATAAGCGTAAAGCGTCGGGGGCTCCTGACCTCCGAGCGCTTATTTCTTGCCCTTGAGATGCTTCATGAACTGGACGAAATGAGGGCGAAACTGTTCGAACAGCGGGTGATCCTTGTGTTCGAGCATCACCTCGCTGAATAACTTGAGGCCGATAGCCAACGAGGCGGACGTGTCCGGGTCGAAATCCCCGCGAGCCTTCATGACCTCCACGATATGAAACACATCGTCGTGATTGCCGACCTCGAAGCTCAATGGTTCACGGGATACGGGTTGGCCTTTGGGATCTTCCAGGTGCTCGATTTGAACGCGATAACGATGCTGTTTCATATGAAAATCCTTCCCAGTGACAAGCGGCGATTATCGCATGCCCTCGACCGGCGTCCAGTGTTCGCAAGTAGTCGTTCATGAAGAGCGGCTGGGGAGCATTTTTTCCCCCTCCTCCAGAACCAGCGCGCGCAAGATCCGCGACACTTCGCGCACGGCCAGGCTCGCGGGAACGAATGAGGTGGTGGCGAGCATCAACGAGCGGGCAATGGACGGCTCGGCAATTGGCAGCCCGGACAACTGTCCGTCAAGTAGCTTCTGCCGGATGGCAAAGTACGGCAGGATGGACACGCATTGGCCGCGCTCAAGCAATTCGAGCAAGGCCATGAACGAGTTGATTTCAATCACCACATTGAGGTCGATGCCACGTTGCTCTGCTTGCCGCGCCAAGGTCACACGCAGGTTGTTCGGCAACGGCGGCAGCGCCAACGGCTGGCGGGCGATCGCCTCGAAAGCCACGGGGCCCTGATGGCCATCCAGTACACCAGGGCCGCCCACCAGCCAGGAATCGACCGGTGCCAGGAAGTCACGGCCCACTCGCGTCGAACGGCCATATTGAAAGAGGAGCGCCAGGTCGATGGAACCGTCCGCCAACATCTCGTCCAGCTGACTGCTGTATCCCTCCGACACACTCAGCGTGACCCGCGGGTAGCGCTCGGCGACACGCGCTTGCATCTGCGGCACCAGCAGAGGTGCCAAAGCGGGCATCATGCCGATCCTGACTAGCCCGGTAGGCACTCCGGCGATGCCCGCGGAGTCGCGCTGCAGGCGGTCGACGCCTGCCAGGATCGACTTTGCGTGGGGCAAGACGCATTCCCCCAGGGGGGTAAGCACCACGCCCCGGCCATTCCGAAAAAAAAGTTTTCCACCACACTGGGTTTCGAGTTGCGCCAGCTGGCGGCTGATTGTCGAGTTGGTGATTTCGAGCGCCAGTGACGCGCGCGTCAGGCTGCCTAGCTCCGACAACTTGATGAATATCATCAGAGCCTTTGTGTCCATCCCGGGCCACTCCTATTTTGAGTCAATGATGTATAGATTCACTCCGCCAACATAACCCGATCACTAGAAAAAAACCGCCTGCCGACATCACTGCGGCACAGAAAAATATAGCGGCGTAGCCAAAACCTGAAGCGATGAGTCCCATGACCGGACCCGCTACACCTACTGCAATATCAAAGAACAATGACAGAGCACTGAGCGCAGAGTTGCGGTTCGCGGGTGGCGTGCGTACCAATGTCTCCACCCCGAGGCCTGGATAGACCCATGACACCCCTGCCCCGGTCAGCACACCGCCGGCAATCGCCAACGCAGGAGACGGTGCCAGCCAGATCAACAGCATGCCCAACGTTTGAACAAGCAGGCAGCCAGCCACGACTTTGTAGCCTCTGAATCGCTGCAGAATCCCCGGAGAAGACAACCGAGCGAGGATAAAACCAAGGCCAAAACCACTCAGACACCAGGCAGCGTAGTCCCACCCCAAACTGTCAAAGTACAGCGCTACAAATGCGGTCAGCCCGCCGAATCCCAATGAACTGCACACCAGGACCAGGCCATTGGGCATCACGGTGAACAGCACTCGATGGAAGGCCATGCGCGCACCTGCAACCAAGGGTGCCGGGCGTTTGCCCAGTGCCAGAAGCAGGAACGTCAAGGCAAGCAATACCGTGCACAGCCCCACACTCACAATGCCCAGCGAGTAGCCAAGCAACACACCCAACGGCGCACCTACGGCGGTCCCGCCATAGGCTGCGATGCCATTCCACGACATGACCTGGGCTGCACGAGGCGCACCACATAACCCGATCGCCCACGTGCAACAAGGTGTGGAGATCATTGCTGTAGAAGCACCCAACACCAGCCTCCCCAGCATTAACAGCGTCAGGATCAGCCACCAGGGTTGATCAGGCAGAAAGAGAGCGAGCGCAGTTAGAGTGCCGCTCAAAATCAATCCGCTGAGCCCGCACACCACGGCGTATTTGGCACCCCGTCGATCAGCCACGCCACCGGCCAGCGGGCGCGCCAGAAGTGTTGCCAGATACTGTGAACTGATCACGATACCCGCGAAGACGGAGGTCAAACCCAGGTCATTGAGGACGTATCCCGGTAACACGGCAAGCGGCAGGCCACTGCAGACGTAGGAAATGAAGTTGAAGACGATGATTGACAGGATCAGCCCGCTACCGGCGATTGCCTTATCGCTATCACGGCTTAGAGCACTTGCTTCGCTCATCATCGGTCACTTGATTGCATAACTGCCCACGGCAACGATGTAGCCGTTCACTCGCTGCACGAACGTTCGCTTGTACTCATTCTGCCCGGTCATAGGGTTGCGCCACTGATAGGTGATTTCCCCCGTTTCATGCGCGTTAACCAGCCTGAGGATGTCTTCGCCAATCGGCTTGCCGTCGGTTGAACGCAACGACTTAAAGTCGGTGCCGATCAGGCGTGGCGTAAAACCATGAGCGACAAACCGCTGGGTTTTCCGGTCCACCACAAAGGCGTAGAGATCGTCCTGAGTCAGGGTCTTGTCGTGCTTGTTGATGAGCGCCAATGTGGTTATCGCATCGCTGGCGACTTTCCCGGAAATCTGCTGCAGCAACGCTTGCGCCTGTTCGGGACTGGCCCGTGGCATGTAGTAACCGACAGAGATCACACGGTCCTCTATACGTTGGTAAAACACGCGTTTGCGTTCGACCTTACCATGTTGCCAGTTCCACCAGCGATATTCGGCGCTGTGCACGACTCCGTCGTCGGGCCGCGAGATGGCTTGCTGAAACGCAACTTTGAGGTCGTCGTCGAGAACGCTGACCACCGGTTTGCCGACCAGTGAAACTGAAGGCCCGCCGCTGGCAAGCATGACACCAGAGGTGCTGACCACGTAGATGTACAACTCGCCATCAACATAAGCACCCTGCCGGCTAAACTCTGCCAAAGCGCTGTCGCCCTTGGCTTTGTAGGCTGCGACGGCCTTTGCCAGCAAGGCGTTGGCACGCTGGGTATCCATGTCATAAGCATCTGGGGGTGCCGGTTGAGCGGCGACGACGAAGGCCACAAGGCACAGGCCAAGCACGGCGAAAGTTCGATAAAGGCTCATTGTTGTTATTCCTCTGCTGATCTTTCTGATGTCGCGATGGCCTGAGACCAGCGCACTGGCTGCCCTCATGGTTGATTGAATCACCGCAAGTCCACGGTCAAATTATCGATAAGCCGCGTGGTACCAATGCGGGCCGCTACCAGAAGTACCAGATGAGCAGCGCCCTCCCTCGCCGGAGCCAAATCCTGTGCATTACGGATTTCGAAGTAGTCCACATTGACGCCCGCATCAATCATGCGTTGCCGACATGCCTGAAGCAGCGACTCGTCCACCCGATGAAGTTCGCGAATCGACGCCGCCATTTCTTTCAAACTCGCGTAAAGAACGGGGGCGATTCTGCGTTGCTGTTCACTTAGGTAGCCGTTGCGCGATGACAACGCCAACCCATCCGCTGCCCGGATGGTCGGCGCACCGACAATATCGGTCAGCATGTTGAGGCCCTTGACCATCGAACGAACAACGGCCAATTGCTGATAATCCTTCTCGCCGAAAACCGCGACGTCGGGCTGCACAATGTTCAACAACTTAATGACGACAGTCGCCATGCCATCGAAGTGACCAGGCCGTGCACTGCCGCAAAGTCCCTCTGACACCTGCGGTACATTGACGATGGCCTGATTGAGCATGCCATCCGGATAGATTTGCTCGACTGCCGGGGCGAACAGCACATCACAGCCAGCGTTGACCAGTTTCTCGCGGTCGGCATCGGGCGTCCGGGGATAGTTGGCCAAGTCTTCATTCGCGCCGAACTGCAGCGGATTAACGAAGATACTCGCGACCACGAAGTCAGCCCGCTGTCTTGCGCAGTGAATCAGCGCGATATGCCCGTCATGCAAGTTGCCCATGGTCGGCACCAGGGCGACTTTCTTCTGCTCACTCCGTGCACGGGCGACCAGCGCACGAAGCGCGCTGATTGTTTCGACTGTCTGCACCGCTTCAGGCCTCTTGGGCTAGTTGAGCGTCGATTGCCTCAAGCAGACGGGGATCATCAGCCGCAACGTCTGGCGCAAAACGAGCGACAACTTCACCCTGACGATCAATCAGGAATTTTTCGAAATTCCACAGGACTTCCGTGGTGTTTTGCGACTCGATGCCATAACCCTTGAGCCGTTCACGGAACGGGCCTTCACCGGTGGATTCGAGTTGCGCAGCAGTCAACTCGATGTAAAGGGGATGCTTGTCCTCACCGGTCACTGAGATTTTCGTGAACAACGGAAAGTGAACGTCATAGTTGACTGAGCAGAACTCAGCTATCTGCGCGTCAGTACCGGGTTCCTGTTCCTTGAAATCGTTGGCCGGGAAACCGAGCACCTCCAAACCCAGGGATTTTTTGCTCTGGTAGAGCTTTTCCAGGCCTTCGTATTGCGGGGTCAGGCCGCACTTTGAGGCGACGTTGACCACCAGCAAGACTTTGCCGCGGTAATTGCCAAGACGGGTGGAGCTGCCATCGATCTGCTTCAGCGAAATGTCGTAAAGGGAATTACTCATCTGTTTGCCCCATGCAAGTGTGCTTCAAAGGGTACGGCCGATAATTTCTTTCATGATTTCCGAAGTACCGCCGTAGATCCGGGCCACTCGGGCGTCGACCCAGGCGCGGCTGATCTTGTATTCACTCATGAAGCCGTAGCCGCCATGCAACTGCAGGAACTCATCAAGCAGTTTGCCCTGCATTTCCGAGCCCAGCAGTTTGGCCATTGCCGCAATTTCAGGGGTCAGCTCGCCGCGCATCACCTTGGCCAGGCAGTCGTCTACGAAGACTCGCAACATAGTGGCCTGAGCCTTGGCTTCGGCCAGTTTGAAACGGGTGTTCTGGAAATCCAGCACCGGTTTGCCGAATACCTTGCGTTCGCGGGTGTAATCGATGGTCTCTTCAAGCAGCGTATCGATCGACTGAGCGGCGCGAATGGCGATGATCAGACGTTCCCAGGCGAGTTGATGGGTCAGGTATTTGAAACCCATCCCCTCCTCCCCCAACCGGTTGCCGACCGGTACTCGCACTTCATCGAAAAACAGTTCGGCGGTGTCTTGCCCTTTCAGGCCGATCTTTTCCAGCAGACGTCCTTTTGCGAATCCTGCGCGGCCTTCTTCGACGCAGATGAGGGTCAGTTCCTTCGCGCAAGGGTCCATCTTGGTCGCAGTGACCACCAGGCCGGCGTTACCGCCGTTGGTAATGAAGGTTTTCTGACCGTTGACGATGTAGTCGTCACCGTCAACCCGGGCCGAAGTGCGCATGGCTCGCAGGTCACTGCCAATGCCCGGCTCGCTCATGGCAATCACACCGATCAATTCGCCGCTGACCATGCGTGGCAGCCATTGCTGCTTTTGTTCTTCGGAACCATAAGCAACGATGTAAGGGGTGACAATTTCAGAGTGCGTGGTAAAACCCACGGCAGTGGCGTTGGCGCGCGCCAGTTCCTCGATCATGACCGCCGAGTGACCAAAGTCGCCCCCCGGGCCACCGTATTCTTCGGGCACCGTGGAGCATAACAAACCATTCTCTCCGGCCTTGAGCCAGACTTCCTTGGGAACGATGCCGTTTTTTTCCCATTCATGCAGATAGGGCACGATTTCGCGGTCGACGAAACGCCGGGCCTGATCACGGAACATGTTGTGGTCTTCTCGAAATACGCCACGCATTTTGCTTACTCCCGATCGATTCTTGTTGTGGACGTCAAGTGATCAGCGGTCCTGGTATTGGGGTTCGCGCTTATCGACAAAAGCCGCCACGGCTTCCTGATGGTCTTGGGTGTGATGGGCCAGGGCCTGATAGGCCGCCGATAACTCCAGCAGTGAATCCAGGCGCATATGCTGGCCCTCACGCAACAGGCGCTTGCACAAACGCAACGCATGGCCCGGGTTGCTGGCAATGCGTCTAGCCAGTGCCTGTGCTTCCGATTGCAGGGTCTCGTGGGTGCAGACTTGCTCCACCAGCCCCCAATCCAGCGCTTTCGCGGCATCGATCGCGTCACCGGTAAACGCCATCAGACTGGCCTTCGGGATACCGATGATGCGCGGTAACAACCACGCGCCGCCGTCGCCCGGGACAATGCCCAGGCGCACAAAGCTCTCGGCAAAAATGGCCTTGGGCGCCGCCAGGCGGATGTCGCACATACAAGCCAGATCCAGGCCCGCGCCAATTGCCGGGCCGTTAACTGCAGCGATCACTGGGATGTCCAGCTCGTAGATCGCCAACGGAATTCGCTGGATGCCATCGCGGTATGTATTGCGCAGTTCATACGGCGAACCGGCGAAAATGCCGCCGCGCTCGTGCATGTCCTTGACGTTGCCGCCGGCACAGAACGCGCTGCCATTACCGGTGAGCACCATCACCCGCACCGACATGTCACGGCGCAGTTCGGCGCAGAGGTCGACGAATTCCTGGATCTGTTCGTGCGTAGTCAGCGCATTTCGGGTTTCGGGATGGTTCATACGCACGGTGACGATGCCGCCCTCGCGCTCAATCTGCAGGAAGGCACTCATACCGGGGTACTCGAAAGACGGGTTAAAGGTTGATGGCCGGGGCTGGTCAATAAAGGCCAGTAATCAACGCTGCCTGCCTGGCATATCTGCCTGCCCAGGCGCTGACTCCAAAGGCTGGCGGAGCCGAATTCGCTGCGCCACGCCCACAACCGACGGGTCAGCAGATGCAGCGGATATTCCTCGGTAAAACCTATGGCGCCGTGTACCGAATGGGCAATACCTGCGCCAACGCTCGCCGCTTCTGCCGTACTGATTTTTGCAGCGGCGATGGTGAACGCGGCGAGGCCGCAACCGGATTCGGTGAAGGCCGCCTCGGCCGCTATCCCGGCAGCGGCAGCCTGTTCAGCGAACACCGCCAATTGTTGCTGGATGGCCTGGAACGAGCCGATGGGCTTGCCGAATTGTTTGCGTTCGCCAGCATAGTTGGCGGTCATGTCCAACAGAGCGTGCAATGCCCCCGCTGACTGTGCTGCCCGGAGCATCGCGCCGCCCAGTTCCAGCACATCGACGTCAAGCCCGCTTGGCAGCGGCGCATGCGCCAACACCTGGACATTGGTGAAGTCAAGGCCGTCACGTGGTTCGCCCGCAACGTTCAGGCTCAACGTCAGTTCGCTCGCACTGCTGCGCGGCAGCAGCACCACGTGTGCTGCGCCGGCGGAGTCACTGGCGACCGCAACTATCGCTTCGACATTGCGTCCCCACGGGACCGCTGCAAGGCTGCCGGAAACACACTCGCCATCGAGTACGAGCTCGGCGTTGGCAGCGACGCTGAGGGCGCCCGCCTTGCCCTCAAGGCCCGCTGTGCTCAGCAGCCAGTTGCCCAGCAGTGCTTCAGCCAGTGGAGCGGGAACGCAATAGCGCCCGGCAGCACGGACCAGCACATACATATCGGCCCAGCTGGCGTCGGCACCGCCGAGTGCTTCACTGACACCCGCCAGGGTAAAGCCTGAATCATCGAGCGCAGCCCATAACTCGGCCGGCCATTCACCGCCTTCGCAGCTCATGACATAAGCCGGTGTCGCCAGATCGGCAAAGAGGCGTTCAATCGTGGTTTCAAATATCTCGCGCATTATCGCAACCCCAGGCCGCGGGCAATGATGCCGCGCAGAATTTCGCGGGTGCCCCCACGCAGTGAGAATGACGGCGCCATCTGGGTCAGGTAGGCCAGCACGCGCGCGTGCTCGCTGCCGCCATCCTGCCGTGGCTCGGTTTCCAGAAGCAGCTGGGCAACCTCTGGAATTTCCTGTTCAAAGGCATTGCCGAGGTCTTTCACGCATGAGGCAGCCCAGGCGGGATGTTCGCCCGCGGCCAACTGAGCCGTGACCGACAACGACATGTTGCGCAAGGTCAGCAATTTGGCAGACAAACGCCCGATCTCTCGTGCCTGCAGCGCATCAGGTGTCTTGCCCACCGCATCAATCAACGTTTTCAACAACGCCAGGCAACTGAGAAAACGCTCCGGGCCGCTGCGCTCGAACGCCAGTTCGGCGGTGACTTGATCCCATCCCTTGCCTTCAGTACCAATCAAGGCATTGCCAGGCAACCGCACATTGTCAAAGAACACCTCGTTGAAATGCTCGCCACCGGCGAGGTCTCGAATAGGCCGGATGGTGATTCCGGGCAAGCTCAAGTCGACAATAAATTGCGACATGCCGTCATGCCGGGCCGCTTGTTTTTCACCGGTACGCACCAGGGCAATCATGTAATGCGAGTGGTGCGCATTGGTAGTCCAGACTTTTTGCCCGTTAACCAGCCAGTCATCGCCATCACGCGCCGCAGTGCTTTTGATGGATGCCAGGTCTGATCCGGAATTGGGCTCGCTCATGCCAATGCAGAAGTAACTCTCCCCCCTGCAAATGGCCGGCAGATAATCCTGCTTTTGTTGCTCTGTGCCGAATCGGTTGATCAGCGGCCCACTCTGCCGGTCGGCGATCCAGTGGGCCGAAACCGGTGCGCCGGCTGCCAGCAACTCTTCGATGATGACGTAACGAGCGAACGGCCCGGCTTCCCGGCCACCGTAAACTTTCGGCAATGCCATGCCGACCCAGCCTTTGGCGCCTAGTTTTTTACTGAATTCGGCATCGAATCCCATCCAGGATTGAGCGCTCAACAGGGGTGGGAAATCGGCCAGCGTCTCACGAATGAACGCACGCACTTGCGGGCGAAGCGCTTGCGTCTCGGGAGGGATACTGCTGTAGGAAAATTGACTGATGGCCATATGCGCTCTCTAACGGCTGAACACTGGCGCAATCGCTTCGGACGAAGCGACCACTGAACCGCAACCACCCCACAGTCGCCGTTGGCCGGCGACTGCAGGAACAGCAGCGACTTACAACGCGGTTTGCGCGTCAGCCTCGGCAAACATCGCATTGATGTCGCCGGAGGTAACAGGCTTGTTGTCCTGGCGACCGTGATCGGCACCACCCAGACCCAATGCCGGCTCGATGCTGACGTGCGTGGCTTGCGCCCGCAGTGCAGCAACGGTGCAGTTTTCACGACCGTGGATGGCGAACGGATCGAAGGAAAACTCGCGCATTGCGTTCAAGTGAGTGATCTTGTCGATCATCTCTTTAGGCAGATGTTGCAAACCTTCCCATGCGGTTTCCGGCGAGTTCGGCCATGTGCAGTCGGAGTGCGGGTAATCGCTCTCCCAAGTGACCATCTCGGCGTTCAGGTAATCGAGGTTCTTCAGACCGAAGTTATCCTCGATGAAGCAGGTGATGAAGTGTTTGTTGAAGATGTCACTGGGCATCTTCCCTTCAAAGTTGGAGTTGGTCCACGCGTTATGATGACGGTGGGTGAAGTCAGCACGCTCCAGCAGATAGGGAATCCAGCCGATCCCGCCTTCAGAAAGGGCCATGCGCAGGTCCGGAAATTTCTTCCACATCGGTGCCCATATCCAGTCGGCGGCGGAGTTGGCGATGGAAATCGGCATGGAGGTGATCCAGGCATCGATAGGTGACAAATCCGAAGCGTGCTGGGCTTTTACGCCGGTTCCGATATGACAGCAGATCACGACCTTATTGTCGCTGCAGGCTTTCCACAGAGGATCCCAGTAATCGCTGTGAATCGACGGGTAACCATGAATGGCGGGGTTGTCCGACAGCGACAGCGCGTGCACACCCTGTTTTGCCAGACGCTGGACTTCAGCGGCAGCGGCTTTCATGTCCCACCACGGCACGATCATCAGCGGGATGAAACGGCCCGGTGCTGCGTTGCACCAATCGTGCAGATGCCAGTCGTTGTAAGCCTGGATCGCGGCCAAGGACACGTCGCGGTCCGCGTGCATCTGAAAACGCTGACCAGCAAAGCCGGGAAAGGTGGGGAAGCACAATGAACCGAGCACGCCATTGGCGTTCATGTCGTCGACGCGGTCCTTTACATTCCAGGTGCCACGGCGCATTTGATCGTAGCCCAACGGCTCCATGCCGTATTCTTCTTTGGGTCGGCCGACTACGGAATTAAGGCCCATGTAACCAGTGGCCTGTTCCTCAAAGACCCACACATCGCGATCGCCTTTCTTGACCACATGTGGCTCACGCCCCTTGAAGCGTGCAGGCATGTGGCGAGCAAAAGCGTTTGGCGGCTCGATCGCGTGGTCATCGACACTGACGAGAATCAGATCTTCAACTTTCATTGTTTTCCCCTTCGCATTCGGGCTTGTTGTTGTGCCTGAATCATAGTGCACATCCCGCTAAAACTAAACACATTTATTGATTATGTTCATATTAATTCAGGTTCGTGTGCATCAGTCCCACAGCACATGCAGATAGTGCGGGCCGCGCAGCTGTGCGCCGACAATCATTGGGCCTGGTTTGTCGGGGTCTAGACGAATATTGGGCATCAGGTCGAGAATGGCATTCAACGCGCAGTTGATCTCGGTTTTAGCGACAAACTGACCTATGCACATGTGAGGGCCAAAGCCGAACCCGAAGGACGGTTTCGGTTTGCGGTCAATGTCGAACGTGTCAGCGTTTACGAAAGCATCCTCATCGCGGTTAGCGGACGTCACGATGCACTGCACCATCGCACCTTTAGGGATCGCCACACCGCGAATTTCCAGGTCTTTGGCAGCCTGGCGCACCTTGAAGGTGGCCACCGGCTCGAAGCGCACCGCTTCATCGATGGCCTTGTTCACCAGGCTGCGATCATTGCGCACCCGCTCCAGCACATCCGGATTTTGCAGAAGCAAGGACATCAGCGTGCCAAATGTGCGAGTAGTGGTCTCACTGGCCGCCGGGAGCAGTGAGCGCACGAAAGTGGCGATTTCATGGTCGTCCAGCGACCGTCCCTCATACTCGGCGTTGATCAGCCTGCTGATCAGATCGTCGCCCGATGCACCCTGTGCGCGACGTTCCGACACGACAACTTTCACCACATCGTAAAGCGACTGCGCGGCCTGCATCGCAGCGCCGCGTGCTGCAGCGGCTTTTTCCGGATCGACTTGCGGACCTGCCAGGATGGCCAGCGCCCAGGCGGCATACTGCTCGATCTGCTCGGGGCGATCTTCGGGAAAACCGATCAGCGAGTAGATCACGCGAATGGGGAAGTACAGGGCGAAGTCCATCAGATCGGCGCCTTTGGCCGGCACCATCGGTTTGAGATACTCCTCGCGAATCACCCGGTCGATCTTGGTTTCTTTCCAGCGATTCACCGTGTCCGGCATGAATACCGGCTGCAACAGGTTGCGGATGTTCTTGTGCGCTTCGCCGTCCATTGCGGTGAGGATCAGACCATCAAAAAACGCACCCAACCCTTCGGCGATAAAGCCGCTGGTGAACGTGTTGGCGTCACGCATGACAGCCATGACATCGTCATACTTGAACAAGGTGAAGGTCGGCCGGCTGGCATCGAGCCCGGCGATGGTCGGCACGCCCAGCCGGGCCATGAAATTATCTTGCAGCACGGGCGAATTGGCGCGCATATCGCGATAAGTCGCGTGCAGGTCGATATCGCTGTTACCGCGATAATTGCTGGCTACATCGGTAAAAGCCTTGGTCAGATCGTTCTGCGCCGGTGTGGACATGATCGTCTCCGCTATTTTTGTCATTATTTTTTTAAGGCAGGCTACTGAAGGACGCGCCTACCGCCTGATAATAGGCCCGCGACGGACTGTATTGGACACTTATTGATAATTCGAACAACTATTTGTGCTGCGAGACATGTCAGTAGGCTTGCTGGACCAATGTCATACGCCCGCCCGCTAACATCAGCGCACAGTACAGCCCAAGCTCTGCGACCTGAGCCACCGAGAAATACTCACCAAGTCGAAGGAAATGCGTGTCGTCAATCGCCAGGTAATCGCTGGCGAACAACTCGGCGTAACACAACGCGGCGCACTCTGCCGACGTAAAGTGCTCGCTGTGCGTGGCCATGCAGGCTATGTCCTCTTCAGTCACTGAATCGGACTTGCGTGCCAACTGACAGGCCTGACATGTGGTGATGCTGGCAATTTTCAGACGCACCAGCTCACGAAGGCGCTCATCGAGCAGACTTTCGCTGTGCAGACTCTCCATCAAACCTAGCCAGGCTAATGCTACGTCGGGTCGATGCGCCCAGACCTGGACCGGCGTGATTGAACTGAGCATACGGCTGCGCTGACCACGCTCGACTGCTGCTTGAAGCGCAGCCGGCATGGCGTCCAGAGGAATCAGCGGAAGACGCGCCACCTCAATCGAGCCGTTCGATGATGGTCGCCGTACCCATGCCGCCGGCGCAGCAAATGGCCTGGAGGCCAAAACGTCCGCCTCGGCGCTCCAGCTCATTCAACAACGTAGTCATCAGTCGCGCGCCGCTGGCGCCCAATGGATGGCCCAAGGCAATGGCGCCGCCATTGACGTTCAACTTGTCGTGCGGCACCCCCGTCTCTTGCATCCAGGCCAACGGCACACAGGCAAATGCTTCGTTGACTTCGAACAAGTCGATGTCATTGATGCCCAGCCCGGCCTTGGCCAACACTTTCTGAGTGGCGGCAACGGGGCCGGTGAGCATCAATGTCGGATCGGACCCAACGGTGGTGAAGGCGACGATCCGCGCGCGCGCCTTAAGGCCGAGTTTTTTCGCAGTGTCAGCGCTCATCAACAGCAACGCCGCCGCCCCGTCGGATATTTGAGACGAGTTGCCAGCCGTGATGCGACCTGTGTCCGGGCGAAAACTGGTCTTGAGCGTCGAGAGTTTTTCCCGCGAGGTATCACGTCGGATGGTTTCATCCCGGTTCAGCACCGCTGCGGGCTCCGAAAGTCCGTGCTCGCGAAGCGCCTCGACGGCGACCGACACCATTTCATTATCGAAATGACCGGCATCGGACGCCGCCGCAGCGCGCTGGTGGCTGGCGAATGCGAAATCATCCAAGGCATCGCGGCTGAGCGACCACTTGTCAGCTATACGCTCGGCCGCCTCGCCTTGACTTGTCAGTTCGTAACGCTGTGAAGCCATCCAGCCAAACGCCTGGCCATGGATCTCGCGGTTGCTGCCCATGGGCACGCGGCTCATGTTCTCCGCACCGCCGGCCACCACGATATCCGCTGAACCCGCTGCAATGGCACCTGCCGCCAAATGCACCGCCACTTCCCCCGAGCCACATTTGCGGTCGATGGTCAGCCCGGCCACGGTGACCGGCCAACCCGCACCCAGCAATGCGGTGCGGGCGATATTAGCGGACTGTTCGCCAATTTGGGTGACATTGCCGAAGATCACGTCATCGACGAGAGCGGGTGACACATCCACTCGCTCCAGCAAGCGACTGATCACCAGCGACCCGAGGTGATCGGCCCGCACGGTGGCCAGGCTGCCGCGAAACTTGCCAATCGGCGTACGCACCGCATCTACAATCACGATGTCTTTCATAGCGCGCTCGCCTTGAGTCCGGAACCAGGTATCTGTTTGCCCTCTTCATAGCGATAAACACCCTGTCCGGACTTTCGACCCAGCCGACCGGCAGCGACCATTTTTATGATCAGCGGGCACGGACGGAATTTGTCGCCCAAGGTCTGGTGCAGATACCGCAGGACAGACAATCGCGTATCCCAACCGGTCAGGTCACCCAATTCCAGCGGGCCCATCGGATGGTTGAAACCCAACCGCAGTGCCGTGTCGATGTCTTCGGCGGTGGCGGTGCCCTCTTGCAGCATCCACATCGCCTCGTTACCCAAGAGCGCAGACATGCGGCTAGTGGTTAGCCCTGGCGATTCGTTGACGATGATCGAGGTTTTGCTGATCTGCTCACAGAGGATGCGCGTGCGCGTCACCACTTCATCGCTTGTGGCAAGTCCACGGACGAGTTCTACCAGCTTCATTTTGTGTACAGGGTTAAAAAAGTGCATGCCGATCACATGATCGGCACAGTCCACCGATGCGGCAATCTCGGTCACGCTGAGGGCCGAGGTATTGGTGGCGATAATTGCACCTGGCGCCATCAGTGGTGCCGCCTGGGCGAGCACCGCCTTCTTTACCGCCAACTGCTCGGAGACTGTTTCCACCAGCCAGTTGGCGCCACTTGCCGCTTCACTCAAGTCACTGCAGGTCTGAAGATTGGCGAGTGATCGCTGTGCATTTTCTTCGCTGACCTTACCCAGGCGGACACCGTCGGCAAAAATCTTTTCAATACTGCCCCGGGCGCTCGTCAATGAGATGGCGTTGGTATCGACCAATACCGTGTTGAACCCGGAACTGGCGAACGCGTGCGCAATACCGGTGCCCATCAAACCTGCACCGACCACGACTACTTTTTCATTATTGGCGTTCATTTTTGGCTCTCGATTAGGCGCGGTTCTTTTTGCTGACCACATTGCGCAACGTGCCAATGCCTTCAACGCTGGCTTCGACCACATCACCCTCCTTGAGGAACAGACCGGTGCCCATCCCCACTCCCGCCGGCGAGCCCGTGAACAACACATCGCCACAGGCAAAACTTGACCGCTGCTGTACAAAGCGGATCAGGTGATCGACACCCCAGGTCATTTCGCCAGTCGAGCCGTCCTGGCGCGTCTCGCCGTTCACTTTAAGTGTCAGCCGCAGCCGCGGAGATCCCTCGGGGAATTCGTCTTTGGTCACGATCCAGGGCCCCAGACCTGTGGTCTGATCCTGGCTCTTGGCCGCAAACAGGTCCATGCCGATACCAGCCGGTCCACTGCGCTGCAGATCACGCGCGCTGACGTCATTGCCAACCGTGTAGCCCAGCACGCAGGCAAGCGGATTTTCCAGGTCGATCTCGGCAGTGCCGATGACGGCGACCAACTCAACCTCATGATCGAGTTCTTCAGTCAGTGGCGGAAAGCGTATCGGGTCATTGGCGCCGATTAGCGCGCCATAGGCCTTGAGAAACGCGACCGGCTGGGACGGCGCACTCAAGCCGAACTCGGCCAAATGCTTGGCATAGTTGGCGCCCGCCACGACCACACGATTGACCGGTTCAATCGGCGGTAGCAGGCGCATCTTGGACAGTGGCAGCGCCGGGCCAGCGAAGCGCAAAGAGCTGATGCCGCGCCCGGCCGCAACACCGGGCGCCCAGTCATTGAAGTTGCCGGAGATGGGCGTCACCTGGTCTTGTGCGACATCCACCACAGCCCAGAAGATGCCCGTATCGAAATACTCACATCGCGCCAGTTTCATCAGGCACCTACCTTGCCCAACTTGGCCGGATCGATGTGCAGCAAACGGCATGCGTTTTCGTAGCGGATCTTACGCAGGTCGGCATCAGACAGCTTCAGACCGTGGGTCAGATCATGGCGCACAGCGTCGCTGCCACCGAAGTTGCTGCCATACAGCACATGGTCGGCACCGATGATGTCTACCAGCGCCTGACGCATCGGAACTTCATGCAGCTCGACGTCAAAGTAGAAGTTCTTCATGTATTCGAGCAGCGGCTTCTTGTTGTATTTGACGTCGAGGTTCTCGTTGGTCTTGGCCAGGCGGCCCAGTTGGTACGGCACATAACCGCCGCCATGGGTGATGTAAACCTTGAGGTCGGGGAACCGGTCCAACACACCGCCGCAGATCAGGTTCCAGAAGCAACGGCTTTCGTCGTACTGCATACCCACGATTGCGGTGGTTTCATAGCGGTCGTCGTTAGCGTTCTTGCCCCATGTGACGGACTGGTTATAGCCGTGGATAAACATCGGCAGATCCAGGTCGCAGAGAGTTCGCCATACCACATCCAATTCCGGCGAATCGAATTCCAGCCCGCCGAAGTTCGCGCCACCAGCAACCAGACCTTTAGCGCCCAGTTCGGTGCAGGCGTGGCGCAATTCAGCCGCCGCCGCCTCGGGCGCATTCAATGGCACATGGGCCCAGAACATCAACCGGTCAGGGGCTGCAGAGCAGTACTCAGCCAGTGTTTCGTTGACCTTGCGGGCGAAAGGTACGGCGAACTCCGCTTCGGTCCAGTACATGTAGCAGTGAGACGGGACGGAAACTACCTGCAGGTTCTGTCCAGCCGCGTCCATGCCGGCCAGCCGTACTTTCGGGTCAGCCCAGCGAGCAAAATATTCTTCAAGCTTGGGGCCATTACCCGAGCGCACGGCAGCCTTACGCTCCGGCGATCCAAGACCCAGAATCCAGTCACCGACCCGCAGCTTGATATCGCCATCAGCGTGCTGCTCGAAGAACGGCCCCCAATGCGGGTGCTGGTTGTAATAGCCAGGGTGCGGTGCGTGGGCGTGGAGATCGATAAGCATGTCTTGGTACCTCGAAGTTGGCACTTTCTTGTTGGTTTTTAGCGCGGCGCCTTTGCGTGGACAGAATCTGGTTGCCGCGAAAAGGGGAGCCGGAAGCTCACTGCTCTGATCGAAGCTTAAATTTAAATTGAGCAGAAATCAAAATACTGTTCAATTTATTTTGTAGGCGCGCGAAAATACCCGATCCAGAGCCTTCGGCAAAAAGTGTAAAGCGCTTATCGAGGCCAGTTATCGGGATTTGGATACACAGGCTTGGGCAATGCGAAGCGAATAAGTGGGCGCACACAAATGCAAAACCCCCAATAAAAGGGGGCTTTGGCTACAGCGGTGGGTATTTCTGAATTTTAGCGACGGGTTCGTGAGGTCGAGCCCATTATTAGAGCACCAAGCAATTTTTTCACCCGGATCGGGAACAATCTACGACCGGCCGCTTCAGGCACCAGGATTTCGCTCAACACGTACCGAATGATCATTTCGCAAATCAGTTCACGATCGAGACGCACCCCGAGTCGCTCGTCCCAGTCATCGAACACTATGCCCAGGCCATCCTGAAAGCGCACGATCGAATCATGGAAAATCCGTCTGAAAAATCCCAGCGCATAATCAGGCGCGACCACCAGAAGGCGCCGGGCGCGGCTTTGCTCCAGGTAGTTGTCGAGGTAGGCGAACAGCGCATTCAGGCGTGCTTCCGGATCGCTGATGTGGCCCAGCTCCTGTGACAGCGAGCTGTGAAAACTTTCACGTTTATGTCGTGAAAAGGTGTCCAACAAGTCTTCTTGCGAGGCGAAATAGCGATAAAAGGTGCCGCGGGATACGCCTGCCACCTGGCACACGTCGAGTATCGAAATACGGTCCGCACCCGACATCAGCACGACTTCCTCAGTGGCTTTGAGGATGTTCGCAATGGTCTCTTCGGAACGGCGGTTCGGCTTGACCTTGTTGCCGGCCGAGGAATTGGCCGCAGCACGTCGCTCAAGCGATTTCTTTGGAGCCGTCGCTGCGTCAGGCGCCGCTTTCCTTTTGATTTTGGCGACTGGTTCAGGCGCCTCTGCTTTCTTCGATGCGGCTTTTGGCATGGGTTGACGGGCTCGGTAAAATTGAAGATTGGTCAACGTTATCACAAGATCTGTGCATAAATAACCGTATATGTTCAACTTATTGCTAAAGACATTTGCCAAGTTTGTATTTAGAATCCAATTCTCTCTTCAAAATAAAATCAGGTGCCCAGCCAGCTGCGGGTGCCTAAAAGGAGAAAACCGATGGGTAGCAGTGGACATCCGGAAACGTGGGCAGTGGGAGAACGAGACACTGTCATTGATGCGTTAGATCGCGCGGTAGCAAGGCATCCAGACAAGATATTGCTGGATTTCAGTGGTGAGTTATACAGTTATGCCCAGGTTGACTCACTCTCTACCAAGATGGCCAATGCATTGGCAACCTTGGGTGTTAACGCGGGCGAAACCGTGCTGACAATGCTCGACAACAATATTGATGCGGTCACCACCTGGCTCGCCATCAATAAGCTCTGTGCCGTGAGCGTGCCGATCAACACTGCACTCAAAGGCGAATTCCTTCGGCATCAGATCGCCGACACCGGCACCTCGGTGGTCATCTGCGAAGCGGCTTATGTGCCGCGCATCACCCCACTCGCCGATCAGTTGAAGGACGTTCACCACATCCTGCACCGTGGCACACTCGAGACTGCTGCGGACTGTCCGATTCGTGTGGCCCCACTCGATGAGTGCCGCGGGCATGACACCACCCCGCTCGCTCACAAACCGCAGCCTTCAGACCTTGCCTGCCTGATCTACACATCGGGCACCACCGGTCCCTCCAAGGGTTGCATGATCAGCTACAACTTCATGTGCAACCTGGCGCGCCTGCAATTGCGTGCTGGTCCCGCCAGTGCTGACGATGTGACCATCACGCCGCTGCCGCTGTTTCACATGAACGCGCTCTGCGTATCGATCATTGCCAGCATTCTGGTGGGGGCGCGCGCCGCCATTCTCCCGCGATTCTCGGTGTCGAACTTCTGGCCGGAAGTGGAGCGCTCGGGCGCAACCATCGCATCGATACTGGGCGGTATGGGCGGCCTCCTGGCCCAGGCGCCGGATAATGAAGCGATGCTGCGCTGCGTGGGTCAAATCCATACTGCGCGCGGTAACCCGTACACCGAAGAAACCAAAAAAATCTGGCGTGAGCGTTTCGGCACCAAACTGGTGGGCGGCAATGGCTATGGCCTGACCGAAGCGTGTGTGATCACTTCGTTGGCGGCGGGTGAATATGCCGCACCGGGTTCGTCGGGGAAGCGCATTGCCGATTTTGACGTAAGAATTGTCGATGAACTTGATCAGGAAGTGCCGCCGAATGCTGCGGGCGAGATCGTCGTGCGGCCGCTGAGGCCCGACATAATGTTCCAGGGCTACTGGCGCCGTCCGGAAGACACTCAGAAGTTGATGCGCAACATGTGGTTCCACACTGGCGACGTCGGCAAGTTCGATGATGACGGGTTCTTCTACTTTGTCGATCGCAAGAAGGATTACATGCGCCGCCGCGGCGAAAACATTTCCAGCTTCGAGATGGAAGCAGCTTTTGCTTCACATCCGGCATTGGCTGAAGTGGCAGTGCATGCCGTGCCTTCGGATAAAGGCGAGGATGATGTCAAGGTGACAGCGGTGCTGCACGAAGGTATGACGCTGGAGCCGGAGCAGCTATTCCATTGGGCGACTGATTCGGTGCCTTACTACGCATTGCCGCGTTACATTGAATTCCGCACCAGCTTGCCGAAAAATCCTCAGGGGCGAGTGTTGAAGTATTTGCTGCGTGATGAGGGCAAGACTCAGGCTACCTGGGATCTGGAAACGACTTCAATTGTGGTGTCCAAGAAATAACCTGAGAGGCATCCGACATTGAAAGCCCGCATTAAAGCGGGCTTTCTTTTGTTCGCGCTCTGGGCTCTTCGGAGTCTAATGGCAGCTGCCGACAACGTCTGGAGGTAAAGCAGTCGCGATACATGCACGCGGATTGACCACTGCTGTGCAGCCAGACGCAGGCTGCGCCAGCGGCTACAGAAATCAGTACTCGCGTACAGGAATGCCTTTGGGCCGGGAGTTATAGCCAGGCAGATGAAGCCCGCCATCCACATGGATCGTTTCACCTGTGATAAACCGCGACATCTCCGACGCCAGAAATACTACCACCGGCCCGATATCCGCTTCAGGTTCGCCACAGCGCCCTAGCGGCCGCATCGACGCGGACATCTCGGCAAACCCCGGATTCTCTGCAGCGAGCTTGTGGAAAGTGGCCCCCATCGCGGTAGGCGCGATAGCATTGGTGCGAATGTTGAACCGCCCCCATTCAGAGGCCGCACTTCGAGTCAGTCCGACAATCGCAGCTTTCGCCGTGTTGTAGTCGCCATGCAACCAGGCGCCGATCTCGACATCAATGGAGTAGAAGTTGATGATCTTGCCGCCCCCCCGCTCTTTCATGTGCGGCAACGCGGCTTTCATCGCCCACCAGGCCGCCCACACGGTAGAGCCCAGGGTTTGCTCCAGCATCGCATCGGTTTTTTCCTCCAGGAGTACATTGGGCGTTGGCGCAAAGGCGTTATTGACCAGGATGTCCAACCCACCAAATTGATCGACGGCCAGTTGCACGGCAGCTTCGATATCGGCTTTGCTGCACACGTCGGTCTTGATGAATGCAGCCCGGGCGCCCAGTGCTATAAGCTCGGCGACCACAGCCTCGCCACTGCTGACATCCAGTTCGGCGACCACCACGGCGGCGCCCTCCTTGGCAAAGTTCAGTGCAATGCCGCGACCGATACCGCCTCCTGCACCGGTAATCAGCGCAACCTGTTCGTTTAGCAGGGCCATAGTCACTCCATTTCTTGTTTTTTAGTGAACATTATTGGTTATAGTGTTCAAATATAGCTGATTTCGTCAGCTCGAACAGCACTGAGACAAGGATATTGAGGATGACTGTATTTCGTCGCCGCGTGGACATCATCGCTGTTACCGGCCAACGCCCCGGGGAAGTACGTGCAGCGCTGGAAGACGATTTTCACCACTTCCGCGTCTGGGTCCGCCACAACGGACATCACGTCACGGCCATCGGTGGCGAAGCGCTTCGCTATCCCTACTCCTTATGCCCGCAGGCGTGCAGCAATCTGGAACAATTGGTGGGCATGGAACTGGACCGGATCGCCCACTCAGTCACCCGCCAGGCAGATGCCAGTCATCAATGCACCCATCTTTTTGATCTGGCAGGTCTTGCCATTGCAGCTGCCGCGCGAGGAACCCGCCAGCGGCGCTATGAAATCACCATCGGCGAGCGCATCGACAACCGCACACGTGCCATCCTGATTCGCGACAGCCAGGAGGAACTGACCTGGGATGTCAACGGTACGTTCATTGAAGGCCCTTCGCCCTACTCCGGCATCAACCTGCGCGAAGGCATGGCACGCTGGGCATTGAATTCACTCAGTGAAGAAGCCGCTGAAGCTGCACTTTTATTGCGCCGCTGCACCCTGATTTCGATGGGCCGAGCCTACAACCTTGACTCGCAGATTCACGCTTCTTCCACCGCACGCTGTTTCAGCCAACAGCCCGAACGCGCGGAGCTGGCTTTGCGAATGAAAGGCTCGACGCTGGACTTCAGCCATGACAAGGCCAGCCTGTGCGCCCAGGATCAGCAGTGGCTTGGCCAGGAACGCTAGCCGAGCGCGCTCGCTCCACAGGGATTTCGGCCAGGAGCCTGGAGGTACGGCGATCCGGAAACGAACCGGACCGCCGGGTCAGGCTAGAGAAATACCGCCAGGTTGGGAGTACCGAGCACCGCCTGGTCAATGATTACTTCGCGTCGCGCCAGTTTGAATCCCGTCTCACTCAAGCGCAGCACGTCGCGGCGTTCGCCGCTAATAATATCGACATGGTGGTCTTTGAAACGGCTGCGCGTCAGCAACAGGTAACTGGTCACCACAAACTCATCGCTCTTGGCGGTTTCTTCAACAAACACGTTGGTGACCAAACGCCGTGTGCGCGAGGGAGGATCTTCAGCCCATGCGCTTTTGCCGGACAGGCGCAAGATACGGCCCATGATAGAGCGATAGTCATCGTGGTAGTGCTGAACGCTGCGCACGATAGTCGTTTTCAGTTCGGCCGCCAGCCGGGTCTGGCGTAGCGGCACGGTGTACACCAGATCGGTGTCCAGGCGTTCGGCCCACTCTTGCAGGCGAATCTGATCGAGCAGCGTGGCTTCCTCGTAGAGAAAAGTTACCACATCGTTATAGATCGGCGAACCTACAGGCACCCGTTTGGTGCCGACAGGCGAGCCCGGCTGGATATCTTCCACGCCGCGTTGTTGAACCTGAGCCATGAGTCTTTCCCTCACTGTTATTCTTGTAAATGCGGTTGCTGGCGAAAGCGGCCACTGAGGACCGCGATCGACCAGACCCGAACGATGTTGTTACTTGTCGTCCGAGGCAGTCATCAGCTCGTGCCAGTACAACCACCAGTGCCACTGGGTATCGTCTTTGGTGAAGCCTTCGTTGACGATGCCCGGGCCGGGCCAGCCTTCCGGTGCGCCGGTTTCGAAGACTGCCTGATACTTCATGGTGCTCTTGCGGCCCATTGCGCCTTTGGCGGCCAGGGTCATGTGCGGCCAGGTATCTGAGTCATCCTGTTCCACCATCCCGGACGTGCCAAACAGCTGGATGGTCTGCTTGAGCATTTTTTCGCGCAGTTCCGGGGAAGCGTCTTTCTCGGCAAACACCCAGTTGACGAACTCAAGCTTGTCCGGCCCTTGGGGTACGTAAGCGTGCAGCGTCATCGAGCCAACAACAGTGCCGTCAGGCTGTGGAATGTAGACGAAGCCGAAGAGGATGTTCGGAAACATCCCGCCGACTTGCGGTGGCATGCTGGTGAGCACGTTCAACTGACCTTCGGTCAGGTTGCGAGCCAGTTGCTCGACCATGTCGGCAGTCATGCCGGCAGGCGGCAAAGCTTCCAGTTTTTCCTGGACAGTCAGCTCTGCCGGATCGAGACCGGTCAGACGTTTGATCTTGCGTGCCAGATCAATACAACGAAGGGCGTGCCCGTGCGGCGAGCTGATCTCGACCCCGATCATTTCCGGGCTGAGGTCGGCGGTTTCTCCCTCACCCTTCTTGGCATAGTTACCGACTTCACCCAACCAGCGGTGCAGGGTCAGCGTGTGGAAACCATCGGCCGCCGATTGCTCACCGGCCGTTTTCCAGTTGGCATTGACGATGAAGCGCTGCGGTGGGCCGAGCACTTCCATGCCCTTGTCGGAGCGGCAGAACAACATGTCGTAATACCACTTGGCATCACCCAGGAACTCGTCGAACGACGGCCCATCGATGTTCCAGGTAGCGAACACCAGGCCGCCATACAAGGTGACCCGAGCCTTTTTCAGACCCAGCTCTTCCTTGGGCAGCATCTTGCCATGCATGCACTCACGCTCGACAGGCGAGCCCACAAAATCGCCGTTCGGGCGGAAGGCCCACCCGTGATAGATGCATTTGTGTATTTGCGTGTTGCCGCAGTCGGCGGTGCTGATGCGCATCCCGCGGTGTGGGCAGACATTGAGGTTTACATAGACCTCGCCCTCCTTGCCACGGGCAACGATGACCGAGTCGGAGCCCAGGTCCCGGACCATGAAGTCGCCAGAGTTGGGGATTTCCGACTCGTGACCCAGGAGTACCCAGATCTTGCCGAAGATTTTTTCCATCTCCAGCTCGTAAATTTCGCGGTCAGACAACACGCGCATTTGTACTTCACGGGTGGAAGGGTAGATAAGGTCAGAGACCTTGGTTCCATCAGACAATACGGGGCTTGTTGTTGTTAGCATGATTGCCTCCTGATCAGAGCGTCACGACAGTGGTCGCGAGGAAATATAAGACACTTTCTCTGTTTGTGTACATAGAATTCACTGGGCACTTGTAAGCGAATTCTTCCGACAATGACCTGACCGTCACGCCTGGCTTGATGCCTTGCCCGCCTGGGTACGCAGCACACCGATGCCATCGATCTCCAGCTCAACCACATCGCCAGGTTTCAAGTAACGTAATTGTTCAAGACCGCAGCCGTTTCCGACCGTGCCAGAGCCAAGAAACTCGCCGGGGTACAAGGTTTCCGAACGGGACACATGGGCTATGACGTCTTCAAAACTCCAGCGCATGTCGCGGGTATTACCTCGCCCCCACTCTTCCCCGTTGACCCTGGCCACCATATTCAGGTCGTACGGGTCACCCAGTTCATCAGCGGTCACCAGGCACGGCCCCATGATGTTGGCCGTGTCGAAATCCTTGCTCTTGGCCGGACCGAGCATGCCGGGCATTTCCAGCGCCTGGGCATCGCGCGCGCTCATGTCGTTAAAGATGGTGTAACCGACGATATGCCCGCGGGCATTTTCACGGCTGATGTCTTTGCCACGCTTGCCGATGTAGCAACCAAACTCCAGTTCGAAATCCATCGCCCGACTGAAACCGGGCCACTGGAACTCGTCGTCGATACCGATCACGGCGAAACGGTTGCCTTTGTAGTAGATGGGCTGCTTGTTGAACGTCTCGATCACCCGGTCGTCGGCGCGCGTGTTCATTGCTTTCAGCGTCGCCTCCGGGTCATCGGTTCTGAGCGCGCGGGCACGGCGAGCCGCGGAGAAGGCCTGGCGCAGGTGCAATTCGAAGCAGGAGCAGTCGCGCATCTGCGGGGGTGGCTGGATCGGTGCGCGCAATTTCACGCTGTCACGCTCAAGCACGGCTGCCGAGGGTGCCTTGGCTACCATTGACCGGGCTAACTCCAGCGCTGGCTCTCCCGCCTCGACCAGCGCAAGAATGCTGGTCAACGCGACACTGTCGCGACCTTCCAGCGAGCGATAAGCGATTTGCAGGTCGAGCACCTGCTGGTCTCGGTTGAGCAAGGCCCCCGCGCGGTCGAAACCCTGCGCATCGGTATATGTCACCAGCCTCATACGCGGCCGCTCACAGGTACGAGCGCACCGGTGACCGCTGCGGCTTCATCGGATAACAGGAACGCCACCACCGCCGCCAGCGCGTCTGTAGTGACCCAGCGGCTGCTGTCGGCATCGGGCATGTCAGCACGGTTGGCCGGGGTGTCGATAATACTGGGGAGCACGGCGTTGACGGTTACGCCACGGTCCTTCAGCTCTTCGGCCAGCGCTTCGGTCAACCGGGCGACACCGGCCTTGGAAGCGGCATAAGCGCCCATGCCTGTCGCGGCTTTGATCGAGGCCAGCGCGCCGATGTTGACGATGCGTCCTGCTTTGGATTCCAGCAAATGCGCCAGCGCTGATTGGGAACTGACTACTGCAGTGCGCACATTCATTTGATAGAGCCGATCCCAAGTCAGCAAGTCGCCGCCTTCCACAGTTTCCCAGGCAAAGCCGCCCGCGACATTGACCAGACCATCGATACCGCCCCATTGCTCTGCAATACGGGTAAATGCCGCGCTGGCCGACTCGCTTGAAGTCAGGTCGACACCGCCCAGGCACAACAGGTTTTCCGTGGCCAGCAAAGCGCTTGGCGCCTCGTTCCGATCCAGTAGCGCGACCCGGGCGCCACGCGCAAGCAAAAATGTGCCCAGTGCGCTGCCGAGGGCACCAAACCCGCCGGTGACGACTACCCTCTTGTCCAATAATGATTGGAACATTGCGACTTCCTCTTATTGTTGTTTTACGACGCGAACGGTCGATTCGCGCCTTCACCAGGATTAATATATGACACTTTTAGAAAATATGTACAAATGATACCGTATGACTTCAAGTCAAACACTCACCTGCGGAGCGCTGATGCCTAGAAAACTGCCTGCACTCAACGCCGATAACCGGGCCTTTTGGCAAGGCGGCGAACAAGGCGAATTGCTCATTCATCGCTGTTCAGCCTGCACCCGGTATTTCCACCCGCCTGCCCCGCTCTGCCCGCACTGCGCCAGTTTCGACGTGGCGCCACAGCCGGTATCCGGAAAGGGAAAGGTGCTCAGTTACACCGTCAACTATCAGCCCTGGGCGCCTGAGCTTGACGTGCCCTACGTGGTAGCGATCATCGAGCTGGTTGAACAATCCGGCCTGCAGTTCGTGAGTAACGTGGTGGGCATGCCGGTGACGCAGGTGCACATCGACATGCCAGTGCGCGTCAGCTTCCTCAATATCGAGGATGTGTGGTTGCCTCTGTTCGAAAAGGATCAGTGATGTTCGATCATCGTTATGAGAAAGACGTGGCCATCACCGGTATCGGTCAATCAGAAGTCGGGCGACCCTCGAGCAAGTCAGCAATGCGCCTTACCCTGGATGCCTGCCTGGAAGCCATCGCGGACGCGGGCCTGCAACGCAGCGACATCGACGGCGTAGCCTGCTGGCCGGGTGACAACAACAATGGCGACGCGTTTTCACCGGTGGGTCCCAGCGCCTTGAAGAGTGCGCTGGGGCTCAACGTCAACTGGTTCGGTGGCGGTTATGAAGGTCCTGGCCCGTTGACGGGTGTGATCAACGGGGCAATGGCGATTGCGGCGGGCTTGTGTAAACACGTGCTGGTATTTCGCACCATCACCGAAGCCTCGGCGCGCCTGGTCAACAAACAGGCGGGCGCTCTGACCAACAAGACCCAAGGTCGCGACAGCAGTTACGCCTGGCAATGGTTCACGCCCTTCAACGTGCAGTCGGGCATCAACTTGATGGCTTTGTACGCCCAACGCCACTTTCATGAGTACGGCACCCGCCCTGAGCAACTGGCGCAGGTTGCCCTGACCTGTCGCCGCAACGCCATGCGCAACCCCAAAGCGCTGTATCGCACGCCCATGAGCATGGACGACTATATGGCCTCTCGGATGATTTCATCCCCGCTGCGCATGTTCGACTGCGACGTGCACTGCGATGCCTCCACTGCCATTGTCCTGTCACGTCGCGATATTGCTCAGGACCAGCCACACAAGCCGATCCGTATCGAAGCCATGGGGGCAGCGTTGAACCAGCCATGGTCTTGGGATCAGATATCACTGACCAAGATGGCCGCCTTCGATGTCGGCGAGATGATGTGGGCGCGCACCGACTACACCCCGCAGGACGTCGGATCGGCGCAGTTGTATGACGGATTTTCGATTTTGACCCTGATCTGGCTGGAAGCCTTGGGCCTGTGCCCCACCGGCCAAAGTGGTGCATTCGTAGAAGGCGGTACGCATATTGCGCTGGATGGCAGTTTGCCGATCAATACCAATGGCGGGCAACTTTCCGGCGGGCGCACCCACGGCCTGGGTTACGTGCACGAAGCCTGTCTGCAGCTATGGGGCCGCGCCGAAGGCCGACAAACCAGGGAACATTCCGTCAGTACAGTGGCAGCAGGTGGTGGCCCGTTAGGGGGCAGCCTGCTGCTGGTCCGCGAGTAACACCGAAGCTTAGTACAGTACGCCGGCCACTTCACTGCAGAACTCGATCAGCGCCTTGCCCAGTTCGGCGAGGCCCTGTTCGTCCCTTTGGCCACGGAACATCACCGCCGACACAGTGAAATCGATGCTGTTGGACGGTGAGTAGACCGGTGCGGCGATCGCCAGAATACCCCCGGAAAAATGCCCGTCGTCCAAGGCCCAGCCACGCTCTGCCGCAGTTCTGACTTCTTCACGGTAAACCTCGAGCGGCAGTGGCTGTGCCCAGCGAATGGTCTCGAAGCTGCGCTGCACTTCCGGGTCGTCCAGGTCAATCTGCGTGGCAAACAAGCGCCCGCTGGCGCCCATCAGAATCGGCAGGCGCTGCCCTTCGGCCATATCAATACGCACATCCGTGGGACTTGCAGCGGAGCTGACGATGACGATGCGGTCAGCGCTCATTTTGCGCCACAGGGTAATCGTTACCCGCTGGCGTGCGGCCAGGTTCTGCAACAGCGGTTTGGCCATCTGCACGCGATGGCCTTGGGTCACCAGTTGTTCAACCAGCCGCGCCAACCCCAGGCCTACCGAGTAGCGCTTGGACATAGAGCTGAAGTCGACTACTTCCTCCTGCACCAGGGTGCGCAGGATGTTGAAGCAGGTGCTGGGGTTGATTTTCAGTTGTCGGGCGATGTCCACGGATCGTTCCGGTGTGCCCACCTGACTGAGATAGCGCAGGATGCGAATTGCATTGGAAACGGGCTTGACGAGGGTCGCGCCGGCCGCCTTGGTGCTGTCGTTAACATCAGAGAGGTCCATGCCCGATCCCGTCACTTTAAAGTACGGTCATTCTAGCCTGAGAATGAATCAACACGGAAAAGTTTTATCTGGGAATTTTCGAACGTTTTACGTGGTGTGTTTCAAGGGTGGCTGGTAGATCAATCGGCGGGTTTGCAGATCCTCACGGCGAAAACATTCAAGTACCTGCTCTTGGGCATGATCCGCTTGCGTTACCCGAGACTGCTGGCGCAAGTAGTCAAGCCAGGATTCGACAATGAAACGTTCGCTGTAGAGTTGGTCAGCCGACATGTCGCGGTACAGGCGCCAGTTTTGCGCACCGTTGCGGCGTCGCGCCTTGCCGACAGCGTACACGGCACTGAGAAAGGCATTGCGTTCCGGCTCGCGCACCTGATACACGATTTCCACCGATACCGGACCGTCGGAATGGGAAACACCGCCGTTCAGCTGCAGCGAATCGGTCAACTGAACCTCGGCAAAATCGGATTCCTGGCCCAATTCCACATAATCGTTACGGGTCAGCGCGATACCCACCAGCAGCAATAGTGCCGATAACAACAAGCTCTCGGTTAACCCAAGATATTGCGCCAACGCGCCCCATAACGCCCCCCCGGCGGCCATCGCGCCCATCAGGATCAGCACGTACACCGACGCGACCCGCGCGCGAACCCAGTTGGCGGCGTAAGTCTGCACCACGGTTGAAATGGTCGCGTTGACTGCCATCCAGCCAAATCCGGCCAGCAACATCATTGCGCAAACCGTATAACGGTTGTGAGACAACGCGGCGGCAAGGCTTGCCAGAGCGAATGTAACGGAGCCGCACATCAACAGATGACGCATGCTCCAGACCCGATACAAACGCGGCAAGCTGAGCGCCGCCAGCACTGCACCAGTCCCCAGAAATGCCATCAGCAAGCCATAACCCCCGGCGTCCATGCCCAATTCCTGCTTGGCCACCAGCGGCATCAACGCCCACAAAGCACTCGCGCTGCTGGTGAATACCAACACCTGTTTCATGGCGCTGAACAGAACCGCCGAATGCCGGATGTAGCGCAAGCCGCTGCGCATACCACCCGTCAAGGTTTCGGGCGGCAAGCCAACGACGGGTGGATTACGCGCCAGGGAAAACAGAAAAAGCAGCACCACTAGCATGCACAGGGCTATCACCAGGAACACCGATGTGGTGTTCCAGTATGCAATCAGCGCACCGGCCAGCGCCGGCCCCAACGCTCGGGTGGCGTTGATGGAAATGCCGTTGAGGGATACCGCGGCCGGCACCTGATCCCTCGGCAGCACGCCAACCATAGTCACCATCCACGCGGACATACCCAACGCACTGCCGGTGCCCAATACAAAAGTAAACGCCAGCAGTCCCCAGGTTTCCAAATTCGCGCTATAAGCCAACAGGCAAAGCACCAGCGCTGCGAACAGCATGATGCACTGGGTAATGATCAGCCAGCCGCGGCGGTCTACCCGATCGGCGATCACCCCGCCGGGGAATGCGAAAAGGAAGACCGGCAAGGTCACGGCGGTCTGCACCAGGGAGACCATGACCGCCGATGTCGTCAACGTGGTCATGATCCACGCTGCGGCCACGGTCTGCATCCAGATCGCCATATTGACCACAGCGGCTGCCAGCCATAAGCCGCGGAACGCGCTGTTGCGAAACGGCGCCCACGCCGAACCCTCGCTCATCATTACTCCTCAGCGTTTTCGCCGAACAAAATCAGGGGATTACGGAGCCAGTGGCTGGCCAAGTCGCCCGCGTGCTCGCGCGGGACTTAGCAGGCGAGGAGCTGCAATGGTATTACGCAGTCGACCAATGCCGTCGATGTGTGCTTCGACCCGGTCACCCGGCTGCAGGAAACGCCCGGTTTCCATAGCTACACCGTGGCTGGAACCGGTAAACACCAAGTCACCAGGACGCAGCCTGATACGTGCATCCAGATAGTTGAGTAATTCATCCAGGGGGAAAATCATCTGCCGCGTATTGTCATGCTGGCGCAATTCATCGTTGACGCTCAGGCGCATCTCTAGCGCGGGCTGGCCTGCGATACCCAATTCATCGGCCGTCACGATCCACGGGCCGACCGGCGTCGTGCGGTCCATGGCTTTCTGGGTCAACAGGTCCAGCCGGCCAATCTGTTTGCCGGCATCCCTTGCACTTATGTCGTTGCCTATCGTGTAACCCAACAGGCAGTGGCTGGCGTGCGGCTCATCCAGCAACGGTCGGCCTACCACTGCGACCAGTTCTACCTCGTAGTCGAGCTGGCAGGTCAGCGGCGAGTAATCGATCTCGTCAGAGGCACCCACCAGCGCCGACTCGGGTTTCATGTAAGCCAGCGGGTGTGCTGGTGCTTCGCTGCCCAAACGCTTGAGGTGGCTGAGGTAATTGAGGCCCACACCAAATACCCGAGCGCCCGGCTCCAGCGGCGCAAGCAGACGCGCCGCCGACAAGGGTAGCCATTCGCCCACCGGGTCGAGGGCGTCTGCCACAAGATCTGCATGCAGCCCGGCCCAGTGAAGGAACGGCGCACGGACCCTGCGCAGTTGCTCGGTTCGGGCATCAAGCAATGCCCAGAACGCTTGCCCGGCCACCTCGACTCGCGCCAGGCGCATGTCAGTGTTTGGCCAGGTAGGTCGGCAGATACTCGGCGTCCAAAACCTCTTCTGGCGTCTTGACGCTGGCCCCGAGAATCGGGCCAACCATTTCATGGCCCCACAGGCTGAGTTTCTCCGGGTTCAACTCATAGGGATCGCCTTGCCATGGCTCGATCTCGGCGATGGTCTCGAAAGCAAAGCCGGACGGATTGAAATGGTAGAACGACAGGTGCGGATCCTGGGCATGTTGGCCGAGGGTCATCATCATCGGCAGTTCGCGCTGACGCACGATGTCGTAGGTTTCACCGACATCACGGACATTGCGCACAAATAGCCCGACATGCTGCACGCCCATGCGTCCCGGCCCGTGGCCGTAGGCAATGTCATGGCTGGTGTGATGGTTGAGTTTCGACCGGAAGAAACCGGTTCGCCCTTTGCCAGCGCCAGCGCCATACCAACTGAAACCCATGACGTTGAGCAGGAAGTCTTCCAGCTCCGGCGTGTAGTCCGGGGTGATCAGTACCACATGCCCCGCCCCTCGCTCGTCGGCAAGAAAACCGCTGTGCGGGCGGCCGGGCTGGAAGGAACGCGGCATCCATTTTTGCCCGTAGAAAAGCTCGTGCTGATAGCCGACCGGATCGCGGAAACGCACCAGTTCGCGTACTCCTCGCTTTTCGCACAGCTCTGCATCGCCACGGCTGTAGTCGACATTGGCCGCCGCCAGCTTCTTGATACCGTCTTCAAACGCCATGCGCCCTACCGCTTCCCAGCCGATATAGGCAATTCGATCAACTTTGCCGGGGTGAAACGCGAAGCGATGACGGCGATCATCAATCTTGAAATACAGCGACTGCGGATCACTTTCGGGGTTCTTGCCGATACCAAAGCCCATTACCTGCGGGCCGTATTCCCGCCAGGCCTCAAGGTTGGGGGTTTCAAAGCCCATGTAACCGATACCGATGATGTCCACGTCATTCACCTTGTTATTGTTCGAGATGATGAAAAAGAGCCGGTCGCTCCGGCCTGGGGCGCAGCGCGTACTAGATTGCCAACAACCCGCCGTCGATTACAAAGTCCGAACCGGTGATGAACGAGGCTTCGTCCGAAGCAACGAAAACCGCCATCGCCACCACTTCCTCAGGTTCGCCTGGGCGGTCCATCAATACGCCATCGAGCAACATCGCGCGCATTTTCGGGTCTTCCAGAAACGGCCGGGTACCCGGCGTCGCGACAAATCCCGGGCTCAGACTGACGGCACGGATGCCGAATGGCGCACCTTCAACAGCCAGTTGGCGAGTGAACGAAACCACTGCGCCCTTTGCCGCGGAGTGGGCGCAAATGCCGGCAACTTTCGAACCGCCCCACGCGGCGGTAGACGATACGTTGATGATCACCCCGCGCTGTTCGGCCAAGTGGTGCCAGGCATACTTGGTTGTGTAGAAAAGCAGGTCGATCTCGTTGCGCATGGTGTACTGCCAATCTTCGATCGACAATTCGCTGACCAGGCCGAACCGTGCAGCGGATGCATTGTTGTAAAGAATGTCGATGCGCCCGTGCTCGACAACGGCGGCATCGATCCACGCCCTGGACTGTTCGTGATCGCCCAGGTCCACCGGTGCCGAGCCGTACAGCGTAAAACCCTCTGCCCGCATCAACTGGGCCGTTTCTTCATGGCCTTCGGCGACGACGTCGCAGCCCACAACAATCGCCCCCTCACGGGCAAACCGCAGTGCTGCAGCCCTTCCCTGCCCGCCGCCGGTACCGGTGATCAGCGCGACTTTGTTCTGTAAACGTCCCATAAGCACATCCTCAATTCAGTGGGCAACACGTTGCGCTTGCTGCTTTCGCTGTCAAACGGCTACGTCTTCTGAAGTGATGGGCTCAAGCCAGATCGCCTCCGCCGGACAAGCGGCGGCACCTTCGCGGGCCTCCTCTTCAAGTTCCGGTGGCACAGCGGCGTTGTCGAGGTAAACCAAACCATCGGCGTCAAGTTTGTACACGCTTGGGCAGATCGCGGCACACAACCCGTAACCACAACAGCGGCTACGGTCCGCCACGGCTTTGAATTGCGCTTTTTCTGAACTCATTTTTTTCTCCTTTATCAGGTTCAGCGTCGGCAAATTATGAACACTTATTTATTTTATGTGCAATTAATTTTTAACGCAGATATGCTGATACTGGCTCAACAAAACCTATAAGGAAGCCGATCCCATGCATCCGTCCAAAAGCGAAGCGGCCATTGATCCGCTGGAATTTCGTCAAAGCTGGAAAATCCTGATTCTTTCGGTGGCCGGCGTAGCCATCAGCATCAACGCCGCCCTGCTGTATGGCTTCGGTACGCTGGTGGTGCCATTGGGTGACGCGTTTGGCTGGAGTAAAAGTGAACTGCAGGCGTGCATCACATTCCTGTTCGGCGGCGCAGTGGTCTCCCTGCAACTGGTGGGTTGGTTCAATCTGCGCTATGGCATGAAGCGCGTCACGGTTATTTCCCTGTTACTGTTGTCACTCGGCTACCTCGCGACGACCCAACTGACCCAGTCGATCTGGTCGATGTACATCGCCTTTGCGTTGCTGCCGATCGTCGGTATGGGCGCGCTGGCGGTGACCTGGACGCAACTTATCAGCCTCTGGTTTGATCGCAATCGCGGCCTGGCGCTGGCCATTGGTCTGTCTGGAACCGGCGTCACCGCTGCCACCATTCCCCGTCTGATGGCCTGGGGGATCGAACAATGGGACTGGCGCGCAGCGTTTGTGATCCTGGCACTGCTTAATCTGCTGGTGCTGCTACCGTTGATTCTGCTGTGGTTCAAGCTGCCAGTCGTTGCCGCTCAGCGCAGCGACGGTGGTGAGCTTGAGCAAATGCCGGGGATGGGGTTCCGTGAAGGCATGGGATCGCTGAAATTCTGGACATGCAACCTGGCCCTCAGCCTGGTGATTTCTTCGATTGTCGGCATGGTCACCAGCACCGTACCCATGCTGCAAGCTCGCGGTTTGTCGGCTTCGGACGCCGCCACCATTTTCAGTTGCTTCGGTATTTCGCTGATATTCGGTCGGATGTTGATCGGCTATTTGCTTGATCGCCTATGGCCGCCGGCAGTATCTGCGCTGAGCCTGTTACTGCCCGCCGTAGGCTGTTTCATCTACCTGAGCCCGACTGCCGAATTTGCCCCGCTAATGCTGGCGGCTGTGCTGGTCGGTTTTGGCGCCGGGGCTGAGTTCGATATTGCCGCATTTCTGATTGCGCGCTACTTCGGTTTGCGCGAGTACGGTCGTCTGTTTGGCGTCCATCAGGGCTTGAATACTGTGGCGTCGGCACTGGCGCCGTTGCTCTTCGCCTACATGCTGGCGCGAACCGGTTCGTACAGCGCGATGCTGGTTTACAGCGCCGCCTGCTGCATCATCGGCCCGCTTTTGCTACTGACCCTGGGGCGCGTGCCCCGCTTCAATGCGCAAACCCTTCCCGGCCAATCCTGAGTCCCCAACAAGAATCGGAGCAGACCATGCCCACACTGACCTTTATTGAACACAACGGCACCGCCCATCAGGTCAAAGGCGATATCGGCCAATCGGTGATGCAGGCCGCGACCTTCGCCTCGGTGCCGGGCATTCCGGCCGATTGCGGCGGTGCCTGCAGTTGCGCCACTTGCCACGCCTATGTCGATGAAGCCTGGCTGGGCAAAGTGCAGGCCGCCGAAGACATGGAGAACGACATGCTCGAGTACGCCTTCGAGCGCCGGGACAACAGCCGCTTGAGCTGCCAGTTGATCATCAGCCAAGAGATGGACGGTATGGTTCTGCACCTGCCGTCTTCGCAATTCTGAATGCGCTTGAAGGAGCTCGCATGACTCTCGCCTCAGTCGTTATTGTCGGTGCCGGCCAGGCCGGATTTCAGGTCGCTACTTCCTTGCGTCAGGAGGGCTATGACGGGCGCATTACCCTGATTGGCGATGAGCCAGGTTTGCCCTACCAGCGACCGCCTTTGTCCAAGGCCTATCTGCTCGGCAAGATTCAGGCGACCAATCTGTTGTTTCGCCCTGCGGATTTTTACACCACCCAGCGCATCGAGTTGCTGCATGACCAGGCGAGCGCGATAGATCGCCTGAATCGGCGGGTAGTGCTGGCCTCCGGTGCTGCGGTCGCCTACGACCATCTTGTATTGGCTACGGGTGCGCACAATCGACCACTGCCGGTTCCCGGTGCGAACCTGCCGCAAGTGTTCGGCATAAAAACCCAGGCCGATGCCGATGCCCTGGCGCCACTGGCAAAAGAGGCGCGAAACGTGGTGGTGATCGGTGCCGGGTTTATCGGCCTTGAATTCGCCGCAGTGGCGGCAGCATTGGGCGCCAACGTGCACGTTCTGGAGCTGGGCGAGCGGCCCATGGCCCGGGCGGTATCGCGGGAAATGTCGGAACTGTTCCGCCAGGCCCATGAAGCCTGGGGCGTGCACTTCGACTTCCGCCAAGGCTTGAGCCGCATTGATGGCGACAACGGCAAAGTGTGCGCAGTGCAAACCGCTGACGGGCGCGTCCTGCCGGCGGACTTGGTGGTGTTTGGTATTGGCGTAATCCCTAACGCGCAATTGGCGACCGAAGCAGGTCTGGACATCGAGAACGGTATCCGGGTAGATGCCAGTCTGCTGACGTCTGACCCGCAGATATCCGCGTTGGGTGACGTTGCCAGTTTCCCTTGTCTGCAAATCGATGAACAGCACACCCGACTCGAGTCGGTGCAAAACGCCGTCGATCAGGGCCGCGCAGTCGCCGCTCGTTTGATGGGCAAGCCGGCGCCTTACAGCGCACTGCCGTGGTTCTGGACCGATCAAGGCAATCTGAAACTGCAAATCGCAGGCCTCTCCCAGGGCTACGACAGCACAGTGGTGCTCGGCTCTGTCGCAGACAGGCAAGCCTCGGTGTTGTGTTTCCGCAATGACCGCCTGGTGGCCGTGGAGTCCTGCAATCGCATGGGTGATCACATGGCCGCGCGCAAGATTCTCACCCGCGCGCCCAAGCTGACGGCAGCAGAGGCTGCCGGTGACGGTTTCGACCTGAAAGTCTGGGAAGCAGCCAATCGCGACTGAGCGGGTACGGACCTGTAACGCACGCAGCCGCGCCCGCCTCAGAGCTGACGCGGCTTTTTTTCGCATGACGAATGGAGCGATGCTATGAACAAAGTCTGGTTTATAACCGGTGCGACTCGAGGTCTTGGCGCTGCGATTGCCAAAGCGGCATTGGCTGACGGTGACCGGGTAGTCGTCAGCGGGCGGCGTATCGAAACGTTGGGAAGCGTTTTTGCCGAGTACGGCGAGCGTGTTCTGCCTGTTGCGCTGGATGTGACTGACGAATCACAGACGCTGGCTGCCGTAGAGAGCGCCGTTGCGCATTTTGGTCGCATCGATGTGCTGGTCAACAACGCTGGTTATGGCCAACTGGCGCCCTTTGAAGAGAATTTCGCCAGCGATGCGGACAAGCAATTCGCGACCAATGTGTCAGGTGTATTCAATGTCTGCCGCGCAGTACTGCCCGTGATGCGTCGGCAACGTAGCGGCCGGGTGTTTAACTTGTCTTCAATGGGCGGCATCGTGGGGATGGGCGGAGCGGCTTTATACTGCGCCTCAAAGTTCGCGGTGGAAGGTTTCTCCGAATCCTTGGCCCAGGAGGTGGCTCAGTTTGGCATCAAGGTCATACTGGTGGAGCCCGGCGTTTTTCGCACTGACTTCCTTGACCCCAGCTCGGCTGTTTTTGGCACACGTGGACTTGAAGATTACGCGGCCTTCACCGCCAAGGTCAAAGTCGCGTCGGCTGCTGGCAACCATCAACAAACCGGCAACCCGGCGAAACTGGGTGCCGCGCTGGTGCAGCTGGCCAACAGCGAAAGCCCGCCTTTGCGCTACGTCGCTGGATCCGACGCTTATCAGCAAATCAGCGACAAACTGACCAGAATGCTCGCGGAAATCGAGCATTGGCAGCAACTGTCATTCTCCACCGACGGGATATAACGCCGGAGCGCGCAGCCGATGAGCGGCGGTGCGCTACGACTGCTGATTGATAAAGTACCGCACCGATAACGTCCCTTCCTCGAATCGATACAACTCGATCGTCTCGATGCCTCCCTCCTGCTCGCGGAAGGCGTTGAGGTGATGACAGGCCGCTTCATGGCCATTGATGATGCATTGGCGCACTTCAACGCGAATTTTCGGTTGCTGCTGCGCCCACATGCCTTCCAGCACCTGCCAGGCATCGTGCTGTGGTTTGCCGACGTACTCGATACTCAAGCCGTTGGGCGAGACACTGCGGTAGTGACCAAAAAAACCCTGCTTGTCACCCCTGTTCCAGCAGTCGATCTGACCGTGCAGAAAGTGCTCGATAGTCTGTTTGTCCATACTCATGTCGGGTTCATCCTCGGGTAGGGTCAGGCGTGCTGCTGTTGCTGAAGGTCGCGCTGACGCGCCAGAAAGGCCGGTTCCATCCGCAGCCACAGCAAAATGGTCGGACCGATAATGGCGCAGCAGAAACAGCACACCAGTACCGCGGTATAGCTGCCATACACATCGTAAAGATAGCCGAACAGCATGGGCACCAAACCGGAAACGATGGTGATCAGGCACAGGTGCAACCCGAAAATTCGCGCGTAATCCTTCAGGCCGAAATAGCGCGCCATCAGGAATGCCGCCAGATCGAATTCAGCGCCGGCACTCGCGCCAATGCACAGGGTGGCCAATACCAGCAGCGGTATGTTCTGCGTCCCGCCAAACAGAAAGATCGCACAGCCCAGTGCAGGCAGCGCCAGGCTCACGGCGGACACCACAGAGGGCGAGTAACGGTCCAGAAGATAGCCCACCAGCAAACGTCCGCCTATGATTGAAATGCCGAAGGTGCTGAAGACCTGGCTGGCCTGCTGGGCGCTCAAGCCCTTGCTTTGCAGCATCGGCACCAGGTTGGTGACCATGCCGACGGTCAATGACACCGAAAGTATCAGCGCGACGTTGAACCCCCAGTACATGCCGGAGTGCACAGCTTGCTTGAAGGACATGCCGGTCAGTTCCGCAAGTGCTTTCTTCGTGGTGGTGTCCGCATTCGCGACTTGCGCCGGCATACGCAACCACATCAATGACAATGGCAGCGTGAACAGTAACGGCATTGCTGCCAAGGCAAAGAAACCGGCTTGCCAGCCATAAGCAGCAATCAGCCTCGACAAAAGCGGTGGCAGAATCATAGCCATCAGCCCGGTGCCGCACAGAATTACCGCCAGCGCCAGACCACGGTTGCGCTCGAACCACAGGTTGATCAGCTGCGTCCAGGTAATCGCAATGGTGCCGGCGCAAATGATCGGCATGCTGAAAAATGCCAGGTACAGCCAGCCAATCGACATCGACCCTTGGATCCGGGTGATGGCAAAGTACCCCACGATTTGTAGCACAATCGACACAATCGCCACTCGGCGCAGGCCGTAACGACGGTAGAGCCAACCGACCAGTTGCGTGGATATCGCGACCCCGGCAAACAGAAAGGTGATGGATGCCTGCAGGTCGCCGCGGCTCCAGCCGAAAGCTTGCTCCAGCGGAATGACCAAGGTGCCGAAGGCATACAGCAGCGCCGCAGTGATGCTGGTGCAAATGCCGAACAAACCCAGTATCACCACCCGCCAACCGTGCTTGAACTCAGAGAAATCAGTGCCTCCGTGTGCCGTGGTGAGGGTGTTGCGTGTCTTGGTTGTCATGACTGATTCCTCAATCGCCCTTGAGAATTTCTTCGACTTTGGGCAGTGCGATCATGGTGGCGCCGCCATCTACCAGCAGCGAAGTGCCGGTGATATAGGAGGCGTCGTTGGAGGTCAGAAACAGCACGGCATTGGCAATGTCGGTGGACTCACCCAAGCGACCCACCGGAAAATGCGCGGCAAGTGTATGCGGCAGGTCGTTGCCCAGGGTTTCCAGCATGTGATCGGTGCCGATCAGCCCGGGCTCCACCACGTTGACCAGAATATTCATGGCCCCGAACTCCACCGCCAGGCCGCGCGCGAAGGCATTCATGAATGCTTTGCTGGAGCCGTAGGCAATGAGTCGCGGGGTGTATTTGCGGTTGGCCTCCCCCGAAGAAATGAAGATAAGGCGGCCCTTGTCGACGGCTTTGGACAGGTGAGGCGCGCTGTCCTTGGCTAGCCAGAACAACGATTGAATATTGCTGCGCACGATGTGATCAAAGGTGTCATCGGCCATCTCGGCGATCAGTCCGTGACTGGTGTCGGCAGCACAATGCACCACGATGTCCAGGTTGCCAAAATGCCCGACGCCATCTTCCACCATTGATTTGATCGCCTCGCGATCGGCAATGTCGCCACCCACCAGGCAGGCTTCACCACCCAACGCCTTGATCTGTGCAATGGTTTCGTCGCCGTATCGAGCGGTGCGTGCCGACACAATTACCTTGGCGCCTTCCCTGGCATAGGCCAGCGCAATGGCACGGCCCATGCCTCTGCCGGCGCCGGTGATCAGCACGACTTTGTCGCGGAATTTCATGGTTATTCCTTATTGTTGTCAGGTGTCGAAGCTACTGATGCAGCGCATACTCCACCCTGTAGGAGCTGCCGAAGGCTGCGATCTTTTGAGCTCTAGAATACAAATCAAAATCAAAAGATCGCAGCCTTCGGCAGCTCCTACGGGGGTTGCGTTTAACGGTTCACAGGTCTTTGCCTGGAACGTTGCGGGCCGAACCGTTGCGCCGGTCCGACTCGCCCCAGCCCAACCAGTGCGAGGGTTCGCGGGTATCGCCGACCTGCCGCCACCGCCCTTCCTGCTGCGCAGTGATCGGGAAGCCGCCGACGAAATCGATCATTTCGCCCTTTTCGTCAGGCAGAAACTCCCATTCTTCCTCGCCCTCGAGCACAATTTTCGCGGACTTGAGGAAGTAGCTGCCGTCCTTGTGCTCGGTGTGACCTTCGATATCGGTGGTGACTCGCACTTCGCCTTTTTCGTTGTTGAAAATGGCGTAGCCCAGATGGTCATGACCGACCATGAAAGAACCGGTGTCCCAGGTGCCGTCTTTGTAAACCGTGACAAACGACCACCAGATCACATGCTTGTTGTTGTTCACCACCAGGTCTTTCTTGAAGTGAATGGCGCCGCCTTCCGCCATGTAGAACTGGTCCAGCGCCATGGCGCCTTTGACCGGACGCCCCTCGCAGACACCGGCAATATCCCACAGCTGCGAAACATAGAAGGTGCCCCATTCCACGCCCGGCAGATACCACTGCAGTCCCGGGCCAAGCAGTCGGCCTTCAAGGTGAAACAGGCCTTCTTCTTTCCAGGTCAGTCGTTCGCTGCTAGCCGTGATCTCCCAGCCGTTGCCGGCTTCACCCGGTTGGCTGGCCCAGCGTGCGACATCGCCTTTCAGGCTGTGTACCGGCAGTGGTGTCAGCGCCTGGCGGGCCATTTTTTCGTGGTCCATGCGCAGGTTGACGTTATCGACGTGATTGTTCAGGTAGAAGAACTTGGTTGGATTCGGCGTGCCATTGGGCGCCATCAGCGAGCGGACGAAGGAGTAGATATTGCCTTGCTCATCGCGCACAGAACCGAACGGCGAACTTTTGCTCAGGTGCAGGCCGAAGAAGCCGCGTTCGGATGACATTGAAGCGCCAGTGACCTGGTGCGGCCCAACCAGTTGTTGAAAGCCGAAATCACCGCGTTCTGGAATGGTTTTAAACGTTCTCATAATGCCCTCTGTTGTTTTTGTTGAGGCAGGGAAACGGGATTGCAGCGTGGCTCAGCCCCAGATCACCGGGAGCGTGGACACGCCACGCAACTGCGCGCCGCCGATCTGCGGGACGGGTTGGCTCGGGTCGAGGCGCAAGTTGGGGAAGAGGTCGAGGATGGCGTTGACCGCGCTGCTGATTTCCACTTTGGCGACGAATTGACCGATGCACATGTGGGGGCCGAAGCCAAAACCAAAGGAGGGTTTGGGCTTGCGATCAATGTCGAATACCTCAGGGTTTTCAAACGCATCTTCGTCACGGTTGGCGGACACCACCATGCACTGGACGAACGACCCCTTGGGAATTGTCACACCGTGAAATTCCACTTCCCGGGCGGTTTCGCGCACCTTGAAAGTGGCCACTGGTTCAAAGCGCGTGGTTTCGTCCATCAGCTTGCCGATCAATGAGCGGTCGGCCTTGACGCGTTCCAGCAATCCGGGCGTGGTCAGGAGCAAAGTCATTACCGAGCCAAACATGCGCGTGGTGGTTTCGCCCGCGGCTGGCAACAGCGAGCGAGTGAAGGTGATCACCTCGTGGTCATCCAGCGTGCGCCCTTCGTACTCCGCGCGCAGCAAACGCCCGACCACATCATCACCCTGGCTGCCCTCGGCACGACGTTGCACGACAACTTCGGCCAGTGCGTCGTACAGCCCTTTTACGGCGATGCCGGCCTGACGTCGCGCTTCAACCATTTTGCTCGGGTCAATCTGGTTGCCGCCGACAATGGCCAAGGCCCACGCGGCGTATTGCTTGTACTTGGAGGGCTCATCTGAGGGGAAGCCCATCAAAGCGTACATGACGCGAATCGGCAGCTCGAGACCGAACTTCATCAAGTCGGCCTTCTTCGCCGGCAACATCGGCTGGATGTACTCCTCGCGAATCACTTGATCGATCTGCGGGCGCCACTTGTTCACGGTCTCCGGCATAAAGGCCGGTTGCAGCAAGGCGCGCACCTTGCGGTGCTCGTCACCGTCCATTGCAAGAATGATCAGCCCATCGAAAAACGCGCCAAGACCTTCGGCAATAAAACCGCTGGTATAGGTCGCACCATCGCGCAGGACAGTCATTACATCCTGGTATCTGAACAAGGCGAAGGTCGGGCGAGTGCCCTGCTGGGTGCCGGCATTCGTCGGCACGCCAAACTGGGTGATGAAGTCGCCTTCATAGATGGGCGATTTCAACCGTTGCTCGCGGCACACCGCGTGAATATCCAGGTCGGTGCCGCGATACATTTCCGACACAGCGGAGTATGCGGTTGCCAGGTCCAGTGCTGCGCTTTCGTTGCTCATCAGGAGCTCCTGTCTTGTTTTTATTCTTCTTGCACACCAAGATTGTCCGGCTGCCGACCCATGGTATGTGGTTGTGTCTACGCCGGTAGTCCGCTTCGTTTGACTCGGGGTCAAACGAAGGCCCCCGGGGAAATGCTTCAAGGTGTGAATAACCTGGCCAAAACTGGCATGAGGAGGACGAGGTGGCGGTAAAGGCAGGAGAAGGTGGCGAACAGGGCAAACGCAATACGATGAATCGCCTGCTCGCGGCAGCGCGCGTGGAGTTCGCCAGAAAAGGCCTGGCCGGTGCGCGCGTGGAAGAAATTGCCCGGGAAGCCGGCGTCACCAAGCAGCTGGTCTACCACTACTACAACTCCAAGGAAGGCCTGTTTGTAGCAGTACTGGATGAGTCTTCGGACAACATCATGTCCGAGTTGGTCAACCTCAATGTCGAAGAGCTGTCTCCGCCAGTGGCCATGCGCGCGGTGCTCAATCATTTTTTCGACCAATACCGGCTGGACCCTTTCCTCGGTAGCCTGGCGCTGGAGGGCATCCGCTACCATGACACTCACCAGACACCTCGAAATCACTTTCTGGAAATGGTCCCCAAGCTGATCGCCAAGCTTGACGCAATTCTGTTGCGGGGCGCCGCCAGTGGTGATTTTCGCGCGAACATCAACCCGCGCCTGTTGCTGGCGAGTGCATCGCTGGTGACCACTGGCTGGTTTACCAACCGTTATTCAATGTCGGCACTTGCCGGGTTGGATACGGACTCGGAGCAAGGTATGGCAACGTGGCGGCAGTACTCCGCGGATTTTGTGTTGGCGAGTATTTCGTTGGGGGCTGGAAAACACGCCGACAGCGTTTGATCGTTGTTTAGGATTTGTGCGTGATCTGCTGCCGCTGAACCGGCGGGTATTGATGAACACACGTCCCCTGTAGGCAGCCTCGCTTCGCTCGACAGCTCCTACAGGGCAGTGGTGTTCACATGTTCAGCGTGCCTTTTTACCCAAATACTTGCTCACCCGCTTGGCCGCCAACCGCCCAGCCATGCCGTTGACTCCACCCCCCGGGTGGATGCCGGCGCTGCCTAAATAAAAGCCCGCTACCGGCAAGGTGTCGCCGCCCAGGCCGTGTGCAGGTCGCATGGTGCTAGAGCGCATCGACGTGGTGTCAATATGCACTACGCAGCCATTCACAGTGTTCAGGCGTGCGGTGAAGTCTGGAGCCGCTTCGATGTGCCGGCCGATCACCTGCCCCTCGATCCCTTCGATGTAGTCGTAAAGCTGTTCCTGCACCTGATCGGCCACTCGCTCACGCAAGTTGTCCCAACCCTCATTGGGATTCACCGGCATCACCGGTGGGTAGATGTACAAAATGTCTTGGCCAGCCGGCGCTTGCGAAGGGTCGGCGGCACTCGGCGCGGCCACAGTGATATAGGGTAGCTTCGGCACCTCGCCACGGGCGCAGGCGGCGAAGTTTTCCAGCACGGCTTCTTCGGTGCCGATCAACATGACGGTTCTACGCAAGTCCACTGCGTCGCCACGAAGGGCGGCAAAACGCGGTAGCGAAATCTGTCCACGCAAGGCCACATCGACCTTCAAAGGTCCAGAACCCTTACCGTTTGCTGGCGCCATGGCGATACGGGTCAGCAGGTATTGGGGAATTTCCCCCTGCGTGACCATGTCCAGCGCCGGCTTCGGATGGCAGCCGGCGATGACTGCGCGCGCCGTGAACTGACGGCCATCGGCCAGTTTCACGCCTTTGATCTGCCCTTCCCGGGCGACGATCTCACTGACGCTCGCCGATACCAGCACTTTGCCGCCCAGTTCTTCCAGTCGAGACTGCATGGCGTTGCTCAACTGCTGCATGCCCCCCAGCACTCGGCCGACACCAAAACGGTGGAGGAACCCGAGCAAGGCGTAATAGATGCCCCCGCCATCGGCGCTGATATCACCTGCCAGCCCGGTCAGCGCGCACATCGCCGATATAGTCACCGGATGCTCGAAACGCTCACGTGCCGCCTGCAACGCAGAGCCCGTCATCAGCGCCATGAGTTCGGGTTTCAGCGCTTTATGCTTGATCGCGGTACCCAGTATTCTGAGCTTCACACCCAGGTTGGTTTTGGCCGGATCAACCCGCATCATCGGCAGCGCGATATCCAGGAACATGTCGATGACTTTCATGAACTGCAAAAACGCTTCGGCGTCTTTGCTGCTGAAACGGCGAATTTCGGCGGCGGTCTTTTCGCGGTCACGCCAAAAAATCAGCGATTGGCCATCCGGGTGCAGATACACGTATCCGGGCGCCAGTTCTATCGACTTGAAGCCGTGTCGATCCAGGCCCAACTCCGCGGGCACGTGCGAATGCACGCGCATAGACATCATGTCCAGCGCACACGGGTGGACCAGATGTTGGGGCGCTTCGGGTATCAGGTAGCCCGATGAAGCCATCCCGCCGACCTTGTCCAGCGCCTCCAACACCAGCACCTTTTTACCTTCAAGGCCCAGGTAGCAGCCAGCCGAAAGGCCATTGGTACCGCCGCCGACAATGATCACATCGAAATCGGTATTGCTCTCAGGTGCGTTCGGGTTCATCAAATGCTTCCATGTCGACATTCGACCACGGCGGCGCACGGCGGCTGTGGCGGCGAAGATGAGGGGCGGCGCACGGCAGTGCAGCGCCGAGACTGTTACATGCCGGTACGGCCCATTTGCGCGAACAGCGAACGCATGGCCACCAGCGAAGGTGTATGGCTGCTGAATCCTCCGTCGGCGACCAACGTGGTACCGGTGACAAACGAGGATTCATCGCTGGCCAGGAACGCCACCACGTCGGCGATCTGCCGAGGCGTGCCCAGTTCGGCGGTGCAATGGTTGTCGCGAAGAATGTCGAGCAACGGCGCAGGCATCGCGTGTTCCGAAGGCGCCAGGCCTATCTGCACGGCGTTGCCACGGATGCCTTGCTTACCGTATTGCGACGCCACCATACGCGGCAACATCATCAGCCCCGCTTTAGAAGTCGCGTAGCCGGTCAGTGACATATCGCCCTGCATGCCCAGGCCGGAGGTTGCGAAGATGATCGAGCCCTTCCCGTTCTCCAGCATGACCGGGATCACATGTTTGGTGCACAGCACCGCACCACGCAGATTGACGGCGATCGCACGATCCCACGCCTGCATGTCGAGGTTGACGAAATCGCGGTCCATCTGGCGCTGCTCGGCATTCAGGATGGCGGCGTTGTTGTGCAGAATGTCGATTCGGCCAAAACGCTCTTTCACCTGGGCGACCATGTCCCGCACGTCATCTTCCGAAGAGACGTCCGTGGCGATCGCCAGGGCCTGGTGCCCATCGGCGAGCAACGATTCGGCGACTGCTTTGGCCCCGTCAAAGTTGATATCGACCACCGCAATACTTGCCCCGTGCGACGCCAGCACCCGAGCGCATTCAGCGCCCAGACCGCCGCCGGAGCCGGTAATAATGGCCACACGTCCTGCCAGTTTTCCTGTGCTCATGTCTTGTTCCTTATTGTTTTGGAGGGCGCTTTACTCGCCGGTAAAACGTGGTTCGCGTCGCTCGCTGAACGCCAGAGCCGCTTCTCGGGCGTCCTGTGTCGGGGCCAGCAAGGCAAACAGGTCCAGTTCCAGATCAAGGCCGCGCTTGAGGTCCATGTCCAGTGCCGCCCGAGCCGCCTGCTTGACGAAAGCCGAAGCAGTAGGTGGTTTGACCGCAATGCGCTGGGCAAAGGCGCGCACTTCGTCCAGTAAGCTGGCGTTGTCACTGGCCAGTCGGCTGACCAGACCAATACGCTGCGCTTGCTCGGCGCCCATGCGATCACCGGTAAGCAGCATATCCAGTGCCTGGCCCGGCGCCACCACGCGGGAGAGCCGTTGTGTACCGCCGCCACCGGGGATCAGCCCCAGGCCGGTTTCCGGCAGGGCGAATACCGCATCGGGCGCTGCGAAGCGGATGTCACAGGCCAACGCCAGCTCCAGTCCACCGCCCATGCAGTAGCCATGGATGGCAGCAATCACCGGTTTGCTGATGCCATCCAGTGCTTCGATCCAGCGTACCTTTTCCATGCGCTGGCGAACCTGCAGGCTCGACTCCGGGCCGCGCCGTTCCTTGATATCGGCCCCCGCGCAAAAGCCCCGCTCGCCTTCGCCGCGAATCACGATCACGCGAATCTGGGGGTCTTGCTGCAACTGCGCCAGCGCTTGCGGTACGCCCTGGCGAATGTCGTCGTTAATAGCATTGATCTGCCGGGGTCGGGTCAGAATCACCCAGCCAACCATGGCATCGCGCTCCAGACGCACTGCCTCGTTGATCAGTACCGGAGGTTGCTGGTTTGGCGCTGTGCTCATGCAGGGCACTCCTCGAACTCGAACACCTGGCCATTGAGCTCTTGCGGGTCGATCTTGATCAATGCACGTCCGCCCACGGCCTGCGACGATTCGATCCATTCGAAGCGCGTGCCGCGTGCCCGCAGATCCTCGGCCTTGGCGGCCAGGTCGTTGACGCCGATGCGGATGTAATACGGCCCCGGGCCCCAGTTGTTGACGTAATGCCCGGCGTCGGTGTTCCAGTAGGTTGCTTCGAGTACGTCGAGGGTGGCACTGTTGGGCACGGTGAAACCCATTCGCGCACGGCGGTAGCCTTCGCTGACGATGGTTTCTACCGGACCGCTCGGCTCCCAGTCGAGGTTGGTCGATACTTTGCGCAGGGTTTCGTCGAGATCGCGTACCAGGAAGCCCCGGGCCGTGACGCGCACCATGTCGCCAGGCTTCTGATCACGTGGTTGCATTGGCGGTAACTGGTACGTTTCCGGTGGCATCTGCAGCGGCTCGGTTGGCATGATTTCAATGCATAAGCCACCGTCCACACTTGGCTGATAATACGGTTGTTCCGGAGTTGCGCCCAGCCACAGCCGGTCGAATGGCATTTCCGGAGTGCGCTGCGCCATGCGGAACGGCAAGCGTCGACGCATCAGTTTATCCACCAGCGCGTCGAATTTGTCCCCGTGCAAGGCGAGCACAATGGAGTGGGTCAGCATCGGCCGATGGTGGCCCTGAAAATCCTTCAGGCTTTCCAGAAAATCATGGAACAAGGGATCCCCGGGGTTCGGCCGATCCAAGTGCCATTGCGGTTCGATGCGCGTTGGCGAGACCGCCAAAGATTTGTGAACCCGCAAAAAATGCGCGATGTAGGGATGATTGTCGAACGCCTGACGCCAGCGTTCATGCTTATAGATACCGAGCTTGTCGACCAACATTTCCGTCATGCCGTCCGGGTCAGGAACCATCATGTCGGCACTCATCAATAACTCGAACATTGTTCTCTCCTTGCAATTGCAAGCCGGGTCTGTGCCCGGCTATTAGTCAGCGGACACGCCGGGGGAAGGCAAGCTCATTCAATGAGTGCGTAGTCACGGCGGAGGAAGGTTTACGCGGCTCCTGCTGCGCGCGGGCATCTTCCAGGTCGAGCGTCACCCCGGCCTTGGAATTACCCTTCGGGTTGAGCAGGTAATGCGACAAGGCCGGGATGAGCACCAGTGCACCAAGCATGTTCCACAGGAACATGAAGGTCAGCAGAATGCCCATGTCTGCCTGGAACTTGATCGGCGACCAGGCCCAGGTAATTACCCCGGCGGCCATGGTCAGGCCGACGAGTGCAACGACGCGGCCAGTGAAGTCCAGCGAGCGACGATAGGCCACCGCCAGACTGCCACCGCGTTCCTGTACCGCCAGTTGCACACTCAGCAGATACAGCGCGTAATCCACGCCAACACCAACCCCCACGGCGATCACTGGCAAGGTGGCCACTTTCAGACCAATGCCCAGCCACACCATCAATGCTTTGCAGATGATGGTGGTCATCAGCAACGGAATCAGGGCCACCAGGGTTGCGCGCCAACTGCGAAACGTAAGAAGACACAGCAAGGCCGTGGCACCGTATACGGCCAGGTACATGGTGATGATGCCTTTCTCGACCTCGATGTTGGTGGCGGCCTCGATGCCGGCATTGCCTGCAGCCAAAAGGAATTCCACGGGTTGTTCAGCGCCAGCGGCGGTGTTGTTTTCCTTGGCGAAGGCTTCGGAGACCTGCAACACGCGGGTCAGCGTGTCAGCCTTGTGGTCTGCCAGATAGGCAATCAACGGCGTCACCGAGCATTGCTGGTTAGTAATGCCCGGAGCGGAAATCATCGCCGCATCCACGGCCGAGTTGGTGATGGCCTGGTCACGACTGATGCTCAGCCATTTCGGGCTGCCTTCAGCCATGCCGGAGCTGATCATTCGCACGGTTTCGGCCAGCGATTGCGTGGTTTGCACACCCGGCGTCTGGCGCAGGCGCCAGGCCAGTTTGTCCATGCTCTGCAGCGACTGGTACAAACGGCAGCTGTCTTCGCTGGTCTTCATGATGACTACAAACTGGTCGCTGGATAGTCCGTAGTGACTGGTGATGTAGGCGTTGTCGAGGTTGTACCGCGAATCGGCGCGCAACTCGGGGGCACCGGGGTCCAGATCCCCTACCTTGAGGTTCATCATCACCACGCTGCACACCAGGGTTACCAGCAGCGACAAGGCGATGACGGCCGTCGCCCACGGACGCTCAGTGAACCGGTCGAGACTGTGCCAGAGGTGCCCGAGCAAACCCCGGTTGGCGGCGCCGGCCTGGTCTTTGGCGATGGCGATTCGCGCGGCCTTTTTGCTGACACCCAGGTACGAGAGCGCCACCGGGATCAACAGCAGCTTGGTGAAAATCAGTACGGCAACACCCATGCTGGTGGTCAGTGCCAGGTCGCGGATCACCGGGATATCGATGATCACCAGCACCGCAAAACCAACGATATTGGTCAGCAGCGCGGTCAGCCCCGTGAGGAACAAACGGCGGAAGGTATACCGCGCCGCCACGTATTTATGGGTGCCACGGCCAATGTCCTGGAGGATGCCGTTCATCTTCTGTGTGCCGTGGGAGATCCCAATGGCAAAAATCAGAAACGGCACAAGAATCGAATACGGGTCCAGTTCGTAACCGAGAATCTGCATCAGACCCAGCAGCCACACCACCCCTGCCACCGCCACGCTCACTAGCAGCAACGTACTGCGCAGGCAGCGGGTATAGAAATAGACGAACAGCCCGGCAATCAGTACCGATGCGCCAAAGAACAGCATGACCGAGTACAGACCATCGATCAGATCACCGACCAGTTTGCTGAAACCGACGATGTGGATGCCCACCTTGTCACTTTCCAGCGTGCGGATCTGCGCTTCCAGTTGCGTGGAAAACTCGCCGTAATCCAGGGGCTGGCCTGTCTGCGGGTTGGTATCGAGCAGCGGCGCGACAATCATGCTCGACTTGGCGTCGTTGGCCACCAGGTTGCCGATAATGCCCGAGCGCATGATATTGCGGCGCAGTGCCGTGATCGACTTGTCACTGCCGTCGTAATCCGAAGGCATCACCGCACCGCCATCAATGCCCTCCTCCGTTACTTCTTTCCAGCGAACGATCGGCATCCACAACGACTTCATCCAGGAGCGGTCGATACCCGGGATCAGATACAGGGTGTCGTTGACTTTCTGCAGCGCCAGCAAGTAATCAGCGTCGTAGATGTCACCTGTTTTGTTTTCGACCACGACGCGAATACTGTTACCCAGGCCCGGCAGCTGATTTTTGTAGGCCAGGTAATTCTTGATGTACGGGCTGGAACTGGGAATCATTTTCTCGAAGCTGGCATTCACTTGCAGCCGTGTAGCGAAGAAGCCCAGCACCACGGTGGCGAGCAAGCAAGCAACGACGACCACCATGCGATGACGGAAAATGACCCGTTCAAACCAGCCACCGGAGTGCTTGTCAAAGTCCTCCAGGTTGGCGATCACTGGCATCCCGCTGTTGAATTTTTGCTCGACCATTTTTTCTTTCTCGTAGGGGAATCGTGCCGACGGCTTTAGTTGGCCTGGGCGATATCGATGACCTTGGCGCCGCTGAAACGCGTGACCACCAGGCGCCCGGCCTGTTGCGTGGCACTGGCTGCATACACCTCGCCGACCCGCGCATCTGCCAGAGGCGTGACTTGCAAACTCTGCCGATCCACGCTGACCAGTTGCCCACCCTGGCTCACCACGATCAAGGCATTGCCCTGCTCGACGATGCTGACCAGGCTGCTGTTGAGGTTGGTCTGCACGGGCTGCCATTGCTGGCCGTCATCCCGGCTGGCGAACAGGTTGCCGCGCAGCCCATAGGCCAGCAGCAGTCCATCGAAGGCACGGACGCCGAAGTAAGTGCCGGTGTAAGGCGTCTCGACTTTCACAAACCGTTGGTGCTGGGCGTCCAGGCGTAACACCACGCCTTGTTCACCACCGATAAAGAACGTGCCGGCATGTTCGGCGAGGCCATACAAGTGCATGCGCCGGTCGTTGCCACTGCGCTCTATCCAGGGCTCCCAGTTCTGCCCATCGTCAGAGCTGTGCAACAACATTCCGAAAGCCCCGACGGCAAATCCATTGCCCTGTTCATCAAACAGCACATCCAGGAACGGTGCGGCCAGTACACCGGGTGTCGCCGAACTGCTGGCGGCCATTGCAACTTCCCTGAGCACCAGAGCGGCTGATTCATCGCCTTGTTCGGCGCGCGGCCGGTAATAAGCATTGAGCAACGTCAGCAGACGGCGTCCGTCGAGTTGCACCTGCCAGCTGTCACCCCCATTACTGGTGTGCAGCACCACGGCATCGTGGCCGACAATCCAGCCATTGCGCTCATCGCGAAAACGTACTTGCACCAGATCACTGGACACCGGGCTGTCGAGCTGTCGCCAGGTCTGGCCCTGATCGGTGGAACGCTGTATCAACCCGTGCAGACCGACACCGATCATTGCATCGCCAACCGTGGTGACTGAGAGCAAGGGTGCTGGCAGCTGCGCGTCGATCGGTTGCGCTGGCACGTCCAGCGAATCGGTGGACGCCGCGACTGCGCTGTAAGCAGGCGTCGCCATCAACGAACTGGCGCCGACGATCAACGCGACAGCCATCAGCCGGCGCGATTTACAGAGAAGAAAAGAAGCTGGGCAAGGGCTAGTCATTATTTTTATTCCTTAACCATCCCGTGGGGCAAACCCGCCCGTGACGCCTGCCAGGCTTGATGCGCAAACCGGCAGGCAGCACTGGCGAATCACATCAGCGCTGGGTGACCCGCGCCACAATGGCTTCAGGGTTCATGTCACGCTCGGACAAAGGTTTGTCGATGAACTTGTAGCCGCCCTTCAAACCATCGTTGAGCAGCGCGTACATGCCTTTGTTGAAGTCATACACGACGTTCTTCACGTTGTACGGAATGTTCTTGTCATACAGCTGAACGCCGCTGAGGAAGATCGAGCGGTACAGCGCGCCGCTCTTGTCCCAGGCGTCATACAGGCCGACGCCGAATGTGTCTTCATCCAGGTAGTAAGTACGTTTGCTGTAAACGTGGCGCATGCCCGGCTTCAGCGTCGCCTCTACAACCCACACCCGATGCAGCTCCCAACGCTCGTTCGCCGGGTTGGCGTGGTGCGGCATGAACTGATCTTCCTGCTTGCCGACGCCGAAGTAGAATTTGTACGCGTTGTAAGGGATGTACATTTCCTTGCGGCCGACCAGTTTGTAGTCGAAGCGGTCCTGGCTGCCGGAGAACATTTGCAGTTCGTCGAACAACGTCACACCGCCCTGGCTGGCTACCGGTGTATCGAAGGCGAATTCGGGCGCCAGTTTCACCCGACGCTGGCCTGGAGAATAACTGAATGAACGACGGGCCTTGGCCAATGGATCGAGGAAGTCGGTAAGTACCACGACTTCACCGGAGCGGCGCGCCGGATAGTCGTTGCGCGAGAACACCCGGGCATACATCAGGGGATCGCGATCTGCCTGAGTCACCTGGTAGTAAGGGGTTTCTTCGAATGTTGCCTGCTCGGCGGTCTTGGTGATGGAGCCATTGGCGTCCACCACCCAGCTATTGGACGAAGTCGTGGTCGAGTAGCCGGTGCCGATCTTGTAACGCACCTGCTGATTCCACATCACCTCGTTGCCGGTTTTCGGTATCGGAAATGGTAGGCCCCCGCGGCAAGATGGATCGACGGCCAGGCCGTCTTTCTGGATCTTGCAGCTGCTGGCGTTACGCACGGTGGCGTCGAGTACAGCTTGCGGGTAGGCGGTGGTGCGATGGCTTGGGTAGATGTCGATATAGTAAGTCGGGTACTTCTTGATCAGGGCTTTTTGGCCCTCACTGAGCTTGTCCGCATATTTGTCGACATTCTTGGCATCGATGCGGAACAGTGGCTTTTCATCCTTGAACGGATCGACCCAAAACCCGCTGTCAGGCTTGAACCCTGCCGGTGCGGTGGTCAGGCCGCCCTCATACGCGGGGATCGTACCATCGGCGTTACCGGCCTGAATCGCGCCGAACTTGGTGAGGCTCTTGCCCATGTCCGACGCGTCGCCGGCGGCGGTTGCTGCCAGGCTCCAGGTCGCAATACTCATCAGGGCGACAGTTAAAGCAAGTGGACGTTTCATGAACACGTTCTCCGATTCTTGTTTGATTTATCAGAAGGAGGTCTTGAAGGTAAAAGCCAACCAGCCGCGGTCTTCACCACCGACATTGCCGTTACCGGCGACGGTGCCATTGGCGAGGTTTTTGGGTTGAGCAGCTGTATCGGCATAACGCAGGCCAAACTCATAAAGTTGGGCATAGGTAAGTTTCACGCCAACGGAGTAAGCCAGCGCACCCTCGCTGCCGCCACCGGCTGTTGGTGCGTTGCCATGCAAGCCGTAATTGACGGTGAGCGGAACATCCATGTCCCAGGATGGGAAGATCGAGATGTATTGCGGAGTGTAGTTGACCGCGACCGCGTAGTAATCTTTCGAGGAACAGCCATCCGACTCACTGCCGGAGCCGGCGATGCCTGGCGTTCTGGCGTTAGTACACGCGGCTTTTCCGACACCCTTGAAGAGCTCTTCGTGTTCGGTCACGCGCTGCAAGTGGCTGTAGGCGAACTCACCAACCAGGGTACCGTTGTTCGAGATGAAGTTACGCGGCACGCCATAAACAGCGTTGGCGATAAAGTGAATGGTGTCGCCGCGCGGGCCTTCGTTATCCAGCGCACTGACGCCGGTGGCATTCAAGGCACCGTTCATGCGGTAGGACAGTTCAGAGCCGACCGCTACCGTGTTAAACACCCTGGCAAAACTGACACCCGCCAGTTTCACGCCACGTGGGTAAACTACCCGATATGAGCCCAGTGCAGCCTTGACCTGCGGAGCCAGCCAAGGCTGATAGTCGTCGAACTGGCGATAATAGGCGCCGAACGTCGACTCGACCTCTTCGACGTTGAGCTTGGCCATTACACCCCAGTTCTTACCGTCGCGACCGAAGCGCGAATCCTGCCGTTGGAACGTCGCGCCATTAGGTGCCACAGGCAATTGATCTGGCCCTTCGAACAAAGGATCGGCCGCGCCAAAATAGGTGCCGCCGTAAGGAATGCGGGTGGGCTCCCATTCATAGAAATATTGACCGGCAACCGAGAGGTGATCAGTGACCTGTGCCTTGGCCGAGATCTGCCCGACTGGCAGGAACACTTCCTTGGTTTCGATGCCAGGGCTGGTCGACGCTTTCACGCCATCACTGGGCGCCTGGGAATAGGAAACGGCGTGAGCGCCGAATAACAGGCTCTCACCCCAGTAGTTGGTGTGGCGACCAACCTTCAGGTTGACCGGGGTTTCGCCAATGTTGAAGTTACGCCACACAAAAGCATCGAGAATTTCACCCGACGGGCCATTCATATAGCGTTTCACTTCATCACTGTAACGATTGTTGTGGTAACTGGTGGCGTAGCCGGGAACGTTACTTTCCACATCGTGGTCGTTGTAAGCCTGGTCGAACCAGCCTGCACCACTGAGGCGTGCGCCCCACTCGTTCAGGTAGGAAAAGTCGAACTCGCTCAACACATCGAGACGATTTGTAACAATATCGCCTTTATCGAACTTGCCGTCGGACTCATCGAAGTTCGGCGTGTTCATGATGCGACTGTCCTGACTGTCGGTCCGCACACCCAGGTTGTAACGGACTGTGTTGTCCCAGCGCAGGCGGTAATCAGGGTTTGGCAGGTCGAACGAGAGCGCCATGACGTTTGGCGCACCACTCACCAACATCAGCGTAAGCGCACCTTGGGCCATCACCAGGCGACTCTGCTTGGTCTTATGTTTCATACACACTACCTTTTATTGTTATTTTCAGTCGTTATGTGCGTTCAAACGGTCCTTCCAGCGATTTGCGCAACCCACAATATCGTTGAATGTCTCGCCTGGACAGTCCGCTGAAGAGGTCTGGCACGCATCCAGACCACTTTCCTCCTCAGTTGAAAGTCACAGTAACGGATCACAAAATAGAATTCCACATAAAGATTTCAATTCTCTATGTAGAATTTAACATCCGTTAAGGTGAAGAATCGGTTCAACAGAGGCGCTCGGCCAGTAAATACTGCACACAAAGCGGATAAACGTTCAAATAAACTTTGACGCTTTTGTGCTTTGGGCTTTCAATAGCCCCTGCCATTCCCACAGAACGCCTGGCGTTGCGCAGGCAAAACGGCGGTGAACCGGCAGAAGAAAAACAAGAGGAGCCACCATGAATATTGATTTGAGTGCCAAACGCGTGATCATCACGGGCGCTTCCCGTGGCATTGGTCTGGCCATCGCCCGGGCATTCGCAGCTGAAGGGGCGCGGGTAGCGATATGTGCACGCAGCGAGACAGACGTCCGCGAAGTCGGCGCGCAACTCGCGGAACACGCCCAGGCTGTGATCGCCCGGGCTGTGGACGTGACGGACAGTGAGGGGGTCAAGGCGTTTGTTGCTGAAGTTGCACACGCGTGGGGCGGGGTCGATGTGCTGGTGAACAACGCCGGTCAAGGCCGTGGCGGCAACCTCGACACCCTTACCCCGGAAGTCATCCTCGAACATGCCAACATTCTGCAGATGGGTCATTTCCGATTCGTACAGGCGGTGGTGCCGTTCATGCGTGAACAGCGCTGGGGGCGGATCATCGAAATCAACGCCCTGGCCGGGGTAATTCCAACACCCGACGGTATTCCTTCGGTTATCAACCGAGCATCATGCATCGCCCTCTCCCGCTCGTTGGGCATGTCGCTTCCCAAGGACAATATCCTGGTCAACAGCCTGAACATGGGCTGGATCGATACCGGCCAGTGGGATCGTCATTACAAGGAGATGGGTCCTGGCGTCAGTCGGGAGGAGTTCGATGCCATGGTGATGAAGGTGGTACCGCTCGGCCGCTACGGCAAACCAGAAGACGTTGCCGGAATGGCACTGTTTCTCGCCAGCGAATATGCCAGTTTCATCAGCGCTGCCTCGATCGACATTGCCGGTGGCATGGGTGGGCAGATTGCCTACTTCCCCGCCCTCAAACGCGACTTTGCCGCGACGATCGCGGCACGTAACGCTGCCAGCGAATAACGCGACTACACATCGACACCGTCCTGGTGCGCACTGCGCACCCTCAACGTTGGCGCACCCGTGATGAACTTGCTGTTCCCTGTTCTCGCCACACTGATCTGGGCCGCCAGTACCCTGGTCAATCGCCTGTCGGTTGGAGTGATTGACCCCGCCGCCATTTCCTTTTACCGCTGGCTGGTCGCGTTGCTGGTGTTGTCACCCGTGCTGTTGCCCAAGGTCTGGCGGTTGCGGCGGCAGATTCGGCCGCACCTGCCCAAGTTATTGTTGCTGGGCTTGCTCGGCATGTCGCTGTACCAGTCACTGGCTTATTTCGCCGCCCACACTGTCAGCGCCACTTCCATGGGGCTGATCCTGGCGACAATGCCCCTGCTCACCGTGCTGCTCGCCTTTCCCCTGCTCAATACCCGACCCACCGCGACCTTATTGGTCGGCGCTCTGGTGTCGTTTGCCGGACTGACCTGGTTGCTGGCCGCAGGCGACCTGCGCTCGCTCTGGGCACACGGCATTGGTCGAGGGGAATTGATGATGCTGCTGGCTTCGCTGTCGTACGCGCTGTATTGCGTGCTGGTGAAGCGCTGGCAGATTCCCCTGCCGACTTGGGAAAGCCTTTACGTGCAAATAATCTGCGGCACCCTGCTGCTGTTGCCACCTTTTTTGCTGGCCCCTTCGATAACCCTGACAACCAGTAACATGCCCCTGGTGTTGTTCGCGGGTCTGTTTGCCTCGGCGCTGGCACCCGGTTTGTGGATGCGTGGTTTGCAAACCCTGGGTCCGGAAAAAACCGCCGTGCTGATGAACCTGGTCCCTTTATTTACCGCGGTATTGGCGATTGTGTTGCTGGGGGAAACATTGCACCTGTATCACGCGGTCGGCGGCGGATTGATATTGCTGGGAATTGGATTGGCGCAATGGAAACCTGCGCGGGTCATGACCAGGGCCCCGACCTAGGTAACCAGCAAGGTATTTCGCAACGCCTGTCGGCCATGGTGTGTTCAGGCGATGCAATTGGTCTGTCCGTAATAGGGAGTGAGCGCCAATACGGCGACCACACCGGGTGGGCATGGCTTTCAAACTGCGAAAGTTATCCGCGCCATGCAGCAGCAAGTATTCCGGGTTGCTCATGCTCAATTCTCCAACAGGTGCTGATAGGCCTGTGTCAATGGCCGCGCGCCCTGCCCCAGTGTCGGCATCCGGCCTGGCTTACGGCCGTGAGTCAGCAAGTGCAGGGTATCGAAATCTTCAGCGGCGGCGAAGAAACGTTCCACCATCGGCAAGCCGGCCTGCCCCCACTCATCCATGTTCGACATCCAGGTTTGCATTCCCCAGACCGGCCAACGTCGCAGCTGTTCCCAGGCGGCGTCCTGGCCGAGCACGCCTTCGGCACCGAGGCTGATCAATTTTTCGCGGTACACCCGCAGCAAACGCTGTGCATCGGCGCGGCGCTCTGCCACGGTCAACGCGCCGAGCATGAAGTACGCGACATCGCGCCATGGCCGGCCATACCGGGCGAGTTGCCAGTCCAGCCAGATGCGCTGACCGTCACTGCGTAAAAAGCTGTTGCCCTGGTGCGAGTCGCCATGGATCAGACAACTGGGAGAAGTCTGCTCCCGTTCGAAGGCAGCCAATTCGTCGAAGGCATGGCAGAACAACTCCGGTGTCTCGTACATCCATTTCGGCAACAGACGCTGGTATTCCGGTTTGCGCAGATTGACCTTGATGTAGTTGTACATGCGCAGCAGGCCGTCGCTGTCCACCGGGTTGGCCATCGATACCGGCAGCCAGCCCTGCCCCCGTAGCTGTGGACCGTTCCAGGTGGCAGCATGCAACGTCGCCAGTGATTCCAGCCCCCGAGCGACGCCGTCCACGCCGAGGTGATCGGTGCTATGGCCAAATTCCCCGGCGGCCAGGCCAAGGTCTTCCATCATCACCACGCCTCGACCGCCGCCATCGGCGTCCCAGTCGGTGAACCAGGTGTCTGGCAGTGGCGCATCGGGCCAGCCGCGCGCCAAATGATAAAAGCGCGCTTCCAGCTCACAGATATCGCCGCTCTCGAAACCCTCGGACCAATTCGATTTCAGGCACACGTGCGCAGGAATCCCTGCGCGCTGACCGACCTCATTCAGCTCAAGCCTGGCGCGGAATTTGGTGGTGTGCCCGTTTCGAACTTCCACCGCCGTCAACGCCAGCACCTCGATGCCCGGATAACGCGGCTGCAATAACCGGGTTAGCCAGGCTGCGGTGATTTCGCTAAGGTGCCGGGGCAACCGCCCGCTGCGCTGCGGATAAGGCCGCTCCAGCGGGCTATTCGTCACGGCGTCAGCACCCGACCAGCACTGGCCGGTACTTTCAGCTTGAGCAGTTCGATCGCGTTACCACTGCGAATCCGCTCGCGGTCTTCAGCGGACAAGCCGATGCCTTCGGTCAGGTCGCCATGGTCGTAGGCGCCACCAAAGTTGGTGCCATACAACAGCCGTTCCGCGCCGACCACCTCGGCGACACCGCGACGCAAACCGGGCGCATGAACGTCGAGGTCGAAGTAAAAGTTCTGCAGGTATTCCATCAACGGACGCTGGTTGCGCGAGTCCGGTGCCATGGCCCGGTTCAGTTCGCTCAGGCGCCCCAACTGGAACACCGCCATGCCACCGGCGTGAGTGATGTAGGTTTTCAACGTCGGGAAAACATCCAGCGCGCCGCCGCAGATCAGGTACCAGAAGAACAGTGTTTCATCGACGCAGTCACCGACGATGGACGTGGTTTCGAACTTGTCGTCCGTGTGTTTTTCACCCCAGTAAATCGACTGGTTAAAGCCGTGCACCATGATCGGTACATCCAGCTGGGTTAGTTTTTCCCAGACGGGGAACAGGCGTTCGTCGTGAGCCTCCAAACCATTGAAGTTGGCCCCGCCGACGCACACACCCTTGGCGCCCAACTGAGTCACCGCGCGCTCAATTTCCTTGGCCGCATTCAGCGGATCCGCGAGGTTGGCGTGGCACCAGAAATCGAAGTGGTCGGGATCAGCCCGGCAAAATGCCGACAACTCGTCGTTGCAAATGCGTGCGTATTCGTTAGCGAAATCACCCGCCCAATACATAAAGCAGTGGGACGGCGTCGACATCACCAGTTTGTCGACACCCCGCTCGGCCATCAGCTTGCGACGGCTGGCGTGGCTCATGCGCGCGACGATATTGGCCTGCGCTTCGGCATCCGTCGCGGCTTTGGCCGGTTGCTTGGTGCCGAGGGAAAAATGCCCCACGGTCAGCCCCTGCACTTTCATGAATGGCCCCCAGAACTCGTGGCGGTTCAGCATGCCCTCAGTCAGCAAGTGGGCGTGGACATCAATCAGCATGGCGTTCTCCTTGTTGTAATTAGCCAGCAGACCGAACGACCCGCTCGCAGGGCATTCGGATCATTTTAAGGGATAACTGCACCTCTACTAATATAAACACATTTCTGATATGTGTTCATTTAATTATGAGTCGCAGGGTTGCCTTCTTATAAAATCCGCACAAAAAAAAGCGGCCGTCTCAGGCCGCAAATGCGTGTCCACTCGATGAAATCAGCGTTGTGTCTCCTGGGAAACAATCGACTCAGGTTTCATATCGCGCTCCGATAATGGCGCATCGTGTACCCGATACCCGCCCTTGAGCCCATCGTTGAGCAATGACCACATGCCTTTGTTGAAGTCATAGCTGACGTTTTTCACCGTGTACGGCAGGTTTTTGTCGTACAGCTGCACGCCGCTCTGGAACAGCGCTCGATACAGCACCCCGCCCTGGTCCCAAGCGTCATACAGGCCGGCACCAAAGGTGTCTTCGTCGAGGTAGTAAGTGCGCTTGCTGTAGACGTGGCGTTTGCCCGGTTTCAGTGTCGCCTCCACCACCCACACCCGGTGAAGTTCCCAGCGCTCGCAAGCTGGGTTGGCATGATGCGGCTTGAACTGTTCTTCCTGGCCGCAGCTGAAGTAGAACTTGTAGGCGTTGTACGGAATGTACATCTCCTTGCGGCCCACCAGTTTGTAGTCGAAGCGGTCCTGGCTGCCGGAGAACATCTGCAGTTCGTCGAACAGGTTAACACCGCCCTGGTTGGGCACCGGCGTGTCGTAGGCGAACTCAGGCGCCAACTTGATGCGGCGCATCCCTGGGGTGTAGCTCCAGGCACGCCGTGGCTGGCTTTGCGGGTCGAGGTAGTCGGCGAGGATGATCAGTTGCCCGGCACTGCGGGCCGGATAGCTGTCCAGCGCCCAGGCGCGGTAATACAACTGCGGATCTCGATCAGCCTGTTTAGTCTGGTAGTACGGGGCCTCCTCCATGGTGGCGGACTCAGCGGTCTTGGTCACCGAGCCTTGGGAATCCACTACCCAACTATTCGATGACTTCGTGGTGGTATAGCCCGGGCCCTTGTAGCGCAATTGCTGGTTCCAGATGACCTCGTTGCCATTTTGCGGCAGCGGGAACGGCAGCCCCCCTCGGCAAGCCGGATCGACCGCGAGGTTGTCCTTGGTAGTATGGCAATTACTGGCGTTGCGCACGGTGGCATCGAGCATGTCTTGCGGGTAGGCCGCGGTGCGGTGGCTGGGGTAGATATCCAGGTAATAGTCGGGGAATTTGCTCAGCAGCATTTTTTGCCCCCCACTCAACCGGCCGGCGTACTGCTCCATGTTTTTCGAATTGATCCGCAGTAGCGGTTTTTCGTCTTTGAAAGGGTCAGCCCAGAATCCGCTGTCTGGTTTGAAACCCGGCGGGCTTTGCGTCAGCCCACCCGTGTAGGGAGGAATGCTGCCATCGGCATTGCCCGCGATAATCGCACCGAACGGCGTCAGGGTTTTACCGATTTGTGCGACTTGGTCGGCCGGTGCCGCAGCCAGGCTGGCGGTGGCAATGCTCAACAGCGCCACCGCACATGCAAATTGTCCTTTCATAAACAGATACTCCGCTTCTTGGCTTTTTTAGATGGAGGTTTTGAAGGTGAAGGCCAGCCAGCCACGGTCGGTTCCGCCTACGGCGCCATTACCACCGACGGTGTCACCGGGAATGTTCTTCGACTGCGCTTCGGTGTCGGAGTAACGCAAGCCAAATTCGTACCGTTGGGCATAGGTCATTTGCACACCGGCCGACCAGGTGAGCGCGCCTTCGTTACCACCACCGGCGCTGGCGGCGTTGCCCGACAGGCCATAATTGACGGTCAGCGGCACGGTCATGTCCCAGGACGGGAATACCGACAGGTATTGCGGTGTGTAATTGACCGCAATGGCGGCGTAATCTCGGGTCGAGCAGCCGTCGCGTTTGTCCCCTGAACCGGGCGTGCCTACTCGTGGATCGACACAGTTGCTGTTGTTCTCTCCCAGGTAAAGCTCCTCGTGCTCGGTCACTTTTCGCAGATGGCTGTAGGCGAACTCTCCCACCAGTGTGGCGTTATTGGCGATAAAGTTACGCGGCACGCCATATACGGCGTTGGCGACGAAGTGGAACGTATCGCCACGCGGCCCTTCGTTGTCGGTCGGGTCGACGCCCACCGCGTTCAACGCACCGTCCTTGCGATACGAAATCTCGCTACCGATCGACACCGTGTCGAGCACAGTGGAAAGGCTCAGCCCGATGAGTTTGACGCTGCGAGGGTACACCAGGCGGTAACTGCCGGTGGCGGCCGAGACTTCTGGCGCCAGCCAGGGTTGGTAGTCATCGAACTGGCGGTAGTAAGCGCCCAACGTCGATTGAATCGCTTCAACGTCGTACTTGGCCATCAGACCCCAGTTGGCGGAGTCGCGACCGTATTTGGATTTTTCCCGATTAAAGGAAAAACCCGGGGCTACCGGCAATCGGTCCGGGCCTTCGAAAAACGGGTCCGCCGCGCCAAAGTAGGTGCCACCGTACGGAATGCGGGTGTAATCCCATTCGTAGAAATACTGCGCAGCCAGGGTCAGGTTGTCGGTGGCCTGGGCCTTGATGGATATCTGTCCGATGGGCAAGAAAACTTCCTTGGTTTCAATGCCAGGGCTGGTAACCGCCTTGGCGCCATCGAGCGGCGCTTGCGAGTAGGAAATCGCATGGGCGCCGAACAGCAATCCTTCGCCCCAGAAGTTGGTATGGCGGCCAACCTTGACGTTCACCGATGCATCGCCCAGGCGAAAGTTCTTCCAGACAAAGGCATCGAGAATTTCCCCGGATGGGCCTTCGACGTAGCGCTTCACTTGCGAACTGTAATGATCGTTGTCGTAGCTGGTCTGGAATCCGGCGACATGACTACGCACATCGTTATCGTGGTACGCCTGGTCATACCAGCCGGCAGCGCTGAGCCGTGCCCCCCAGTCCTTGCGGTAGGCAAAGTCGACTTCGGTGAGCAAATCGATACGGTTGGTGACGATGTCGCCCTTGTCGAATTTTCCGTCGGATTCATCGTAGTTGGGGTTGTTCATGATGCGCCGGTCCTGGTCTTCCATGCGCATCCCCAAGTTGTAGCGTAGGGTATTGTCCCAACGCAGGTGAAAGCCCGGGTTGGACAGTTCGATCGGCGCCGCCAACACCGCATCACCGAAACCCAACGCCATTTCCCCGACCGCCAGCAGTACCATCGCCCGCTGGGCTCGCATGCGCCCCTGTTTACTGATCTTTTTCATGCAAACCACCTTTTGTTTTTATTGTCAGTCGTTTTGTCTGCACCCCGGTCGCGGGGCGGCATGGCTAGCGCCCGATGGGGTAAATGATGGATTTTTCCTGGGTGAACTCTTTGAGCCAGTTCGGCCCGAATTCGCGGCCCAGGCCTGAACGCTTGAAGCCGCCAATCGGCGCATAAGGCAGGCTGCCGCTGCCGCCATTGAGGTACACGCTGCCCGCACGGATGCGTCTGGCCAGGGCGTAGGCGGTGGCGGCATCGGCCGAGGCCACGGCAGCGTTTAGGCCAAAGCGCGAATCATTGGCGATGGCCACGGCTTCGTCATCGCTGTCGAAACCGATCACCACCCCCACCGGCCCGAAGATTTCCTCTTGTGCAATCAGCATGTCGTTGCGCACGTCATCGAACAGGGTGATGTCGCTGAAGTAGCCCTGGCGCAGGTGCGCAGGCCGGCCCCCACCGCAGACCAGCGTGGCCCCGGCGTCGCGGCCGCTGGCGATGAAATGCTCGACCTTGGCGCGCTGCGACTCGCGGATCAGCGGCCCCATCATCACACTCGGGTCCGCCGGGTCACCGACCTTCCACTGCCCGGCAATGGCTTTGGCGCACTGCACGAATTGCTCGCGTAACGAGTGATGCACAACGAAGCGGGTGAGCAACGCACAGCCCTGCCCCGCGTTGACCGCCAGCCCTGCTACGGCCCCCAGTGCTGTAGCCTGAATGTCGGCATCGGCGCGCACGATCAATGCCGATTTGCCGCCCAGCTCCAGGTGCACACGCTTCAGGGTCGGCGCCGCCTGACTCATAATGTTCATGCCCACCGTTTCCGAACCGGTGAACGAGACCATGTCCACCCGCGGGTCGCTGCTCAACAGGCTGCCCACTTCAATACCGCCGGTGACAATGTTGAGAACGCCCTTGGGCAAGCCGATTTCTTCAGCGATCTGACCGAACAACAGCGCCGAGTACGGGGTAAATGGCGAAGGCTTGAGCACCAGGGTGTTGCCGGCCAGCAAGGCCGGAAACACCTTGGCGAGGTTGAGCAAAAACGGAAAGTTGTAGCCAGTGATGCCGGCCACCACGCCGATGGCCTCTCGCTCCACCGTGCCGCTGCCGAGAATCATGGGCCCGGTTGGGTTGAACGGATTGGGATTAGCCTGCACCGGAATCTGTAGGCTGTGGCTGTGAAGAGACTGCTCGATCGCGGTCAGTACATGGCCCAGCGGCATATCCACCTGCATGGCGTAAGTCACGCCTTGGGAACAGCCGACTTCAGCGATGATCAGCGCGGCAATCTGCTCCCTTTTGGCCACCAAAGCTGCGTGCATCCGCCGCATGTACCCGGCGCGTTCGGCCATGCTCAACCACGGCCAAGGGCCGTTATCAAAGGCGTTGCGTGCGGCGGCAATGGCCGCGTCGGCGCTGTGCAGATCACCGGTCGGTGCATGACCGATGACCCCTTCGGTGGCCGGGTTAAGCACCGCTTCGCGCGGACCGTCGACATCCACCCACGCGCCATCGATGTACAGCTTGTCCAGCTGGGTAAAGGGAACACTCATGGTGTTGGATCTCCTGAGACTTTGCCGGTAATAATTTCTGCAGCGCGCATGGCAATGGCCATGGCCGGGGCGTTGGTGTTGCCGGAAACCAGGCACGGCATCACCGAGGTGTCGACCACCCGCAGGCCCTCGACACCACGCACTCGCAGTTCGGGGTCGAGCACAGACGCGCTGTCGGCACCCATGCGGCAGGTTCCGGAAACGTGATAGGCGGTCTGGCCGAAGCGGCGGAACGCGGCAAGAATCTGTGCGTCACTTTCTACCTTCGGTCCTGGTGTCAGCTCGCCGACAATGAATGGCTTGAGTACCGGCTGCGCAGCCAGACGACGGAACCAGCGAAACAAGGCAATTGCGGAGGTGCGATCGATCTCGGCGCTCAAGTAATTGGCGTTGATTTGTGGTGCAACCGTGGCGTCCGCCGATTGAATGCGCACCTCACCCTGGCTCTGCGGACGCAGGAAATAGCCACCGATGGTCAGGCCAGGCTGCTTGTCGATTTCGACTTTGTTGCCGTCGCCGTCCATGGAATAGAGGCTGACGCCGATTTGCGCATCCGGACGATCCAGCTCCGGACGGGTCTTGATGAAACCACCGGCCTCGTGGGCGGCATGGGTCATCGGCCCCTTCCTGCGCAGAAAGTATTGCGCCACTGCACCGAGTAACCCCACCCCATGGAAACAGTGGTTGAAACTGCCACGGGTGACCCGGTACTGCATGGCCATGTACACGTGCTCACGCAGGTTGCGACCCACCTCAGGGGCGTCGTGCAGCACACTGATACCCAGCGAGTTCAACAGTGCGGCCGGGCCGATGCCAGAAAGTTGCAAGAGCTTCGGCGATTCAATGGCACCGGCGCACAACAACACCTCGCGACGCACTTCAAAGCGTTCCTTGCCGGCACTGTTGTTGACCAGCACGGCACAGGCACGGTGATTGCTGAACTCGATGCGTTGCACATCCGTGTCGGTCATAACCGTCAAGTTCGGGCGTGTACGCACCGGGTCGAGAAAGGCTTTAGCTGCGCTGAATCGCTGGCCTTTCCAAGTGGTTTGCGGCTGATAGCCAAAGCCACCCTGGATGACCGAGTCGATATGATTAGTGTCTTCAGTACGCGCCACACCCAGCTCACCGGCCGCGCTGATGATGGCATCGCACAGGGCGTGGCCCGACGGGTGCACGGTAACTTTGAGCGGGCCACCGACTCCGCGCCATTGGCTCTTGCCCAACTGATGGTCTTCGAGGGCGACAAACTGCCGGCCCATGTCTTTCCAGCCCCATCCGGCGCAGCCTTGCGCTTCCCAATGGTCATAATCGGCTGGCGCTCCGCGCACATAGACCATGCCGTTGACCGAACTTGAGCCGCCGATTGTTTTGCCCTTGAGCCATTGCTCGTCGCTCATACCCTCGCCGCGTGCGGCCTTGTAGCTCCACACATGCGGATTGCCAGGGCTGAGCAGTTTGCCAATGCCACGGGGCATGGCAATCAACGGGCTGGTGTCATCCGGTCCGCTCTCGATCAGCAGCACCGAAACGGTCGAGTCGGCAGACAAGCGATTGGCCAGGACGCAGCCGGATGACCCAGCACCGATGATGATGTAGTCGTAGGTTTTGCTCATTGTGGTTCTTCTTTTGCTGGTTGCTGTAAGCCTTCCACTCTCCAGGGCGGCACTCACCGGTGTTCGTCGGGTGTATCGCGAACCTCGATGACCCGTTCCGGGCAGGCACGGGCACCGCGTTTCGCCAGCCGCTCTTGCCCAATCAGCACACTGAAGCCGCTGCTGGCCGATGTAGCCGTTGTCATCGAGTGGATAGAGCGCCGGCGCGACGTTGTTGCAGCGGGCATGACCTACGCAGCCGGATTGGTTGATAGGCGTTTTCGCCGTGGGCGGTGAGCGCTGCCCATAGATCGAAATCGCGGACAGGGTGCTTGGGAATGTGCGCAGGAAAAGGTGCAGGCGTTTCAAGAGCGTTATTCATTATTGTTCTCCAGGTCTCTATCGGACTGGAGAAACGGTAAGGCCGCAGGCGCAAAGCCACAACGAACAGAAGCGCAAATCTGTACGGCACAGGCGGAATTAATTAACATTTTCGTAGAATATGTTCTAAAACTAACCCTGCTGGTGCAAAACATCCTCTGTCATTGTGTGCTGATCACCGCCGGGAAGCTCTTGTACCCGCCGTCATGAAACCAATAAAAAGCGCTGCCGAGGTTCAGAATGTCTCACCTAGCTTCCGTGCAAACAGCCGATAAAAATCACGCCAGTCAACGCCACGCCTTGCGTTCGCAACGCACCCGGGAATTGCTGCTGGACCACATGTATCGCCTTGCGCTGGAAAAGGGCTACGAAGGTATTACGGTCCAGCAGTTACTGGACAGTACAGGGGTTGCGCGCTCCACCTTCTACGCGCACTTTCGCGACAAGGAGGATCTGATCGTCGCCGGGTACGAAGCCATTGGCGTTCCCTCGACCAAGGTCACCGAAGTCGATGGCGACCGCCGTGTCCTGCTGGATGTTTCGGCCTGGCTGTTCAGCGCCACCGAACGTCATGCGGCACTGACGACGGCGTTCTTCAGCGGCACGGGACAGAACGTGATTCTCGCGCACCTGGAAAATATCTTGATCATCCAGGTCCGGGAACACTACCGGAAACAGGGCCTGTACCAAATCGATCAACTGCGTGGCGAGGGCGCCGTGCGCTGTTTCGTCGGTGCCTTGGTGGGGCTGTGGTTGTGGTGGGTGCGCCACGACTATCCGAACCCGGCGCGGGAAATGACCGAAATCTTCGACAGCTTGATGAACAACGGCACCTGGCCGCCTGACAACAGCGTGCGCCAGTAGCGGGATCAAGAGGCGCAGGCCATGACCAGAAACTGTCGGAATGCCTGGGTCGGTTCCGACAAACAGTTATCCGGCAGCCAGATCACTCCGAGTTCCATGGGTGGAATCACGTCCACCAGCGGGCGGATCTCAATCTTTTTGCCTTCCAGGGACCAGGCCCGGTACAGCATGTCCGAGAGAATGGTCACGCCGAATCCATGCCCCACCAGCCCGCGCAATGCCTCCATGGATGAGGTACGAAAAGCCACCTTGGGTGCCAGACCGCGGGATTCCCAATAGCGCATGGTCGAGGTCTCCCCTTCATCGACCGTGGCCAGGATATAGGCATGCTCTGCGACGTCTTCGAGATTGATCGAGGTGGCAGATATCAATGGGTGCTGACTGGCCAACCAGAGTTGGCGGCGCGAACGAATCAGAACATGGTGAGCAAAACCGTGCAAGTTCGGCGTGTTGGAGACAATCGCCAGGCCCAAGTCGAGGTCGCCATTGCTCAAGGCTGCTTCAATGCTCTGGCGGTCCATGTCGATCAGGTCGATCTCTACCTGAGGGTAGCTACGTTTGAAGCGTGCCAGAAGCGCTGGCAGAAAATAGCCCAACACGGTGTAGGAGGCACCTACACGCACGGTGCCCTGCATCGCATGGCCGAGGAACAGCGGTTCACTGAGCGCGTCCTGCAGGGTGTCGAGAATGTGCCGTGCATGCTGGGAAAACTTATTGCCTTCAGCAGTCAGCGCCACGCCGTGAGGCAAGCGGTCGAACAGGCTGACGCCCATGGACTGTTCCAGATGCAACACCGCCGCCGTAATCGCCGACTGCGATACATGCGTCTTCAGTGCCGCCTGGGAAAACTGGCCGGCGTCGGCGGCGGCAACGAAATAGCGCAATTGGCGCATCGAAATATCTTTGCCTTTTGTCATCTGATTTTCTGATACCTGACGCCTGAATTTATGAAACAGCTCGGTCCACATGCTGGTTACACTCGAGACCGGGTAGCTGCCCTGACGTACCGTTATCCTTCGAATTTCAGCGCCAATAATAAAAATGGCTGAAGGTTGAAAAATGAACGCCATCCACTACAGCGAGTACGACTGTGAAGCGTCGGGCAATTTCCTGACTGAAGCTTCATTAGCCAGACAGGGCTTCGACATCCGGGTTGAACATGCGCAATGGTCCAACACCGGGACAGCCTTGATCGAAACCGGCGACAGTTGCCTGTTACGCCTGATGCTGCCTGCCAGTTCGCAGATCAAGCCTAATTGCGGCGGTTTTTCCAGCCACGGCGAACCTCAGTTCCAGCCTCTGGGCAAGCTGTTGTTCATTCCCCATGGCACCGAGTTCCACCTGCGCCACGATGCCGGCGAGCAAAAGGCCCTGGTGTGTCTGTTCGACCCCTCCTCACTCGGCGTCCTGGGCAGCTATCGCTGGAACTGGCAGGACAACGTCAGCGCAGCCATGCTCAACCTGCAAAGCGGTTACTTGCACGCCTCGTTGCAACGGCTGGCAGAAGAAGTGGCCAACCCCGGCTTCGCCAGCGAACTGCACACCGAGTGCCTGCTCACCAGCATTGCCCTGGACTTGCGCCGCGAATTTATCGACGCGCCAGACGAGGCAGCCAGTGCCTCACTCAACGCTGAAAAACTAAGCCCCCGTCAACTCAACATTCTGCGTGAACTGCTCGACAGCGCCAGTGACGAAGGCCGCTCCCTGGGTCATCTGGCGCGGGCCTGCGAACTACCGTTGCGGACCCTGTCCAGTCGCTGCAAAAACACCACCGGCGTTACCTTGCGCCAGTTCGCTGCGCAAACCCGCTTGCAAAAGGCCGTGGCGCTGTTGGCTGACCCACGGTTGCTGATCAAACAAGTGGCCTATCAGGCCGGCTTCAACAACGCCGCCGCTTTCAGTGCGGCCTTCCGTAAAGAGCTCGGTGTCACACCCGAGGAGTTTCGCCACCAGCGCCAGCGCTGAAAGGCACCCGGATAAGGGCGCATTCCAGCAATACGGGCTTTAACGACGAATCGTGGCGGTGATTTTGGCGTGTGGCCCATTGACCTGAGCGGCCCAGGCTTCAGCCGCCTGATCGAGGGTGAAATCCAGGTAATCCACCTGAATCTGCTGCTCCTTGGCGATCTTCAGCAGACGCAGCCAGATCTGTTCCCGGTCTGCGGGCGGGCGCTGGCCCGTGCCGATGCACGATAAGTTGCGAAACAACAGATCGGCAATATCCAGATTGAGCTGGCGGCCGGCTCCCGTGCCAATGGTCATTATCCGCGCGCCCCAGTTGGTGGCCTTCAGCGACGTCAACATCGGTTGACCGCACACGAGGTCGAGCACCACATCAAATCCGCCATCGGCCGCATCCTTGAGCGCCGCTACATCATCGCTGCCACCCAGGGTCACCACTTCATCGGCAAGGCCTCGCGACTTCAATCGCCCCAACGCTTCAGCGGACCGCGCAGCACCGACCACCTTGCCGGCACCCAGACCGCGCGCCAGTTGCAGGGCGATCTGGCCGAGAGTGCCGGTGGCGCCCAGGATCAGCACCTTCTCACCCTTCTGAATCGCGGCTTTTTCCAAGGGCACGATGGCGCCGGTCGCAGCGATGCCCATGCTGATCGCGGTTTTATCGTCCACGTCGTCCGGCACATTCCATACTTCGGCTTGCGGCACCAGGGTGCGCTCTGCCCAGGCACCAAACGGCAACACCGATCGTTCGCCGAAATACACCCGGCGGCCATCCGGCGCACGTCCAACGCCTTCGCCGCGAATGACACAGGGATATTCAACACCCAGACGGTAGGCGCCGAGTACATCCCAGCCGCCAAGGCCAGCGGTATCGACATCGATCAGCACCGAGCCGTCTTGCAGTTGCGGATCACGAAATTCGCCCACTACCGGCGGCGCATTACGTTCGGAAATGATTGCTGCACGCATGGCATTTTCCTTGTCTGTTTTATTGTCAGGCTGCACTTTAGGCAATAATTGAACATTATTTCTATATTTGTCTATATCTACTTCAGAAGATTCTCTAACTGGCCACTGATGGCTCGGACTGATATCGCGGATACCCACCCAACGTCAGGAGTAGCAAGGGGCCGACTACAAAGCAGATGAAACTGAACAGCAGCATGGCCGCGTAGCCACCGGTGAGCTTGAACAACCCGGCGAACAGCAACGGCGATATCGCCGCACCTGCGGTAATCAAGCCCAGGTGCGCGCCAAACAAGCGGCCGTAGTCGCGCATGCCGAAGTAGCGGGCGATCAGGAAAGCAGCGATATCGAACTCGGCACCCGCACCCACACCCACCAGCAACGTGGCGAGGGTATACATCGCTATACTGGAATCTCCATAGGCAAAGATGCCACACGCAAATGCCGGCATCAGCAGCGCCAGAGAGGCGACACCGGGCGCCCACAACCGGTCGATCAGGTAGCCCACCAGCAGCCGGCCAAGAATCAGCGACACGCCAAAACTGGCGAAAATCTGACTGGCCTGCAGGGCACTCAAGCCTCGGTCCTGCAGCAACGGCACGATGTTGGTGACCATGCCCACCACGCAGGACACCACCAATGTCATCGACAGGTTGCACACCCAGAACCGCCACGAACGCAGCGCCTCCCGCAATAGCAGCCCGCCGGTTTGTCCGCTGGCGGCCGGGAGTTGCGCCGTGTTGCGCCGGACATCGGCGGTCGGCAATAACCAGCGTAGTGCCAAGGGCAACGCCAGCAGCACCGGCAATACACCCAGCGTGAGGAATCCCGCCTGCCAATTCCACCGACTGATCGCCCAGGCGGTGATCAGCGGCAGCATGATGGCCGCCAGTCCGGAGCCACTGAGGATGATCGCCAGCGCCAGACCACGGTTTTCCTCGAACCACAAGTTCACCAGGTGCGACCAGGTCACCTGCAACGTCCCCAGCCCGGCCAGCGGCACCAGGAAAAATCCGAGATAAAGCGTCCATATCGAGCCATTGATACAGCTCAGGGTGAAGACACTCAGGGACAATGCCAGCAGCGACAGCAACGTGACCCGGCGTAAGCCGTAGCGTGAATTGAGCCAGCCGGCCAATTGCGACGCAACGATGGTGCCCAGCGACAGTGCGGTGATAGCCGCCTGCAACTCCGCCCTGCCCCAGCCCATGGCCTGTTCCAGCGGAATCACCATGGAGCTGAAGCTGTACAGCAACAACGAACTGGAACTGGTGGCAACGCCCACCAGCGCCAGAATCAGCACTCGCCAGCCGCGCTTGAATTCTGCGTTATCAAAGCCTTTCATGGTGTGTGACCTCAGTCGTTACCGATAAACACAGCCGCTTGCGCGCTCTTGCTCAGCACCTGGGCACGGCGTGCCGGGCCAGGCGCATTGGCGACCTGGACAAGGGTGTCTTCGGGGTGAATCAGCGTCGGGCCATTACCCAATTGCTCAAGCGCCAGAAGCGCCAGGTCTTCAGCCTTGGGCAAGGCCATGGTCAGGGCGTCGGAAATATTCAGTTTGACCATGGCGTCGCGCATGGTGGGTGTGTCGACAGTGCCGATGAGCAAGTTGAGCACGTCGACGCCACGGTCTTTCCATTCCGCCCATAACGATTCGCCGAGGTTCAGGGCAAAACCCTTGGTCGCGGTGTACATCGCCAGTTTGCGAATTCCTCCCAAGGCTGCCTGGGAACCCACCAACAGCAAGCCGCCCTGCCCGCGCTCCAGCATCGCGGCGCCAAAAGCGTGGCTGCATTGCATCACGGCCAAGCAATTGAGGCGCAGCAAGGACCCCCAGTCCTCGGTCGAGGTATCGATAAATCGTGTGATGTAGGGGTCGCCACCCGCGTTGTAGATAAACAGACCGACCCGGCGTTCACCAACAGCCGCGAGAAGGCGCTCACAGGCCTCGGGCTGAGTAAGGTCCTGGATCACCACCAGCACTTCGATGGCGTAACGTTGCTCCAATTCGCCTTTCAATTGCGCCAGGGCGTCGCCACGGCGCGCCACCAGCACACAGTTGAGGCCTCGCTCGGCGAGGGCACGGGCAAACGCCGCGCCCACTCCATGGGAGGCACCGGCAATCACCGCCCACGGACCATAGCGATGCAGGAAGGCATTATCAGGAATAGACATAAGCACTCCGAAAACGAAGGCCCGGCGACTAGCCACCGGGCGAGAAAGGTTTCACCCTGTCAGGCGACGGGTGGCAGGTCGATGTGGCTGGCGGAGGCGCCAATGGCGGTGCTGCCGTAGACCAGAACACGTCGTTCGATTTGTGCCATGAACAGGCGCAGCAAGGGTTCGTCGTATTCCGGCCCGGCGCTGTTGACGAAGGCTTCCAGCGCTGTGTCAATCTCGCTGTAATCGTTGAACGTGCGGTCCAGCAGGACTTGCACCTCCTGTTGTTCCAGCTCGCGCAAGTGCAATTCCATGGCATCGCCACGGCCCAGGTACTCCACCAGTTTGCTCACTGCGCGCAGTTTCGTTTTCTGGAAGTCACTGCCGACTTCCACCTGCGACAGAGCATCGCCAAGCATGGTCAGCAACTGGGCATTCGGACCGCTGCTGACCATGTCCAGTTTCGGCGTTTGCAGAGGCACACCCATGGCTTCGGCCAGCGCATGCACCACCACCCGGCGCAGGGCGAGGTCAAACTCGGTGTAGGTGTCATGTGGGTCGCCCGGTTGTGGCGTGGCGATCGATGCCGAGAACTGCATGGTGCTGACAGTGGCAAACAGTGCGGTGTGATAACGCACCACATCGGGATCCGCCGGCTCCCCGGTCACTTGCTGATAGTAGCGATACAGGTCCGCAAAATGGTCTCCGAGCGGCTCGTAATTATCGCGCATCCGTGCCGAAGCCAGGTCAGCCAACGGATCTCCAATCATGGCGAACTCAAAATCGTAGAGCCCCTGTACCTGTCCGTTCTCGAACAGGTATTGCCCTGAATCGTACTGCACGAAAGCAGGCCGGGTACGGTGCTGCGGCACATTGCGGCGCAACCAGCCGAGGGCGAATTCAGCCAGCGGCTGAGGCCTGGTTTTATTGCGCGCATACAGCGGGTAATAAGCCTCCAGGCCTGCGAGGGTGATGTCCTCGGCACTGGTCGGCAGATGAATGCCCTGTTCAATGAAGGGTTGCAACGGCAGTTGGTGCATGCGCGCCATGGCGTCGACCCACTGGCGTGAGACGGCGTGCCGTTCGGCATCATTCTTTGCCGTGTTGACGTCACGGCTGCCCGGTACCAGCTCCATCAAGATCGCTGGCGGGTCTTCGCAATAACCGTAGATGCGCGGTACCGGCACGCCCTGCTCACCGAGCAAGGTCAGAATGTCCGCCTCACGGCGCAGATCCGGAAAGGGGCTGACATCACCGCCCCTTTCGCCACGGATATGCAGTAGCAGGGTTTCGCCATCGCGTTGCAGTTCAAGGTTCCACGCCGGACGCCAGCGCAGCAGACGTTGCATCGCCGTGATGTTCCCACCCAGCAGCCCTTCGACAAAGTTGCGCAGCTTTTCTTCGACCGGATCAACAGTCGCATTTATTGTTGTTGGCATACGGGGTCTTCCTCAGGCGCTGATGTCCAGCGCCGCTCTCAATGGGTGCTGGTGCTACCAGCGTTCGGCCCGCCTACCTGCTCCAGCGGCACGCCCTTTTTCTTCGCCAGATCGGCAGTGTCCAGGTACTCGCGCCACGCACAGATCAGGCCGTGTTCGTCCAGCTCATACACCGCCACCATTGAGTGCGGCATGGGTACTCCATTGCTGACGCAGTAATCGTCGCGTTCGGTCATCACCACGCGCTCCGAAGAGACGATGTGACGCGTTGTACAGCGGTTGTGCGTGACATAACTCATCTGCCGCGCGATTTCGCGGCGCAACGCATCTCGCCCACGGATCACCGGGCCACCGGGCACCCACAGTTGCCAGACGGCGTCGTCTGCGAAGGTGGCCATGATGCGTTCGAGGTCCGGCCGGCTGCCATCGCTGCCGTCGCCCCAGGCGGCGAGCATGTCGAGGATGAAGCGTTCCTGTTCGAGTGCCATAAAATGGGCTCCAGTGCAGTGAATGGATCGGGATCAGATCGAGGCCTGGGGCAACAGGAAATTGCGCACCACCGGCACCATCGGCGTGCCGCAACTCATGCCGCCGTCCACGCGCATCAGCGTGCCGTTGACGTAAGCGGCGTCATCGCTGGCGAGGAAAGCGGCCATGGCCGCGATGTCCTCCGGCTCGCCCAGTTGCGGCACGTTTTGCAGGTCGAGAAAGGCCGCCTTCATCGCCTCGTTGGCCCAGCTTTCCATGGCCGGCGTGCGAATCACCCCCGGCAAAATCCCGTTGCAACGAATGCCGCGTTTACCAAAGGTGGCGGCAATGCTTTGCACGTACCAGTTGAGTGCGGCCTTGGAGGCGCCGTAGCTGAACTGAGAAATTTCGCCGGCAATCGAGCTGGTGGACGAGGTGAACAGAATCGAACCGCTGCCCTGGGCGAGCATGTGCGGCAAGGCGTATTTGCACGCCAACACGCCACCTAACACGTTGACCCGCATGCAGTTGTGGAATAGCTCGGTGTTGAAGTTGATGAAGTCAATGTCGCGGGTAGTGGCCGGGTTTCGGTACACCGCATTGTTGAACAGGACGTCGATTCGGCCGAAGGTTTGCACAGTCTCTTCGACCATCTGCCGCAACGCGGCTTCATCGCCGACATCCACCTGCAGGGCCAGTGCCTTGGCGCCGATTTCAGTCGCCACGGCCTGCGCCGATTCAGCGAAAAGGTCGGTGACCACCACCGTGGCGCCCTCCCGGGCAAAACGCAGGGCCGAGGCGCGGCCGATGCCACTGCCGGCGCCGGTGATCACGCAGACCTTGCCGTCTAAACGTTGCAGTATCTCGCTCATAAAAGGGTCTCGGGACGGATAAAAAAATCGGCGCCCGTGGCGAGCGCCGAAAAGGAGCATGCGGTCAGCGGGTCTGGCCACCGGCTATGGTCTGCGGATTTGCTTCACGCTCAGCGACCGGGGCCTCGCGGTAGCGCGTCGGGCCATTGCCAAACATGCCGTACTGGTCACGGGTGAAGTCATACAACGAGTAGGAATCCTGTTGCGGATTATTCGGAATACCATAGGCCTGGATGTTGTATTGCGAGCCGGTGCGGAACAGTGCGCCGCTGTCGTCCCAGGCGTCGTAGACCGCTGCGCCAAAGGTGTCTTCGTCGATGTAGTAGCGGCGTTTTTTCTGCGCGTGGCGCACGCCGTCCTTGCGCGTCGCTTCCACCACCCAGACGCGGTGCAGCTCCCAGCGCTCACAGGCGGGATTGATGTGTTTGGGCATGAGCTTCTTGTCCATGTCACAACCCCACTTCAGCGTGTAGTTGCTGTAGGGGATGAGCATTTCCTTCTTGCCCACCAGCTTCCAGTCAAAGCGGTCCATCTTTCCGGAAAACAGGAAGATTTCGTCGTAGAACGCCACCCCGCCGAACGCCGAGTTGGGGGTGTCGTAGTTGAATTCCGGGGCCTTGCGGACGCGGCGCTGGCCGGTGCTGTAGCTCCAGGCGTAGCGGGAGTCGGCGACCGGGTCGAGATAATCCCAATACCCGGATGCCTGCCCGGCCGTACGGGCTGGCGCGACGATGCGCGACCAGATGCGCTGGGCGATTTTCGGATCACGCCCGGGAACATCCATCTGGTAGAAAGGTTTCTCGCCGGTGGACCGGTTGGTGTTGGTCAGCGTCGCGTGGCCCTCGTTGACCACATAGGCACTGTGGTTCCAGTCCCAGCCATTCACGCCCTGATAGTTGAGGATGTAGTTCCACATCAATTCACGGCCATCTCGCGGCAGCGGGAATGGCAGACCGCCCCGGCAGCCTTCGCTGATCGACAGGCCGTCGTTCTCGGTTTTGCAGTCCTTGCGGCTGGCGTTGCGCTGGGTGGCTGCCAGGAAATTCGCCGGAAAGGTCGCCGTCCTGTGGGTGGGGTACACCTCAAGATAATAAGTGTCGGGGTTCTGCTTGAGCAGTTGCAGCTGCCCGGCCGCCAATTGGTCGGCGTACTGGTCGGCGTTGGCCGCCGTAATGCGCAAGCGGGGCTTTTCATTGGCAAACGGGTTGGGCCAGTTGCCGTCGCCGGGCACCAGCCCTGCGGGCACTTTCAGGCCACCGTCGTAGGCCGGAATAGTGCCTGCCGCGTTGCCCGCAACAATCGCACCAAAGGTCGTCAGCTTGCCGCCCAGGTCGGCGGTGGTAGCGCCCTCATCGGCCACGGCCGACCCCGCCAAAGCAATGGCCACAAGGCCCATCGCATATGCATTAACCGTCATAACGTTCTCCATTCAGATGGGTGATCGCCGATTCCGGCAATCACGGCATTGCAGTTCAAGGGCGGTTCAGAACGCAGTGCTGAGGGTCAGCGAGACCCAGTTACGGTCGGTCAGGCCAACGTCGCCCGTCCCGCCGATCACTGTTTTGCCGACGCCGGCAACATCGCCATATTTGCGTTCGCTGCCGTAGCCGATGTACGACAGGGTCACGTCGACGCGCTCGTCGTAGGTGCCCTTCACACCCGCTTTCCAGGTGTATTTGCCTTCGTTGCCACCGCCGGTGGCGGCATTGCCGTTGACCCCGTAATCCACACTCATGGGCGTGGAAATATTCCAGCCCGGGAACACCCCCAGCCACTGCGGCGCGAAGCTGACGGCGAGGCCGACGTAGTTTTTGGTCGCACAACCGTAGTGCTTGTCCTGGCCCGCCGGGCAGCCGTCATAGCCTTCACCTTTGAACAGTTCCTCGTGCTTGGTCACCCGTTGCACATGACTGAACGCCATTTCGGTGATCAGACTGCCGGTATCGAAGTAATCGGTGCGCGGCAGTAGCCACAGGCCGTTTACCACCATGTGCCAGGTGTCACCGCGTGCGCCCTGATTGTCTGCAGTACTGATGTTGCTGGAGACCAGCGAGGTGTTCTGGCGATACGACAGGTCTACGCCAAGGGAGCCGCCCCCCAACACCGGGCCTGCGGAATAACCCAGGCCATAGAGCTTGACGTTCTCGGCGTACACGTAACGGGCAAAAGTCGGCGCCACTTGCAGGCCCCACGGGTTGTAGTCATCGAACTCGCGATAGAACGCGCTGACCTCCGAATGCAGGAAATCAAAGCTGTAGGTGCCCATCACGCCCCAGTTGCCCTTGTCCTTGGGTTTGAGCGGATCAATCAGCGGCCGCGAGAAACCACTGAATAGCGGCAAGCGGTCCGGCCCTTCCAGCGCGACGTCCGCTGAGGCTAGATACGTGCCGCCTTCAGGGGCGCGTGTGGTGTCCCATTCGAAGAAATACTGCGCCGCCACTGACAGCTTGTCGGTGACTTGCGCCTGGGTGGAAATCTGCGTCAGTGGCAGGAAGATTTCGCGGGTTTCGGTGCCGGGGTTGCTTACCGCTTTGCGGCCATCCAGCGGTGCCTGGGAATAGGACACGGCATGGCCGGCGATCAGCAGGCCGTTACCCCAGTACACGGTATGCCGGCCGGCACGCACGCTGACCGGAATCTCACCCAGGTCGAATCGGGTAAACGCAAAGGCGTCCAGCAACTCGCCGCTGGGTCCGCGGTGGAAACGCTTAGTGAAACTGGAGTATTTACCGTTGTTGTAGCTAGGCGTGCTGGTACCGGGAAACGCGCCTGGGTAGTAAACATTGCCGGGGCTGGTTTCGACATCAGTGTTTTCATATGCCTGGTCGTACCAGCCAGCGCCACTGATGCGAAAGCCGTTGTACTGCTTGTACGCGACCTCCATTTCGCTCATCAAATCAACCCGATTGGTCACCACATCGCCGCGATCAAACTTGGCATCGGACTCATCGTAGCTGGCGTTGTTGGCCAATGCCGAGTCGCGCCCCTCGGCCCGAATACCGAGGTTGTAGCGCACGGTGTTGTCCCAGCGCGCGGTCAGGTCAGGGTTGCCGGTATCAAACTCGGCCGCCTGACTGTCTCCAATGAGCAAGGCTCCCCCGGTCACGCTGAACCAGACAGCCAGGCTTAACGACTTCAGCTTTGCGTCGTTCATCAACACTCCCTCTACATTCTTGTTGTTATTGGCAGCCGCAGTGTCGGGCCCCGTGGACCGCGCTGATCAGCACTGCCCGAGGGCATTCGGCGTGGAGTGAAGTAGACGGGACCACACGGTTTGGGCACAACGATTGGGAGCATTGCTGACGTGCATTTTGCTATTGATCAAATGCGTGCACGCTGGACGGCGATGTAAAACGAGCACTGCGTCATACGGCCCAATAAGTCTCGGCTGCTATTTGATTAACCAATACCGAGCGCCTGTTTTTGTGATTTTACGATGGCAAAACCGCTCCCTAGACTCCAGCCAATAACTAGGCAACGCCGCTCTCCTGGCGCCGCCATGACAATAAAGCCTGGAGGATGAACATGAGTGCGCCCCCATCTCTGGATGACAAATACGTCCGGCACACTGGAAAAGTCTTGCTCACCGGCATTCAGGCGCTTGTGCGTCTGCCACTGATGCAGCGCCAACGCGATCTGGCCAATGGTCTGAACACCGCCGGGTTTATTTCCGGGTACCGTGGCTCGCCGCTGGGTGGTTTCGACCAGGCATTGTGGAAGGCGCGCGACTATCTCAAAGAGCACCACACAGTGTTCCATCCAGGCATGAACGAAGACCTGGCCGCGACCTCTATCTGGGGCACGCAGCAGGTTAATCTGTTCGAAGGCGCGACCTACGATGGCGTTTTTGGCATGTGGTACGGCAAGGGTCCTGGCGTCGACCGCTGCGGCGACGTGTTCCGCCACGCCAACGCCGCCGGCACCTCGCAGTTTGGCGGTGTGCTGGCCATAGCCGGCGATGACCATGGCGCGCGCTCCTCCTCGCTACCGCACCAGACCGAGCACATTTTCAAAGCGGTGATGATGCCGGTGCTGGCGCCATCGGGGGTGCAGGAATACCTCGACTACGGCATGCATGGCTGGGCCATGTCGCGCTATTCCGGCTGCTGGGTCGCCCTCAAAGCGGTGGCCGACACCGTAGAGAGCGCGGCCGTCGTCGACATCGACATTCATCGCGTACAACCGATCATTCCCAATATCCCGCTGCCCGAAGGAGGCTTGAATATCCGTTGGCCAGACCCACCCCTGGCACAGGAACAGCGCCTGCTGGAACACAAGCTATATGCTGCCCTCGCCTATGCCCGGGCCAACCGCCTCGACCGTGTCGTGATGGACTCAGCGAAAGCGCGCATCGGCATCATCACGTCAGGCAAATCGTACCTCGACGTTTGCCAGGCACTGAAAATCCTCGGCATCGACGAAACACTCGCCCAGCAGATTGGCCTGAGGGTCTACAAGGTCGGCATGGTTTGGCCGCTGGAGGCTGAAGGCGTCCGGCAGTTTGCCGAGGGCCTGGAAGAAATCGTGGTGGTGGAAGAAAAACGCCACATGATCGAATACCAGTTGAAGGAAGAACTCTACAACTGGCGCGAGGACGTACGCCCGCGCATCGTCGGCAAGTTTGACGACAAGGGTGAGTGGAGCCTGCCACACACGGGTTGGTTGCTACCAGCCATCAACGACCTGACCCCGGCGATGATCGCCCGTGCGCTGGCCAAGCGTATTCTGCGCCTGCATCAAAGTGGCCCGCTGCAAGTGCGCCTGGCCGTGCTGGATGCGCAACTGGCCAGCAAAGATCAATTCAGTAACCTGATGGAACGCGTGCCCCACTACTGTTCCGGTTGCCCGCACAATACATCGACCAAAGTCCCGCAGGGCAGTCGCGCACTGGCCGGCATTGGCTGCCATTACATGGCCGCCTGGATCTATCCGCAGACCCAGACTTTCAGTCAGATGGGCGGCGAAGGCGTAGCGTGGATCGGCCAGGCACCGTTCACCACTACTCAACATGTGTTCGCCAACCTCGGTGACGGAACCTATTTCCACTCCGGCATTCTCGCTATTCGGGCTGCGATCGCCGCCAAGGTGCAAATCACCTACAAGATTCTCTACAACGACGCCGTGGCCATGACCGGCGGACAACCGGTGGACGGCAGCCTCAGCGTGGCGCAAATCAGCCGGCAGCTCGTTGCCGAAGGCGTGCAGCGCGTGGTGGTGGTCAGCGAAGATGTCGAGAAATATCAACACATCCATGATCTGGCAGACGGCGTTCCGGTGCTGCGTCGCGACCAGATGGACGAAGTGCAGGAACAGCTGCGCCAGTTCCAAGGCGTATCCGCAATCATCTATGACCAGACGTGCGCTGCGGAAAAACGTCGGCGGCGCAAGCGCGGCAAGTTCCCGGACCCGGCACGCCGGGTGGTGATCAACGAAGCAGTCTGTGAAGGCTGCGGCGATTGCAGCAGCAAGTCCAACTGCATGTCGGTGGTGGCAGTGGAAACCGAATTTGGCCGCAAGCGCGAAATCGACCAGTCTTCATGCAACAAGGACTTCACTTGCCTCAACGGCTTCTGCCCGAGTTTTGTCACGGTCGAAGGCGGGACGTTGCGCAAACCCAAAGCGCTGGCCGCTGCAGCAGATGAAGTGTGGGACCTGCCGACGCCTTCGACTGTTGCGCTGGACGTGCCTTGCAGCATTCTGGTGACCGGCGTGGGCGGTACTGGCGTGGTGACGATTGGGGCCCTGCTCGGGATGGCGGCGTTCATCGAGGGCAAGGGCACGCTCAACCTGGACATGGCCGGCATGGCGCAAAAAGGTGGCGCGGTGTGGTCGCACATCCGCATCGCCGCGCACCAGGACCAGTTGTTTGCACCGCGGATTGCCGAAGGAGAAGCGGCCCTGCTGCTGGGATGCGATCTGGTGGTCAGCGCCAACACCGAAACCCTGTCCAAACTGCGCCAAGGTGTTACGCATGCGCTGATCAACAGCGAAGAAACTATCACCAGCGCCTTTGTGCGGACCTTCGCGCAGCAGGCGGAAAGCGGTGACTTGCTCAAGCACCCGGATCCAACATTCAAGACCCAAACCATGACGGCGCAAATTGCTGAAGCGGTGGGTCATGCTCAGGCAGACTTCATCGACGCGAGCAAAATCGCCACAGCCTTGATGGGCGATTCGATTGCCACCAACACCTTCATGCTTGGCTACGCCTGCCAGAAAGGCTGGTTGCCGGTGGGCGAGGCAGCGCTGCTGCAGGCCATCGAACTAAACGGCACGGCGGTGCCCTTCAACCTCGCCGCGTTTGCCTGGGGCCGGCGCAGCGCCGAAGATTTGCCACGGGTATTGCGCAAGCTGGAAGCAGGCAAGGTACAGAATGCCGACCGCCTGTTGTCGCAAAGCATGGAAGAATCGCTGGAGCGGCGCGTGGCATTCCTCACCGACTATCAGAACAAAGCCTATGCCCAACGCTACCGGGACAAGGTCGAGCAGTTCATGAAGGCGGAGACTGCGCTGCTTGGGCAACCGGGCGAGCTGTCGGCAAACGTCGCCCGCTACTACTTCAAAGTGCTGGCAATCAAAGACGAATATGAAGTGGCGCGCCTGTTTACTGATGGCCAGTTTTTGAAAAAAATCCAGGCGGGCTTCGAGGGTGATTTCCGCCTGCGCTTCCACCTCGCTCCACCGCTGCTGAATGATAACGGCAGCGGCCGTGAGCCGAAAAAGCGCAGCTTCGGCCCGTGGATGCTACAAGGCTTCAAGCTGCTGGCCAGGTTTCGGTTTCTGCGCAACACCTGGGTCGATCCGTTTGGTCACACTCACGAACGCAAGGTGGAACGTAACTGGCTGGCCAATTACGAACGAGTCCTCGATGAAGTCTTGATGGATTTGACCGCCGACAACCTGAGCCTGGCCCAGGAACTGGCACAGCTGCCAGACAGCGTGCGCGGTTATGGTCCGGTCAAGGAGCGCTTCCTCGTCCACGCCCAACAGCGCCAGGCGCAATTGCTTGAACGGTGGCGCGATGGCTCGAACGCTCAGTTCCACGATGCCAGTCAGACCGGCAGCAAGATAGCCGTTACCCAACTTTAAGCCGGAGTGTGGCAGGCGTTGATTGCCTGAAAAGGCATCACGCCGTTCTACCGGAAACGGGAGCACAGCATGCTTGAAGTCGTGATAGTTGCCGCCGCCCGCACCGCCATCGGTACCTTCCAGGGCGCATTGGCCGACACCAGTGCCGTGGAAATCCGTGATGCTGGCGGCTCAGGCGATTCGCTGTGGGGATTCGCTGTGGCGATGCGTAGGTGGTGATTGCCGGCACTATGGAAAACATGAGCCTGGCTCCCTGCACGCTGGCCAAAGCGCGCACCGGGTTGCGCATGGGTCACGCGCAACTGGCCGGCTCGCTTCTGCAGGACGGCCTGATCGAGGCCTTGCACGAGTCATGAGCGTCCTGCTGCTCGCGGGTCGAGAAAGACGCGAGCGTCACCGCCGGCAACGCCTCGATGATCAACGATGTGCCGGGACTAAGAGCGCTCGGCACACACCAAGCGTGCGCGTATCTGCCGCTGATTGAGCTCCCGACAGTCAATGCCGAAGGTCTCTGCGATCACCTTGAACCGCTCGGGCGCGGAGGTATAGTTGAACGCTACGACGTGTTCGACAAGCACGGCGTTGCACAAGCCGTGCGGCAAGTCGAGGTGACCACCGAGGCTGTGCGACATCGCGTGTACCGCGCCAGTCGACTTCGCCGATCGCACTTGCTTGCGTGGGAGCGGAGGTCTGAGGCGACGGTCGTAAAAGCTGTACTAATCGATACTTCGCAAGCCGTTGATGAGGTCTTCCTTACACTTCAGTAGCGCAGCCTCTACCGTTTCCTTCGCCTGTTCGATTCGCCAAACCGGGCCGACCACATCGATAGCATACCGGCCTTGAGGCGTCTGTATGCCCACCGCTATGGCACCGACACCAATCGTGTGCTCATCGAAGTCATAGGCGAACCCGCCTTGCCTGACCTGCCCAAGCTGTATCAACAACTCTTGGAGCGTAGGTGTTTTGGGGGTGAATTGTTTGAGCTCCGGCCCCAGCAGCTCGCAGATAGCCTGGTCATTCAGGGTGGACAGCAAAATTTTTCCCCCTGACGTTGCGTAGATGCTCAAGAAACTGCCCGCAACGGGTGCAACCCTGAGTGCATGTGGCGAAACGATAGATTGAAGAATCATCAACTCCGTACCACTCGCCCCGACCAGAACTGCCGTCTCCCCGGTGACTCGCGAAAGTTCCTCCAGATAAGAGCGGGATTTTTGAGTGATATCGACATGACTGTGCGAGGCCAGGCGCATGAGTGCCGGCCCCAGGCAAACACCACCCCTTCCATGCACCTCCAAAAGATCCTCGTGTGCAAGTGCATCCACCAACCGCTGGACGGTTGAGCGCGGTAAACCGCTTAGTTTGGCGATTGCGCCAAGGCTTAACCCCGAGGGTTCGTTTTCCAGGCAGCGAAGAATCGCTGCCGCCCGAGAGATGACCTGGACGCCACCGCGATCAGATTCCTGAATTGTCATAGCATTGCCTTTAGTATCGCTCATTGGTACAGTGTACCGCATCGTAGGTTGTATATCATTTTGCATAGCAGGAATTTCTCCCTTGTCCGCATCCATTTCACCCCCCGCTCCTGCCCCTTTCGGCTTGAGGCTCGCCATCGGCTTGATCGGCGTTTTGATTGCCGCCCTTACGTCAGGCATCAATGACCGAGTCACTGATATTACCTTGGTCGATATCTTGGGCATCTATGGTCTCGGCCATGATGAAGGCACGTGGGTAAGCTCTGCATATGCGGCCGCCGAGGTATCCGCGATGCTTATAGCGCCGTGGCTTGCCGTGACGTTTTCACTTCGCCGTTTTGCGATTGTTGCCACTTTTGCCTTCACCACTTTCGGTGCAATCATTCCTTTCGCACCCAACCTTGAAAGCCTGGTTACGCTGCGGGTGCTGCAAGGTTTGGCTGGCGGCGCGTTGCCACCCTTACTAATGACTGCCGCTCTGCGTTTTTTGCCTTGGCACGTCAAGCTCTATGGGCTCTCCGCCTATGCCCTGACTGCTACCTTCGGTCCAAACATCTCAATGCCACTGGCCTCACTTTGGACTGAAGGTGGGGATTGGAGAATGGTCTTTTGGCAGATCGTACCGACAGGTTTGATCGGTGCAGCATTGATTGCCTACGGACTGCCGCAAGATCCAGTTCGCCTGGAGCGTTTCAAGCAAGCCGATTGGCGAGGAGCACTGCTTGGCATAAGCGGTATTTCAATGCTCGTTATCGCCCTGACTCAAGGTGAGCGACTCGACTGGTTGAATTCGTCGTTGATCGGCATCCTTCTTCTGGGGGCTGCGGTGTGCCTGCCGCTTTTCCTATTGAATGAGTGGTTTCACCCCCTTCCATTGTTCAAGCTGCAACTGCTGGAAAGGCGCAACTTTGCCTACGGCATTATCACTTTGTGCTTGTTTCTGTTTCTGTCCATGGCCGGCAGTGCAATCCCGGCATCATATCTGACTGAAGTTCAAGGGTATCGCCCGCTCCAGACAATGCCAACAGCGCTGATGATTGCCTTGCCACAATTGTTGCTGGCTCCGCTGGTTGCGGCCGTGATCAATCGTAACTGGGTCGACTCGCGCTATGTCATTGGCGGCGGTCTTATGCTACTGGCGCTTGCTTGTGTCGGCGGTTCGTTGATCACCAGTGACTGGATTCGGGACGACTTGTACGTACTTCAAATCCTTCATGCCTTCGGTCAACCCATGGTTGTGGTGCCCTTGCTGATGAACGCAACCGGCGTGATCCATCCAATGGAAGGCCCGTTCGCTTCGTCGATGGTCAACACAATGCGCGGGTTGTTTTCAGTGGTCGCAGCCTCGGCATTGGAGAACTTTGTCACGCATCGCGAGCACCTGCATTCCAATACTTTGCTCGATGCCTTGGGCTCAAAACACCAAGCGCTTGCTCCCCTGCTCAATGAAAACACCACCAGCTCCATTGCCGAGCGCATTCGTGAGCAGGCCTTTGTATTGAGCTTCAGCGACGCATACCTGGCATCGCTGTCTGTCATCACCGTTTTGCTTGTCGTCCTCCTGACCTTGCCCAAACGCGCCTTTCCACCGCAACCCCCGGTATCTCCATGAAACAACATAGAACTGCAATTGGTTTAATCACTACCGCCATCGTCATCTGTGCCGTCTACACCGGCTACAAACTCCTGAGTGAAGGTTCTGTCCAGCGCACGGATGACGCGTACATCAGAGCCGACTCAGTACTGGTATCGCCTCGTCTGTCCGGACAAATCACAAAGGTTGCCGTGGACGACAACCAGTCAGTAAAAGCAGGCCAGTTGCTGGCAGAGCTGGATGACCGGGACTTTCTCGTTGCACAGGCAGCGGCGGCGGCAAACGTTCAAGCGGCAAAAGCCGAGCTGAAGAATCTTGGCGCCAGTATCGAACGCCAATCAGCTGTCATAGATCAGGCCGCGGCGACGACACGCTCCACTGCCGCTTCGTTGAAGTTCGCGCAAGCGAATGCCCAGCGCTACTTCAACCTATCGAACGCGGGCGCGGGGACGCAGCAGGAACGGCAAAAAGCCGAGGCAGAGCTTCAAGGCTGGCAGGCTACGCGAGATAGGGATGAGGCTTCCCGGATCGCTGCAATGAAAACACTGGAGGTATTGAAGGCTCAGCTTGATGTTGCTAAGGCCGCGCTGGAAAAAGATGAAGCGGCGCTCAGACAGGCTGATCTCAACCTGTCCTACACCAAAATCACCGCTCCCCAGGATGGAATGGTTGGCCAGCGTTCTGTTCGCGTTGGTGCGTACGTCTCTCAAGGGCAGCCGCTGATGGCTATAGTCCCCCTACGCGAGGCATTCGTGGTTGCCAACTTTCGCGAGACACAACTGGCTCACATGAGAGAAGAGCAGGCTGTGGACTTGCGTGTCGACAGCTTCCCGGATCACAGATTCAAAGGACGTATCGAGAGCCTCGCGCCAGCCACTGGCCTGTCGTTTTCGGAAATTGCCCCCGACAACGCCACAGGCAACTTCACAAAAGTCGTCCAGCGTATCCCGGTAAAAATCGTCTTCGACGAGAGCCAACCTGACCTGGATCGGCTACGCATAGGGATGTCGGTGGTTGTCAGCGTCGATACCATCAAGGAGCACTGAAATGAAACGTACTCTTTTGTTGATCGCGTTGAGCAGTCTTGGTGCTTGTGCGGTGGGGCCGGATTTTCAGAAACCGGAAAACCAATTGCCGACAACCTGGCAAGACTCCGTACAGTCTGGCGCTACCTTGCAAGGAAAGGTCGACAGCCAGTGGTGGCAGCAGTTGGGTGACACACAGCTGACCAGCCTGGTGGAACGGGCAGCCAACGCAAATTTCGACGTGCGCACCGCCAGTAATCGTCTGGAGCAGAGCCGACTACTGCGTCAGGTAACAGGCAGTGAGCAGTTGCCGGGAATTAGTGCCAACGGTGCGTACAAGCGCGCGCGAAACAGCTCGATGGGCGTGCTGGATGAATCCAACTTGAACGGCAAAGCGCCCTTCGAACTTTGGAGCAGCACCATCGACGCCAGTTGGGAGGTCGACCTTTGGGGTCATGTGCGCCGCAGCATCGAGGCTGCGGACGCAGAAGTCGATCTGACCCAGGCACAACGCGATGGAGTGCTATTGAGCATCGCTGCGGAGACCGCCACTGACTACATCCGCCTGCGTGGTGTACAGGCGAAACTGGCGGTCGCCAAACAGAATCTGGAAATTGCCAGGCAAAGCAGCCAGCTCACTAAAGCCCGTTTCGAGAATGGAGTGACTACCAACCTAGACACCTCCAACTCGGCCGCCCAAGTTGCGACGATTGAGGCTGTGTTGCCGGTGCTCGACGCTCAAAAAGATCGATTAATCAATGCACTGAGCTATCTGCTCGGCGAAGCACCTCGAACATTGCATGCTGAACTGATCGAACCCAAGGCTATTCCGAATCCGGCACCGGACGTTCCTGTCGGTTTGCCATCTGAATTGGCGCAACGCCGTCCCGATATTCGACAAAGTGAAGCCGCCCTGCATCGAGCCACGGCCGCCATCGGGATCGCGAAAGCAGATTTTTATCCTCGCGTCAGTCTGGGCGCGAGCATGGGTTTCCAAGCCCTGGATGGATCGAACCTGGGGGCATGGAACTCCCGGGAATGGTCTTATGGCCCGAGCCTGTATCTACCTGTTTTTCAAGGCGGCCGGTTGACCGGAACTCTTGAACTACGCAAGCGCCAGGAGCAAGAAGCCGCACTGAATTATCAGCATGTCGTACTTGGGGCCTGGCACGAGGTCGATAACGCCATGACAGATTACGCGGCCGAGAAAAAGCATCACTCCGCTCTCGAGGAGGCCGTCCACCAAAATAATATTGCCCTCAGTACGGCCAGGGATAGATACGCCCAAGGCGCAGTGGACTTCATCAACGTGCTGAACGTGCAACGCTCACTGCTGGCAACACAAAGCGATCTGGTAGACAGCGCTACCGAAGCGGCGCTGGACCGTGTGCGTCTGTATCGCGCGCTCGGCGGCGGCTGGACCAAGAGCTGAAGAGAGAGACTATGGATTTATTTTATGCCATGCGCGTGTTTGTGAGAGTCGTCGAAACCGGCAGCTTTACGGCGACTGCGGACTCGCTGAACGTCTCAACTGCACATATTTCTCGGTCAATCGCGTTACTTGAGCACACAATCAAGGCTCGCTTGATACAACGCTCGACTCGAAGCCAGGTCCTGACAGACGTAGGAGCCCGCTATCTAGAGTCCTGCAGAGAAATCATTGTGCGGGTTGACGACGCCGCTTGTGAGGCGGGTTCGGCGTCCCATAAGCCCAGTGGGTGCCTGAAAGTACATTCGGTCACAGAGTTCGGACTTGAGTGCCTGATGCCTCTGGTGGTCGAGTATTCCAGGAGTTGCCCTGAGGTGACCCTCGATTTGTCGCTGGCCCGCCAGAGACCGCACTTGATCGACGACAACATTGACGTCGTGATTAACCTCTCGCGCAGTTTGCCGGATTCGGATTCGGTGGGTCAGCATCTCGGGAGCTTTTTCAGCGTGGCCTGCGCATCCCCGCAATACCTGACTCGCTGCGGAACCCCACTAACCCCATCTGACTTGGCTCACCACACCTGTCTGCGACTCACAGACTCGATGTCTCCCGACAGCTGGGTTTTTGAAGGATCGGAAGGTGAAATGGTCATTGATCCAGGCGAGACCTTCAAGGTAGACCTTTCGCAAGCGCTTGCATTCAGTGCTGCTGCGGGTATGGGGATCTGCCTCTTGCCAAGCTACGTCGCGAGCAAGCTCCTAAGGGAAGGTAGCCTGATTCGGGTGTTACCTCAGTACAGAATTCACGAACGAAGCGTATTCGCCACCTATTCCTCCCGAAGATATCTGGATGCGAAGATCAAGACTTGGGTAGAGCTGTTGAAAGCTCATCTTCCGAAGATTTTTGAGAGTCATTTGTCAATCGTAGACTCTCCAAAATATTGGGTCGATGGTCAACGCCAGACGCCATTGGAATGAGCGCAAGCACCCTGTGCGCGCCAATACCCATGCGCTCTTTTTTCGCTGGAAAAAAACAATGCTCAATTACTGATCTTCGCAGTGTTGGTCTGCGTGCTGCCCGTTAGCAGAATGACAAAAGGAAAGGCCGATGCCCGCCAAATCCCAACACGAGCTTCCCGAACAAAACGATCTTACGGCGCAAATTGGCTTTGACCTGAAAAACGGAAAAATCTGGTTGCATGAGCAACGGCTGCTGCTGACCCCGACCTGGTTTTTCAAGAACTTGCGCGCCGAACTGATCACCACCCTGGGCCCTGTCCGCACCAAAAGCTTGTCAATGCGGCTGGGCTATCTGTCCGGCTGGCGCGACGCCCAACTGGCGAACGCCTTGCGCCCGGACCTCAGTGCGCAGGAAAAATTCTGGGCCGGTCCGCAGCTCGCGGAACTCAAAGGGATGGTCAACATCAAACAGCGGCGGCTCGAACTGGATCGCGAGGCCGGCCTGTTTTATGCCGAGTTTGAATGGTTCGATGCCTTTGAAGTCGAGGGCATTGAAGCGGGAACTCCGGAAATGGAGCCGATGTGCTGGTTCCTTACCGGCTACGCCAGCGGCAATTCCAGTTACTACATGGGATGCAACGTGCTGTTTCGCGAAGTTCAGTGTAAAGGCTGCGGAGCCGATCACTGCCTGATCATCGGTAAAACGGCTGAACATTGGGAAGAACGTGAGGAGCTGGAAGCCTTTCTTATCCCGGACAAGCTCGAACAAGCTTTACAGCGCTTGCAGGATCAAATGATTAAGGCGCGAAACCAGGCTTCCTTCGAACAGGACCCCATCGTTCACTCCATAGGCCGCTCACCGGAATTCCGGCATGCCTGCGCACTGCTGAAAAAAGCCATGGGGGCCGACATCGCGGTGCTGCTTCAGGGCGAAACCGGTGTCGGCAAGGAGATTTTTGCCCGCTCGTTGCATCAAGGCTCTGAACGCCGCAACGGCCCTTTCGTAGCGGTCAACTGCGCCTGCTTTCCTCCAGACCTGATCGAAGCAGAATTGTTCGGTGTAGAGAAAGGTGCCTACACAGGCGCCCATAGTAGCCGTGAAGGCAAGTTCGAACGTGCCAATGGCGGTACCCTGTTCCTTGATGAGGTGGTGGAATTACCAGCCAGAGCCCAAGCGGCATTACTCCGAGCATTGCAGGAAGGTGAAATAGAACGTATCGGCGGTGGTCAATGTGTGAAAGTTAACGTACGTATCGTCGCTGCCAGCCATGAAAACTTGCGCCAAGCCGTAGAGCAAGGTCGATTTCGAGCTGACTTGTACTATCGACTGAGCGCCTTCCCAATAACCATTCCACCGTTACGCGAGCGGCGCGAAGATATCCCTCTGCTGATTGAACACTTCCTGGGAAAATTCCAGGAGCGCTACAGCAAGCGTATTCCTGGTATGACCGACAAGGCGCGCCAGACCCTGATGCAGTACGCCTGGCCGGGTAATATTCGCGAACTGGAAAACATTATCGAGCGCGGAGCGCTGCTGGTGGAGAACAACCAGCTCATTGATGTGCCTAGCTTGTTCCCATCCCTGAGAGAGCCCACCCATCCGCTGAATTACGTCAGTGAAGAAGGACGTATCGTCCCGGGTGAATCGGACGATGAGGCATTTTTCAGACAATGGATGCAACAAGGTCAAAGCATCGGAGCACTCGAATCACGGCTGGCCAAGGGCGCCCTCAAGCACGCCAACGGCAACATATCGCAGGCGGCGCGGCTACTGGGGCTGACTCGGGCGCAAATGATTTATCGGTTGGAAAAGCTGAAGAATCAGACTGCACAGTGAGCCACGCTACTTACTCCTCTGACATCCAGGGAAGCCCTCAGTAATTCTCTGACGCTTGTGCTTACCTCGGCCACTCGGGTGATGTTGCCGTCTTATGGCCTGACACCTTCATAAGCATTCTGCAACAGCTGTCGCAGCGGCTCGCGTTCCAGCGGACGTGGGTTCCAGTAAGGGTTGTCCAAGGCAATGTCCAGCGCCACATCGACATCCTCAGCCTTGAGACCCAAAGTCTTCAGGGACATGCAAGCCCCGTTGTCCCTCGCCAAATCATAAAGGCCTTGAGCCGCATTGCTGCAACCCAACGCCCGCTGAATGCCAGCCTCCGCTTGCGGGGCGAACGCCAAGTTGTAAGCCAGCGCGTGGGGCAATACCGCGGTGTGGGTTTCGGCATGCGGCAGGTTGAAGGTGCCGCCCAAGGTATGGCAGAGCTTGTGGTGCAGCGCCATGCCGACGTTGCCCAGTACTTTTCCACACAACCAGGCGCCATACAGGCACTGCGAACGCCCCTGAGCCGTCGAGTCGCCGTCTTTGATCAACGATAACCCTCCGGCCAGGACCCGGATGCCCTCCTCCGCCATAAGACTGATGATGGGATTGGCATCGCGCGTGTACAAACCCTCCACGGCATGGGCAATAGCATTCATGCCACTGGTGATAGACATTGAACGTGGCAGACTGTAGGTCAGCACCGGATCGTAAATCACTGTAAGTGGCTGGACCCTGGGGTTTCTGCCAGTGGTTTTAAGTTGGCTTTCGGTAATGCCCCACAGCGGTGTCATTTCCGAGCCCGCATAAGTAGTCGGCACGGCAATGATCGGCAAACCAATACGCAATGCCAGGGCCTTGGCCAGACCGATGGTTGAACCGCCGCCAATCGCCAGGGTGCCGTCGGCGTGAGTTTTCAGTGCCTGATCAATGGCCTGGTTTACGACAACTGCGGGCACGTGCATCACCGCCAGGTCACAGATGCCGACACAGCGCTCACCCAACGCCTTGGCTGCACGTAACGCCTGAACCTTTTGGTCCGGGGTGCAAATCACCAACACGCGCGACAGGTTCAGTTGCTGCGCCTCACGCTCAAGACAGCTATAGGCAGCCTCACCGAATACCACGCGACTGGCTACTTCATTATAAATAAACGGTTTCACGCCAAAGCTCCTGAGTGTCGAGAATCATCAGTCGTACCCTTAATTGTTTCGGTCTGCAGCAGGAAGTTAAGGCTGTGGAAGGGATGCTCGCTATGCTTACTCAGGCGCACCTTACGAGAAAAATTGTGCAGGAGATTAACCAGGATCTCATGACGGTCTTGAGCCGAGGGGTTTCGCAATCGGCTTGCTGCTTTAGAACAGCATCGCTGATGCTTTTCTCGTTGAGATTGATCATGGGTGATGCTCCTAATTATTAATCAGTTCGCCGCCAGCGCCCCGTGTTCCTGGACGACTTCAACCAGGCCTTCAACCGGTTGCACACGTTCTCATCGAGGAAGACGAATCAATTTTGATGCCAAGTTAAAAACAATCTTAACTTATTGAATTATTGAGATATTTACAAATTTCAAGCGTTGGACAAAGCGCCGCCATGAAGTAAATTCGACACTTTCAATAATTTTCAACACCCACTCTGGAAGCCTTGAGCATCCCAAGTACTCAGGCTACGTTTGGCCGCATGGCACCTGTTTGTCATGAGAACCCGGTGCGATATTTACACTTGCGAAAACGATCGCCGCCAGCTCTGTTGGAGCTGAAGGTTGATGCTCGGATTTCTAGTGAGTAACTTCGACATGACGACACAACTAACTGATCACCGCAGGCAACTTTCCGAGTTTCAGACTGGCAGTTGCCCTCGAGAAGTAGATTTTGCCAACCGAGCACTAAAATGGGTGATGGCTAACGAAGGAGCCTAAACGAAAATCCTCCACCAGCTTGACCCAGCAATCAGAGCCCAGGCGGGTTCATCGCTGGCTATATCAGGTCTGATTATCCGACGTCATATTCTTAATACTGGAATTATGTTCCGTTGAACATAGTAGGAATACAGAACAGTTGCTCTTGGTCGATGAAGACCCGCTGGACCCGCATCTCCTCGGGCTCAACACCCAGGAAGCGGCAGCAGCTTTTATCACTGCCAGCATCGCGGCGCATGCGATGCGCAGCTATCTCAGCGCCGTCGCCTACTGGTCGGCCTGGCGTAACAGCCAGGCGCTGGGTAACGCCCCACTGCAGCCGTCAGTGGCGATTCCGTTCGTGCTGGATCACTTGTCGCTACCGCTGGAAGACGGCACTTGGCCGTACCTGATGCCGCCAGGTGTAGGCGCGGCGCTAGTCACCGCCAGGGTCAAGACCAGACTGATGCTTGTTTGAGGCTATCTGCGCTGCTGGAATCTTTAGTGAAAGAAAAGTTGAAAAACGAACCTGACGTTATGATACGAAGCCCTATCCCATCATGGAATGAGATCCATAATGGCCTACCGAGCAGTCACAGGAGTCTTTTTACATGCAGGATCTCATCACGCGCATGGACGGGTGGTTGCAACAGCACCGCCCAGCCTATTACGCAACGCTTGCTACTGGCGTGTCAGTTGCTGCATTGGATGATTACGAGCGCCGAACTGGCATCACACTCCCAGCAGACCTCCGGGCGCTCTGGTTATGGAAGGATGGGAGTACCGAGGAAGCGCTATTTACCAATCACATGTTCATCTCTGTCAAAGACAGCCTGAGCAGCAAGCTGGAGCTAGACGCAATGATAGGTTCTGACTTCGAAGACCCAGAATGGTGGAAACGGCAGTGGGTACCATTTACGCAGAGCTTTGGCGGCGATCATCTCTGCATCAATATAGTGTCTGAAAAACCAGGTGAGATCATCGACTTCTGGCACGACGAGCCACTACGCGAAGTGGTTGCTCCAACGCTGGAAGATTGGTTGCACAGTCTTGTGGAAACCATGGAGTCCGGGCGGCTGGAGCTGGCCTAGTCCCTGTCTTTGCCATCTAAAGCGTATCGCGTTATCCGCCACCCATCTGGGGGGCAACATAGCGCGCTATACGCCCTACGCTACGCCTACGCCTACGCGAAACTCGATGATCCTGACGCACGTACGATTAGCCGCCTAACCAAGGAAGCCAGGAGCGCCTCTACATCGACTTGACCGATACTACTTCCACATACTTGTACTTCTTCCTGGCAGCTTTCACGGCTTCTTGCTCGGCAAGCAACGAGCTCAACGTGTCGGCCTCGTGAATTAACTCGTGCATCTTCCCCTCAAATTCGTTGCCAACCCGAAGCGTGACTCTAAGCCTAGGCGTAAATGCTTTCGCTACCGCTTTCTTAACTATGGGAGCTTCAACCGGCTTGGTATGTACAACCTCGGGCGCAGGCTCCTGCACCGGAGGAGCAGAAACCTGCACTTCGGGCTCATCCGTACCGAACAGGGCACGACGCATTTCTTCTTCAGTTAACTCAGAGTTCATAGGGCATCTCAAAGGAGTGGTACTTAGCTCGACAAATGTTACTAGGATTGTTACTGAGTGGCGTCATTGGGGAACCTGCATAGACGTCACATCTCCACTTCGAATTCGATCCGAGAGCCCCTCAAAGCTCGCGATCCCAGCTCTCGGCGGCAGCGAAGCTTGTATCGCTGGATTGGGGTCCGAAGATGGACGCGAATTCTACGCGGAATTTTTCAACCCATGGCGAGAAGAAGGCGCAATCAGCAGGCGATTGATGACTTTGCGGCTAGGCTGGTTATCGAATTGCAATGTTTAAATCTTGATTTCGTTATTTCGCGTAATTGGAAATTAAAAGGAAACCCCTATGAGCAGCAAAACTATCTTCGTCCAACCCGGTGGCGGCTATGAAAAGGTTGTGGTTGGCAGCAGCGAAGTCCGAGCCGCAGCTCGTGGCGAAATCACCGTACGCCTCCACGCCAACTCGCTCAACTACCACGACTTCGCGGTGGTCAGCGGTATGTGGGGCCCCAGCGAAAAACGCATCCCCATGGCCGATGGTGCCGGTGAAGTCATTGCTATCGGCCCGGATGTCACCGAATTCAAGGTGGGTGACTCGGTCGTCAGCACCTTCTTCCCGGAGTGGATCAACGGTGCGCCCCTGGTCGAAGGTTTTGTTAGCGTGCCAGGTGATGGCATTGACGGCTACGCTCGTGAGCAAGTGACGGCCAAAGCCACATCGTTCACCCTCGCGCCTACTGGCTACAACCATGCTGAAGCGTCGACGCTTACCACCGCCGGCCTTACTGCATGGCGCGCCCTGATGGCCGATGACTCACTCAAGCCGGGCGACACCGTGCTGGTTCAAGGCACTGGTGGCGTTTCAATTTTCGCCCTGCAGTTCGCTAAAATGGCCGGTGCTACCGTCATTGCTACCTCTTCAAGCGACGAAAAACTTGAACGTCTGAAAGCGCTAGGTGCTGATCATGTGATCAATTACCGCAAAGACCTTAACTGGGGCGAAACTGCACGCGTTCTAACGGGTGGCCGCGGCGTTGACCACATCATCGAAGTCGGCGGCCCTGCGACGCTTGAGCAATCGATGACTGCAATTCGGATTGCTGGTCACATCTCCATCATCGGGATATTGAGTGGCGTAAGCGGTGCAATGAACTTTGTACCGGCACTGATCAGGCAAGTGCGTCTGCAGGGTGTATTGGTGGGTAGCCGCAGCCAGCAGCAAGACATGATCCGAGCCATCAATGCTAATGGCATGCGCCCGATTATTGATCGTCATTTCCCTTTGAGCGAGATTGTCGAAGCGTTCAAGTATCAGGAAACCAACCAGCATTTCGGCAAAATTTGCCTGGATATCTAAGCACGCATGAATGGTCATGATCCGTATGCCTATTTCATAGATGTGCTGACATGGCTGCCTACGCATCAGGCGAGAGAGAGTCGACGCTCTGGCAACGTCAGACACTTTTTCGGCATAGCCGGCGATCTCGCCTGTATGAAGGTAGCTGCGGGTCTAGATAGCCAATGCCTGCTTGATCTTTCCCTCGCTACGTAACCCTGAGCCATACGCGCGACGTTCCCCAACTGTTTTTCGAGCTTTATGAATAAAGCGGTGCGCTTGGCGTAAAACGTGTCGCGGGCACTCAGGGTGCCAGAGCCGAGGTAATCGCGGTGTAGTTCCTCGGTCTCCTCAAGTGTGAGACTTTCACCGGATTCAGCGTGCAGTGGCACGGATACCGTGGGACCTGCGCACCTTGTCCAGCTGGTTCAACGTGATGGACATGGCCGGTTTTTAACGGGTGGGCCTGCAACAGCCGCCGCACCCGCAAAGTCCGGTGCGGCAGTCGTTGCTGCTGGTGGCTGAGCCGCGCTTCCCGGGCGTTAAGCTGGGTTACATGCGCATCCCTTTGAACGGATTCCAGCCCTGCTCGCCCTTCTGCTCCTTGAGGTAGTACGCGTAGTTAGTGGACAGTGCGTAAAGCAGATTAAACGCGAAACCCACGGCAAAGTTGACGTTATTGGCATACCTGAAATCAATCAGCTCATAGACCAGATCCAGCACGAAAGTCAGCGCAACGATTAGCGCAATCAGTGTCAGGTTCTTCTTCCACAGTCCCAGGAAAAACAGGTAGATGGGGCCGAAAAAGAACGCGATGATGTTGGCATTGACGGTGATCTTCCTTTTAAATGGAAGCTGCTTGAGGGCCGGCTTGTAGCCGGGTGCATTGGGAGCCCCATGGGCGTCAAAGAAAGCAAAACGCTCTTGCCATTTTGCGCTGTATTTACTCTGATCCTGTACTTGATCCGTGGTGTTCATTCGATAAATCCCTGTAGTCCCTGAATGGAGTGGTGCTTCCCGCAATCCTGTGTAACTGTTGTCGCACGTGCACCATAGCCTAATATGCCGGAAGAGGGTTCCAGTTCCCGAGCGAAACATCAACACTTCTGAACCGGCCCCGCAATTGCGCGACCTGCTCGGCACTGCACACCCTGATCCGCAGCATTTCGGCTGGATAGTCCACGCCCTGATTCTCGGCAACCCCCCTATAAGTAAGGCTGGCCATCGCTCCGCTAGAAGCAAGTGAGGTCGTAGGCACGCCATCGCCAACCGCTCATCAGCGCCGGATGAAGGTTCCATGACCTTAATGATCAGCGAGCCATCTCCATTCAGCATGTAATAAAGCTCAAGAATCCCGGACGCCATCCTGCAGATAATTCAATCGCAGTCCCCCGACCTTCTTGGGTTTTGTTCCTCGCTTCGCCTGGAGGCACTATAATAGAACCCACACGCCAGATAAGGATTTGCAATGTCAGCCCAGAAGGCGGTTGCCATGCTCAGAGTTGCGGTAGTGATATCTACCGCAGCTTGCTGCGCTTACTTTATAGGGAGGCAGATCGATTACCTGCATCAAAAGCTTTCCCCGCCTGCAGAAGATCTGAATTTCACGACCGAATGGCCCAATACGGAAATGGCTCTCCCAAAACTGGAAGACCATTTTTCTGGTCGCTTACAAACGAAATCTCAGTTAACGCTAACTGATTTTTCTACTGAAGAAGCGGTGATGCACCCATCACGATAATTTCACATCTGCAGGCGTACAGTCGTACCAGCTCCTTTAGTGATTCCTGGCCCGCTCCCCCATCGCGGGCCTTTTTTTGTGTAGAAAAAGGGATCAGCTGCGAATCGGTTCAGTACGTGGCTCTCACGTAGCTCTGACGGGCCGGGCTTTCCCTGAATAGCTGTATTCACGAGTGGACAGCTGTATTGCGCATACACAGTCAGCGAGGATCCCGCTGGTTATCCATCACCGCATTATCCGTTTCTTCCCGCACCCGCCCAGGATCCAACCCGGCGTTGTCATCATCAAGCGGACGCTCGCCTTCATTATCCGGAAGTTCGTCAACCTCCTCCTCTTTCATCGGGTCAACTTCAGTGCGCCCCGGACTCAATGGATCAGGTGATGTGGGCATTGGGTCATCCTCACCCATACCGCCTTGCAGCTTCGAATCGCTATTCATACACACCTCTCAGTACCCTCAATGGTGAGGGTATGTAGCTTGGAGAGGCTTTGAATTTCGAGTGTTCGATTTATCGGCTTACCGATCGTCGCCATCGCGCGATTCTGCCTTTCAGTCATCTCGATGGAACGTTGCGCCAAGCCGCATCCTCTATCGCAACACCAGCGAATCTGAGGACTTCATCATGATTGACCCTGCAACCGGTATGAAGGCGGGCGAGCGCTACATCGTAGAAAGTCTCGAACGCACACGACATTTCCCAGGCTTCTTCCTCGACGGGAAATTTTACCTTGGCCCCGAGTTGATGACAGCCATAGGTTGGCTGGAAGGACAGCAGTTCTATTACGATGAGCTTGATCCCACGGGTGAGCCGGTATTTCCCAATCGACTCGCTGGCACTATCGAGGATCTCACCTTGATCCTCGCGGACGGTGCGCGTTTGCCGTTAAACGAAATGCCATACAAAGCAGGAATGGACTCCACTGACAATTCATTCAGCCTTGATCCATCGTCTTCAGGAAATCCGCTTACTCCTGCAAGCGATCAACGAGGAATCGCGGGCGTCCGGATGTCAGGTAAACATCCATATCCCATAGTCTTAGCGGCGGGCGCAGCGCTAATTCTGGGAATACTGCTTGGGGTCAAACAAGCAAATCGCCGTCCTACCCGAAAAATGAGGTAGTCGTCCTTCGTGAATTCTCTGGACAAGCGCCCTTGAAAGATCGGAGGTGACGAATGCATCCAGTGACACCTGCGGTCGTTACTTCATTTCAAGTGGTGCATTGCTACAAGCGGAGGGATGGATACTGCAGCAATTAATCTCAAGGCACTTGGCCTCGATATCGCGCAGGTCAATCTCATCACCCGTGATGACGTCAAGTATGGCAAGCCCGATCCAGACCTGTTCCTCGCCGGTGCAAGCAAACTCGATGTCCCCATCGAAGAATGCTTGGTGATCGGCGACGCCATCTGGGACATGCTTGCCGCACGACGCTGTAAGGCCACGGGTATAGGGCTGCTTTGCGGAGGTTACGACACAGGAGAGCTTGAACGCGCAGGTGCACTCCGAGTCTACGAGGATCCTCTTGCACTGCTGCAGCACCTTGACGAGGTGGCTTCCCGTCCGTGAGCCATGAGTGGGCACGCGGCTTGAATTGGAGCGCTCTCCCACTCGGCGGAGGCGGAAAAGTTGCCGCCTGCGTGACGAGTTGTTGCAGCTGCTGACAACCGACGAGCCGAAGCAGTGGATGCACCTGATTACAATTGCGTTCCGCTGTCGCTGAGATGACCTACTCCACCGACAGGGGAATGCGCTTACAACACTAGCCTGGCTCTGCTGACGCGGGTAACGCGACTTTTGTACAGGCGAAAAGCAGAATGCCAATCGCGATCAAGGCCGCTCCACGCATCCAGGTTTCCAAACTTTGCTGACTGAGCAATACCAAGCACGAAACGATAGCGAGTACTGGAATCCACGTCGGCACACTAAAGTGATCTTCCGCAACCACATCACGGCGTAGGATTAACACGGACAAATTAGTGCTGAGAAACACGAACAGTAGGAGCAGAACGACGGTTTCAGCCAACGTGGCTAAAGTTCCTGTCAGCGTCAGTGCGATTGCTACAAGGGTGGTAGCGATGATCGCTATCCAAGGGGTGCGTCTCTGAGGCAGCACTCTACTCAGCGCCCCGGGCAAGAGCCCAAGACAGGCCATGCCGTAAGCAAGACGGCTGGCCATGATCATGGTTAGGAGCGCACCATTGGCTACCGCGATCAATGCAATGAAGGCGAAGACGCGAGGCGAAATATGTAGACCTGACGCCCGGACCACTTCCAGAAGAGGAGCTGAGGTTGCAACCAGTTTTTCCATTGGCAGTACGGAAGATGCAGCGATTCCGACGGCCATGTATACGACGCCGGCGGTTAGCAATGCGGCAAACAATGCGCGAGGGTAAACTTTTCGAACGTCGCGAATTTCTTCTGCGAGATTGGCGGACGTTTCGAATCCGACAAAGGAATAGAAGGCGAGCAATGCCGCACCCAAAACAGCTAACATTGGGCTGATTCCTGGCTTGAACTCCAGGCTGCGACCCAAATCCGCTTCGCCTGTTCGGAAATACCAAGCAGCGGCCACAACGACCAAAATAAGACCCGATAGCTCAATCACTGTCATTACCAGATTGGCTCCCAAGGACTCTTTAATTCCCCTTGCATTGAGCAGCGCGATTACCAGAAGGAAAAGTAACGCCGCAATGTGAGGCGATACGCTGATGAACGCCGCGAGGTAATCTCCAGCAAATGCAAGCGATAAGCCCGCTGCGCTCGTGACAGCTGCAGATAGCATGCAAAAGCCAACGAGAAAAGAAATGAGCGGTGACCGGAACGCTTTCTCAGCGAAAACCGAAGCGGCGCCCGCGTGGGGATATTTTGTCACCAACTCTGCATAGGAACCGGCAGTAAGCATCGCGAAAAACAGTGCTATGAGCAGGGGCACCCATATTGCGCCACCCACCTCCCCCGCAATTGTCCCGGCAAGAGCATAAACGCCCGCGCCGAGAACATCACCGAGAATAAACAGAAAAAGCATCGGGCCGGTAACGGCGCGGCGCAAGGAGGTCTTGGAGGTCAAGGTCTTCACATTCAACGTCCTGGCTTGAGGTTGCGGCAGCCGATTATCGGGCTGATGGCTAGGTGGCTTCACTCGCAGACAATGGAAATTTGCGCATGACTAAAGTTCACATATCTTGGCAAAGAGCCGGGTATAAGACGCCGCCCCTACAAACTGAACAAAGCTTCGGGATCACCCTCATGCTGACTAAAATCAATTACAAAAAGGGCCCTGGATCGACCTCTTCTTGTACGCACACCAAAATCACGTCAGCCAAGACTCGAAGATGGTGGATGGCCAAGCGATTATTCGGCGCGAATGATCTGCCTGGCACACATTGGCACACAAGAGAGGCCCATGCGGATCCGGTTTAGTTTGAACCTCTGTTGCTTATGCGGGCTCCCAGCTCTACATCCAGGAGAAACGTATGACCCAGACAGCATTGGTCGGGGGTGCCAGCGGCATGGTTTCCCATCCCTCAGGAAGTGGACGGCTAGTGCCACCAGGCGAAGCAGTCGTTCTATTCGATGGCACCTGCAAACTCTGCAATGGGTGGGCGAAATTCATCATCCGACATGACCGGGCACATCGGATCAAGCTTGCGACCGTGCAGTCTCCTGAGGGTCAGGCCTTGCTCGAGTGGGCCGGCCTACCACGGCATGAGTTCAACACAATCGTATTAATCGCTGATCACCAATTCCACGTCCGCTCTGATGCGATGTTCAGAATTTTTGATCGCTTACCTGCACCATGGCGCTGGCTGAGAGTCGCCCGAATCATCCCTGGCACGTTCCGCGACTGGATGTACAACAGGATCGCCCTCAACCGTTACCGGCTATTTGGCAAATATGATTCCTGCCAATCGCCTTCTCCCGATCATCTCGGGCGATTTCTGAAGCATGAATGAGTACAAACGCATCACCACCATGGTCTTAGGCAGATCGAACGTCGGAAGGTCCAAGGGACGCGTATCAAACCTTTCGGCCCTGCCAAGGAGTGTTGGTAGTTGAACTCGAGGATCTTCCAATGAGCAAGCCGCAAGCCATGACAGCTGTCGTAGAAAAATTCATGTTTGAACGCAACGGATGGGTTCCCAACAACCCTCGCTTGCCGGTACTCGTTTACCCCCAAGCCATGCCCGTGCAGGACAGCGACCCGGCAGCAGTGTTCGAGAAAGTCTTCAGCGCCAATGGCTGGCCGCCACAGTGGCGCTACGGCATTTACAGTTATCACCACTACCATGCCGAAGCTCATGAAGTGCTTGGCATCGCCTGCGGCAAGGCCCGGCTGATGCTGGGCGGCCCCGATGGCCATGTATTGGAGGTCAGTTCAGGAGACGTATTGCTACTGCCCGCTGGTACCGGCCACTGCAATTTGGAATCAAGCGAAGACTTCCTGGTCGTAGGTGCTTATCCGCCGGGGCAGCATGCGGATGTCTGTCGCGAGTCACCCACGAGGGCACAGCTGGCGAGCATCGAAACGCTGCCGTTTCCCGACCAGGATCCGGTACAGGGCTCGCAAGGAGCTGTACAGCGTTATTGGGCTGTACAGCGTTAACAGTCTGCAAACCCGTCACGAACAGCCCGAAGCTTTCTGCTGAGGACGCTTAAGCCGTAAATGATATGGATGACCGGCGTAGGGATCAGGAAGGTGATCGAAACAGCACCGCTGATGCTTCCCTCATAAAAATCTCGATAGTCTTCGGCCCAATACCTTCAAATTCAGACAAGCGTTTTTCGAAAGCCTGAAGATCAGCGCTCGCTTTGGCTATGTTGCTCACCTTGCCCTCGTACTCAACGTTGAGCTTGCTGGCCAAGGCGAGCAACCGGGATGCTGTGGTTTCGTCGTAGCGCACGTAATGAGCCTGACCTAACATCACGACCAGTTGACGGTGAGTGCAGTGCGCCAGCTTTTGCGGCGTATCCAGCTGATGTTGCTCGATGATGACCTGGTAAGCCTTGGCGGCGATTGCCCCTTGAATTCTTTTACCCATCAGGAAACTGGCGAGCAGCCATTTGAATAGCCCGGCTTCGTTCCCGCCCTGAAGTTCGATTCTCAAATCATGCGCGCTGATGTTTTTGCTCACTGATTAATTCCTTCAAACCACCGTCTCGGTCCGGAATGTAGACCCCGCATAACCGTGAACAATCCACAGGAGCAGCTTGGATGAAGGAACCCTTAGCACCACGTGGCACCTAATGAAATAAGCGACAGGAGTGCACGTACTGGGGAAATCGGAAGCCGTAACTAACCATCAAAGCCCCGATTAAATGACGCAGTGCTTAGCGATTCAGCGCATCGAAACGTGTCGGGAGGAAATTTGGCTTATCTGGATTGGGTTCAATGGCCAGCGATGGCTGTCACCGTTCTCGCTGCCTGGTTAATTGGATCTCAGCGACCAGGACGACGAATGACCGGCTTTGTATGCTTCAGTTTGAGCAACGTGCTGTGGGTCGTTTGGGGAGTCTATGCAGGGGCGTATGCATTAATCATCTTGCAAATTTGTCTTTTCCTCATGAACCTTCGGGGGCTCAGGAAAAATTCGAAGGGCTTGGAAAAGGAGCAGAGTCAGGACTGACGGTAGCCAGCAGTATCGCTTGCTTTGGTGTGCGCACTCAGCAACAACGCGCACGATCATGGCAGGTAAGCCGTCACGCGCAGTTGCAAGGTGCGAGCCGAAAAGTCTCAATGACCTGTCTTTAAAAGGTGGCCAGCCGGCCCTCTTCATGCCCAGAGATGACGTCAGGAGGAATAAACTTGCGAGGGTTGTTGCGCTGGTTCCTTATGCCTGAGCGGTTGCTGCCTAGCGAGCTGCGCTTGGACTACAGCGACAGCATCCAGGACTTTCTGCGCCCAGCTCTCATCCTGCGGATGCACGACAACAACGCGAAAACCGTGATCATGCCCTTCAATCCGCACGCCCTCGGAATCATCGACATGCAAGTCGATATCGAATGCCGGCGGAAATTTCGAGGGGGCGTTCGATAGGCCATGCGCTGTCAGAGCGCGATTATGCAGCACACTGTTGACCACGCCGTCGACGCGGATGCCGTACAGCAATAGCCAACGCCTGATGTAGGACGGAGTGCGACCGGACGAGGTGTAGACCCATATACTGCAGCCCTGGCGACGTAATTCCCGGGTCAGGGAGCGTGTTCCGATACGCAACGGTTCACCCAGCCAACGATGAACGCAGACAGGTAGCCGGCTGCCCTCGACCGCGCAATGGTGAAGTTGGCAGGCCAGGGTGTCATCGATATCGAATGAAATTCGTATGCGCTGACGCCTGAACAACTGCAACGGTATGGCACGCCGGATGGCTTGCCATACCTGGCTGCCGGAAGCTCGGATTTTTGTAGCGAGCAGTGGATTCCAGCTCATCAATGACCCTCCTGGTAGAGGGGCAAGGGCTTGTCCTTAAGAAAAAACTTCATTGGATCAGGCGCCTGTTCTTCCAGGAAGGCTGCATATTTTTTCTTGATCTTGGGCAATTCGTACAACGCCTTGACTCCATGCTTGGCAGAGTTGCGTATGACCGATGACGGGTTGAAGTAGCCCTCGGCGTTTTCCAGTGTCAGCACGAACGGCGGCAAACCTGCACGCATGAGCAAATAGCTGACGATAAGCGACCCGCTGCGGTTGTTACCTTCAATGAACAATTGCGGCTTGCTGAGGATTCGGACATACACACCGGCCGCGCGCTTCCACACGGACTCACTGCGATAGGCGCAATACCAGTTGTACAAATCCTTTATCCCCCCCTCAACGTTGTTGAAGAAGTGTTCCTCGGTCGCCGCAAGGTGCTGAGCGTATTCATGCCGGCGCGCCGGGTTTCGGCCGCACAAAACGGTGGCATTGATCTCCAGCATCAGGTTCAGTTGCTGCAGGTCGAACAGGTCCACGCCGCGTGCGACATAGTCATCGATCAGCGCGTAGCCTTCGAGCACATTCTGCAACACCTCGTCGGTCAAGGGATCACGCTGCTCGGTAAAGTGCCGGCTGAGCTCGGAAAAACGGCCCTGCACCTTACGTAGTGCGCGTTCAATCGCGGGTAAATCAAGACGACGCATTGCAGACATTGGCGATCCTGCGAAACGGTAGATAAGAAAGTAAAACGACCCGATCCCAGCCAAAGGCGCTCTCTCTGCGCTGGAGAGGCAGGCGGCCTTGAGCGGATGTGTGCTGCCTAGCTGAATTTGCCGCTGATGTAATCTTCAGTCATTTGTTCGCGCGGGCTGCCGAAAATCTGGGTGGTCGGGCCCATTTCAACCAGATAGCCGGTGCGCGTTCCCTGGGAAATATCCACCGAGAAAAAGGCAGTCGTATCAGCCACGCGTATGGCCTGCTGCATGTTGTGGGTCACCAGGGCGATGGTGTAATCCTTCTTCAACTCGACCATCAACTCTTCAACACGGCGAGTGGCGATCGGATCAAGCGCTGAACAGGGCTCATCCAGCAACAGCACTTCCGGCTCGGTGGCAATGGCGCGGGCGATGCACAGCCGTTGCTGCTGACCGCCAGAGAGTGACAGGCCGCTGACCTTGAGCTTGTCCTTGACCTCATCCCACAACGCGGCGCCCTGCAGCGCATGCTTGACACGGTCGCCCAGGTCACCTTTATAGCGATTCAGGCGCAGGCCGAAGGCAACATTGTCGAAGATGCTCATGGAGAACGGATTCGGCTGCTGAAACACCATGCCGATATAGCGGCGCACGACGACTGGATCAACGCCCTTACCATAAACGTCCTGCCCGAGAAAATGCACATGGCCCTCGAAGCGGAACCCTTTCACCAGGTCGTTCATCCGGTTGAGGCTACGCAGCACGGTGCTTTTACCGCAGCCGGAAGGACCGATGAAGCCGGTGATCTTGTTTTTTTCAATTGGCACATGGCTGTCACGCACCGCCATGAAATTGCCGTAGAAAATCTTGTCGAGCTTGCAGTCCATGACCACCGGTGTCTGGGTAACAAACGGAGCGGCTATTTGCGCAGTTGATACGTTCAAAATTCAGATGCTCCCGTTCTCAGTACTTGGGCTTGCCGAAAATGCGGCTCAAAATATTCACGACCAGCACGATCATCACCAGCACTAGCGAGGCTGCCCATGCGAGCTCCAGCTGGTTGTCGAAGGGCATGCCGGAGAAGTTGTAAATCAGTACGGCAAGCGATGCCGTCGGATTCATCACCGCCAGGCTGCCGTCGTGGTAGATCCAGTAGTTGCTAAACAGCGCGGTAAACAACAACGGCGCGGTTTCGCCCGCGGCGCGTGCCACGGCCAGCATCACGCCTGTGAGGATTGCCGGCATGCCGGTCGGCAAGATTATTTTCCAGATCACTTGCGAGCGGGTGCAGCCCATGCCGTAGGCGGCATCCTTCATGATCTTGGGCACCATCCTCATCGACTCTTCAGCCGTCAGCACGACTATGGGCAGCATCAGTACCGCCAGTGCCACCCCACCTGCCGGCGCCGAGTAAGTACCGGTGGTCATCACCACCATGGCGTAGGCAAACACCCCGGCCAGGATGGAAGGCAGCCCCGTGAGCATCTTGGCGGCAAAGCGCGCGGCATTTGCCAGCTTGCTGTCGGGCCCGAGTTCAGCCAGGAAGATAGCGGCCATGATGCCGACCGGAACCGCGATGGCGGCCGCGATACCGACCATCACGAAGGTGCCTGCCATCGCGTTGCCGAAGCCACCGCCCGTCTCGAAACCGGTTGGCGGCAGTTCGGTGAATACTTCCAGGCTCAGGCGTGCCCCGCCCCGCATGATCAACATATAGAGCACGGAAATCAGCGGCACGCTGGCCAGCAACGCGCCGGTCCAGACTAACGTGGTCAACACCAGGCTGCGCAGGGCGCGGCCTTCGAACTTGCGCTGCAGGCTGGGGACTGCGGTTATAGCGGACGTGAGGTCAGTCATTATTTGTTACCCCGCTGGGCGTAGAGCATGATCATGGAACCGAGGACGTTCACCAGCAGCGTGATGAACATCAGCACCAGAGCGGCATACATCAACACCTCAATCTCGTTGGGCCCGGCTTCGGGGAAGTTCAGCGCCAACAAGGCTGCCAGGGTATTAGCCGGAGCAAACAGAGAAAGCGAAATGTTGTTCGCGTTGCCCACCAGCATGGCCAGCGCCATGGTTTCACCCAGCGCACGACCCAGGCCGAGGACCAGGGAGCCGAAAATACCGGTCGCCGCCGAGGGCACCATCACTTTAAGAATTGCTTCCCAATGGGTGGTCCCCATGCCGTAGGCGGCCTGTTTGGTTTTCATCGGTACGCCGGTGAGGGCGTCCTGCGAAACGGCAGCGATGGTCGGCAGAATCATGATGGCCAGTACCAAAGCCGCAGGCAGAAGCCCCGGCCCACTCAAGGACGTGCCGAAAAAAGGAATCCAACCCAGTTCGCTGTTCAACCACGTCGTCAGAGGGCGGATCGCCGGTATCACCACGTAAATCCCCCACAAGCCATAAACGACGCTGGGGATGGCCGCGAGTAACTCGACGATAGTGCGAAACACGGCTGCCAATTTCGCCGGCAGGAAATCCTGGGTAAGGAAAATCGCCATGCTGACGCCGAAAACGCCTGCGATCAGCAACGCGATCAGGGCGCTGTAGAGCGTGCCCCAAATGGCCGGCAGAATGCCGTACTTGCCTTGGTTGACGTCCCAGACGCTGCCGAAGATGACGTCAAAACCGTGTTTCTCCATGCCTGGAAGGGCCTTGCGTCCCACCTCGAACACCAAGGCGAAGACCAACGCCAGAATCAGAACCACCCCTATTCGCGCAAGCGCACGGAAGGTGCGATCAACCAGGAAATCCTTCGTAGAGCGCGGCTGACAGGCGGAACCCGGGTTAACCGGTACGACAAAAGGTGTGTTCATTGGCTAATTCCGGAACAGGGGGAAAACGCCCCCGGCATGCTGAACGCGCACACCGGGAGAGGCCTCATGAGCGTTACTGGATGTTGGCGGACGCTTTGCGAACCTGATCGACAACCGACTGCGGCAACGGGATGTAGCCCATCGAATCGGCAATTTTCTGCCCCTCGGTCAGGCTGTATTCGACCATCTCGCGCATGGCCTTGGCCTTGGCCGGGTTACCGTTATCCTTGCGGAAGATCATCCAGGTGTAGGAAGTGATCGGGTAGGACTTGGCACCGTCCGGATCCGGCAACCAGGCCACCAGGGTTTCCGGCATCTTCACCGCTGCGAGGGCCTCAGCACCGCTTTCTGCGTTCGGCACAACATAGTGGCCGGCCTTGTTCTGCAACTGGGCGAAGTCAACCTTGGCCAGCTTGGCGAAGCCGTATTCGATGTAGCCAATCGCCCCTGGGGTCTGGCGTACGGTGGCGGTCACACCATCGTTCTTCGGCGATTTGATGAATTTGTCACTGGCTGGCCAGTTCACGGTGTTGCCTTCACCCAATGTCTTGTTGAACTCTGGATTGATTGCTGCCATGTGCTTGGTGAACACTGCAGTCGTACCGCTGGAGTCCGCACGCACGACAACCGTGATTGGCATGTCGGGCAGTTTCAGCTCGGGATTGGCTGTGACGAGCGCCGGATCGTTCCAGCGAGTGATCTTGCCCAGGAAGATGTTGGAGTAAACGTCCCGTGGAAGCTTCAGCCCTTTGGGGCTGCCCGGCAGGTTGTAAGCCAGCACGATTTCGCCTGCTGTCATCGGCAGCAACTGCGCGCCCTCGGCTACCTTGGCAATGTCCTCGTCCTTCATTGCAGAGTCACTGGCCGCGAAATCAACGGTTTTGTTCAGGAAGTCCTGTACACCTGCCCCGCTGCCCTTGGATTGGTAATCTACTGTTACGCCTGCGGTTTTTTTGCTGAAATCTTTAAACCAGGTGAGGTAAATCGGAGCCGGAAAACTGGCGCCGGAACCTGTCAAGCGGACACTTTCCGCAGCGAAGGACACTGAGGTGGCGCAAAGAGAAACCGAGATGGCGAGCGCAGCAGATTTCATCAAACTTTTCATCGAGGGAACTCGTTGTGATTACGGGCTCCCAAACTGTGCAACAATTTTGTTACGGTTTTATGAATCCGAATGGCATAAAAATGTCGGTCACCTCAATTGTGTTTCCAGGCAGCTGTCACGTGGCGCAGGCGTCCACATTCCTTATCCGGTCATTCCGAATCACAAGTTGATGTAATTGAATCGTGACAAATCACTACTAAAACTTTACCAAGCCCTTCTCGACACGAGTTAATTGTGACCATGCCTCTGCATATCAATACTCCCCTCATCGAATCCCGACCACTCAGCGCTGTTGCAGAGCGTTCCGTTTGGCTCAAGATGGATGCGTTACAGCCATGCGGATCCTTCAAGCTCCGTGGCGTCGGCCACGCTTGCGAAACGCACCACCGTCATGGGGCCACGCATTTTGTGTCCTCTTCCGGAGGTAACGCCGGTCTTGCAGTCGCTTACGCGGGACGCCAGCTAGGTATACCCGTAACAGTGGTGGTTCCCAAAACGACGAGTGAGCGCGCGAAGGAATTGCTGAACCTGGAAGGAGCGGAGGTCATCGTCCACGGAGACTCGTGGCAAGAAGCGAATGAGCTGGCGTTGACGCTGATGTCACCCGAAAAAGCATTCATTCATCCCTTCAATGATCCGCTGCTATGGTCTGGACATGCCTCTCTGATTGATGAAGTGGCGCAAGCAGGCCAGAAACCTGATGTGGTAGTCCTTTCAGTCGGTGGTGGCGGCCTGCTATGCGGCATTGTTGAAGGCTTGCAGCGAAACGGCTGGCATGACGTTCCGGTCATCGCCGTTGAAACTGAAGGAGCCGCCTCGTTCCATGCTGCAGTGGTTGCTGGTAAACCGGTTGAGTTAGAGCGCATTGAATCGATTGCGACATCGTTGGGAGCAAAGCGAATTTGCGATCAGGCATTCCAATACGCCAACACTCATCAAATCCACAGCGTGGTAGTGACCGACCAGGCAGCCCTGGATGCCTGCGAACGATTTCTGTTTGATCATCGCGTACTCGTCGAGCCTGCCTGCGGCGCTGCGCTATCTCTAGCCTACAATCACCACTCCCTGAAGCCGTACAGCAAGGTTCTTATGGTTGTTTGCGGGGGTGCGACGGCAACACTGGCACAAATTCGACAATGGACTGCGCAGCCATGAAGGAAGTGGTGCAAAGCCAGTGCACGCACTGAACAGGCGGACGTGCCACCAGCCATACGTCGGTTAATTTTCGCTGGTTAAGGGCGGAGTCTTAAATTTCCAACAGTGCGCACTGGTCCAAACCTGTCGATATTCTTCTCTGACCTGACAAAAAAGAGACTTTCGCGGGCGGTTTAACAATCTTTGCAAAATCTCTGCTTCGCGCCCGCCTTCGTTCAGGCGCGGCAGGACAACGAAATGCGCTTTCCCTGAAATTATGGTTTAACTAGATAGTTACCTATCCATATAATGCTCACATCATTTCAGCGGGATACTCAACGTGAAGCAGAGTCAACGCCTCTCGGGCATATCAAAATTCATCCTGGTCGGGCTGGGCGTGATCATCGCCCTGCTCGGCTTGGCACTGGCTGCAGGCGGCGTGAAATTGGTCAGCCTTGGAGGTTCCTGGTACTTCCTGGTGGGTGGGCTGGTGATGGCCACTTCCGGTCTGCTGATCGCTCGTTACAAACCGGCAGGTGCCTGGCTGTTTGCTGCGTTTTTGGTGGGTACCGCCCTCTGGGCTATCAGCGACGCGGGCCTGGTGTTCTGGCCGGTGTTTTCGCGCCTGTTCATGTTCAGCGCGATCGGTTTGGCCGTGACCTTGGTGTATCCGCTGCTCAAGCGGGCAAACGGTGGCGTTCCGGGCCGTGGCGCTTATGGCATCGCTACTGTACTGGCAGTCGGACTGGCGGTGGCCGCCGGCAATATGTTCGTTGCACATCCGACAGTGGCCGCGACCGGCACAGGCCCGGGACTGACGCCGGTAGAGCCGGATAAAGCGCAAAAGGACTGGGCCCACTACGGCAATACCGAAGGTGGCAGCCGCTTCGCCGCACTGGATCAAATCAATCGCACCAACGTCGACAAGCTGAAAGTGGCGTGGACTTATCACACCGGTGACGTCGCCCAAAGTGATGGCAACGGCGCTGAAGACCAGCTCACCCCGCTGCAGATAGGCAACAAGGTGTTCATCTGCACCCCGCACAACAACCTGATCGCGCTGGACGCCGATACCGGCAAGGAACTCTGGAAAAACCCGATCAACGCGCAGTCAAAAGTCTGGCAGCGTTGCCGAGGCATGGCGTATTTCGATGCCACCAAGGCAATCGCTCAACCAGGCAACTCGAGCATTATCGAAGCCACACCTGCCCCGGCAGCCAATTGCCAGCGCCGTTTGTTGACCAACACCATTGATGCCCGCCTGATCGCGGTCGATGCCGACACCGGTGAGTTCTGCCAGGGTTTCGGCAACAACGGTCAGGTCGATCTGAAGGCAGGCCTGGGTGATGTGCCGGACAGCTACTACCAGTTGTCCTCAGCCCCGTTGATGGCCGGCACCACCGTGGTGGTTGGCGGTCGCGTGGCCGACAACGTGCAAACCGACATGCCCGGTGGCGTGATCCGTGGTTTCGACGTCATGACCGGCGCCATGCGTTGGGCCTTCGACCCGGGCAATCCGCAGGATCAAAAGGCACCGGCAGACGGCAGCACCTATGTGCGCAGCACCCCGAACAGCTGGGCGCCAATGTCTTACGACGCGGCAACCAATACCGTATTCCTGCCGATGGGCAGTTCCTCCACCGATATCTATGGCGTGGAGCGCAGCAAGCTCGACCACACCTACGGCGCCTCGATCCTGGCGCTGGACGCCACCAGCGGTGAAGAACGCTGGGTCTACCAGACCGTTCACAACGACCTCTGGGATTTCGACCTGCCGATGCAGCCGAGCCTGATCGACTTCACCAAGGACGGCAAAACCGTACCGGCGCTGGTCATCGGCACCAAGGCCGGGCAGATCTACGTGCTTGATCGCGCCACCGGCAAGCCGCTGACCGACGTTAAAGAAGTACCGGTCAAGGCGGCCAACATCCCTGATGAACCCTACTCGCCAACCCAGCCGAAATCGGTGGGCATGCCGCAGATTGGTGCCCAGCACCTGACCGAATCCGACATGTGGGGTGCAACGCCGTACGACCAGCTGTTGTGCCGAATCGATTTCAAATCGATGCGTTATGACGGGCTGTACACCGCGCCAGGTACCGACAAATCGCTGAGTTTCCCAGGTTCGCTGGGTGGCATGAATTGGGGCAGCATTTCCACCGACCCTGTGCACGGCTTCATCTTCGTCAACGACATGCGCCTGGGCCTGTGGATTCAGATGATCCCGTCGCAGAACAAGGCTCAAGCCGCTTCCGGTGGCGAATCGTTGAACACTGGCATGGGCGCCGTGCCGCTCAAGGGCACGCCGTATGCCGTGAACAAAAACCGCTTCCTGTCGGTTGCCGGTATTCCTTGTCAGGCTCCGCCGTTCGGCACCCTGACCGCCATCGACATGAAGACGCAGAAAGTTGCCTGGCAGGTTCCGGTCGGCACCGTAGAGGATACCGGTCCCCTGGGTATTCGCATGCACCTGCCGATCAAGATCGGCCTGCCAACCCTGGGCGGCACCCTGTCGACTCAAGGTGGCTTGATCTTCATTGCCGGCACTCAGGACTTCTACCTGCGCGCCTTCAACAGCGGCAACGGTGAAGAGGTGTGGAAAGCCCGCCTGCCAGTCGGCAGTCAGGGCGGCCCGATGACCTACGTTTCACCTAAGACCGGCAAGCAGTACATCGTCATCACCGCCGGTGGTGCGCGCCAGTCGACCGATCGCGGCGACTACGTGATGGCTTACGCATTGCCGTAAGCCGCTGTGCCCGCCTCGCTGGCGGGCAACTCCTCTGTGCGCGGCACCTGCGGGTGCCGCGCCGCTTTGCACAATCATTCAAGATTGCACCAGGAAGTCTCCCATGTTTTTGGCTGTTCGCTTTTCCCATGCCGGCTGGCTCAACGGCTTGCTGCTGGGCCTGACCTGCAGCGCCACCCTGCCCGCCTTCGCCGATAGCGATTCGAACCTTCTGACCCGCAATACCCTGACCGGTGATTGGGGTGGTCTGCGCCAACAAATGGATCAGGACGGCATCAAATTCACCGGCGATTACAGCGGCGAAACCGCCTACAACGCCGATGGCGGCCTGCACCGTTCGGCCCGTTACTCGCAGAACATCAAGCTTGGCGCACAGTTCGACCTGAGCAAACTGTATGGCGTGGATAACGCCGGCAAGATTCAACTGACCATCAACGACCGCCGCGGCAATAGCGCCTCCGAGGATCTGGTCGGCAACCGCCTGCCCATCCAGGAAAACTACGGTGGTCTCTACACTCGCCTGACTGAACTGAGTTACGAACGCAGCCTGTTCACCCCGGCGCTTAACGTAAAGCTGGGTTACATGGCCATGGGCAACGACCTCGGTGGCCTGGACAGTGGCATTCTCTGCAACTTCATGAACGCCGGTTTCTGCGGCCATCCGCTGAACATGTCCGGCGGTAGTGGCTGGACCAACTACCCCAACGCCCACTTGGGCATGCGCGTGAAGTACGACCTGTCGTCGTCATGGCAGCTGCGCGTGGCGGCCTTCAATGTCGATCCTGAGAGCAACGGTAATTCCAGCCGTGCCTGGCATCCGGGCCCGAAACATACGACCGGCACCGTGGTGCCGATCGAACTGGTGTACAAGCATGCGGGTGAGTTGCCCGGCGAGTACAAGGTTGGCTACTACTACGACAGTTCCGATGTGAAACGCATCGGCAGCGATAAACAAGTGTCCGGCCGCGGCGGTCATTACCTACTGGTTGATCAGGCCGTGTGGCGTTCGCAATCGTCCGAGGGCCGCAGTCTGCACGCCTTCGGCCAATACTCGGCGGCCAGCGAAGCGGCTTCACCGTTCAGCAAGTGGTACGGCACCGGCGTGGTGCTGTACAAACCGTTCGAAGGCCGCCCGCGGGACACCGTCGCCCTGGGCTATGGCCGGGCGGTGCCCAATCCTCGCAGCCGGGATGTGCAGCAGGACGCCGCGCTCGCCAATGGCGCATCGTTTCCAAATCTGGACAGTGCCGAACAATTGATCGAGCTTGGCTACGGCTACCAGGCCACTCCCTGGTTGACGCTGCGACCGAATGTGCAATACATCATCGAGCCAGGCGCGTTTTCCGGGCAGGACATCGACAATGCGCTGGTGTTCGGTTTGCAGGTGAAAGCTGCGCTCTGAACGGGTCACGCAGCAATGTGCCGGACGGATTCAAGCTGTCCGGCAACGGGAATTCACAGCTCCAGGGCTCAACACAGAGAGCGACCGGTCACTAGAATGTAGTTGAATATTTCAACTATATGGCTATACTTCAGCCATTCGAATGGAGCCTGCCATGTATTCCGACTTTCTGAATTTCAAGCTGGATATGACCAGTGCCCTGCTGATGGAGCACGCGAACGCCGTGTACCGTCAGCACTGGGATCTGGATGTCCGCGGATTGCGGGTTTTGCGTCTGATTCAAGCCTGCCCGGACATCACTCCAAAAGAAGTTTCATCACGCGCCTTTCTCGAAAAGACACTGCTCTCCAAGACGTTGGCGCAGCTGGAGTCGCGTGAGCTCATCTCGCGCGCCCCTCACCCTGTCGACCGCCGCAGCGTTGGTTTGCGCACGACCGTCGAGGGCTCGCGGATCGCTGACGAGTCCTCTGTCGTCGGTTCTCAACTGGAAGACCAACTGGTTTGCGCGCTCTCGCCCAAGGAACGCGTGACACTTGATGGCCTGCTTTCAAAGCTGATGGAAAGTCTGCTTCCGCCTTCCTGACACCGTCTCTCTCCCACTTTTTGCGCCCTCTTTTACATAAGGAGTACCCCATGTCGTCCCTGGAAATGTTGATTCCTGATCTCGATGCCTTGTTACCTGAGCTGGAAGAGGTCTACAAGGACTTGCACCGTCATCCTGAACTGTCGATGTATGAGTATCGCACCGCAGAAATCGCCGCCGAATACCTGGTGCGCTACGGATACGAGGTGACACGCGAAATCGGTGTCACCGGTGTTGTCGGCGTGCTGCGTAACGGTGACGGCCCGGTGGTGATGCTGCGCGCCGACATGGACGCGTTGCCGATGGCCGAAGCAACAGGCCTGCCCTACGCCAGCGACGTAGTCACCCGTGACGAAGACGGTGTTGAGGTTTCTGTCTGCCACTCATGTGGGCATGACATGCATGTCACCTGGTTGATGGGGGTTGCTCGGGTATTGTCCGAAACTCGCAGCACGTGGCGGGGTACTCTCCTGGCTGTTTTCCAACCGGGTGAAGAAGTGGGTGTGGGCGCGCAGAACATGATCGACGACGGCATGCTCGATCGCTTTCCCAAGCCAGACATCATTCTGGGGCAGCATGTAATGGTGGGGCCAGCCGGTACGGTGGGTCACCGCAGCGGCACCATCCTTTCGGCAGGTGACAGCCTGAAAATCAAGATGTTCGGCCGTGGGGCTCATGGCTCACAGCCACAAACGTCAGTAGATCCGGTGATCATGGCGGCATCGACGGTGCTGCGCCTGCAGACCATTGTGTCGAGGGAAATTTCCCCGCTGGATCAGGCAGTCCTTACGGTTGGTTCGTTACAGGCTGGCACCAAGGAAAACATCATCCCGGACAATGCGACGTTGAAACTCAACATGCGCACTTACGACGAGGGCGTGCGCAAGCACATGCTGGGCGCCATCAAACGCATCTGCTGCGCTGAATGCTCTGCATCCAATGCACCACGCGACCCCGAGATCACCACCATCAACCGCTACCCGTTGACGGTTAATGATGAGCGCGCCTCTGCCCGTTTGGCTGATGCATTTGACGCCTGGTTTGGCGACAGGGCCTATGAAACGGCGCCGGCCGCCGCGAGTGAGGATTTCAGTGTGTTCGGCCGCGCATGGAAGGTGCCCTACGTGTTCTGGTTTGTCGGCTGTACGGACCCACACGTTTACGAACAGGCCAAGGCCCAGGGAAAAATAAACAGCATCCCGAGCAATCACTCACCCCAGTTCGCGCCTTTACTGCACCCTACATTGCGCACCGGGCTGGAAACGATGATTTGCGCCGCATTCGCCTGGTTCGGCAACGCCGAGTAGCACAGTCATGGACACCCACCTGATTTACACCGTCATCGATCTGCTCGGCACGTTTGCCTTTGGTGTAAGCGGTGCAGTTGCCGCACGCCAGCAACGATTGGACCTGTTCGGCATCGCCACCATCACGTTCATCGTCGCATGCGGTGGCGGAATTCTTCGGGATCTGTGTCTCGGCACACTGCCGCCGGCCGGGCTGTCGAGTTGGCGCTATCTGGTGGTGTCGCTGTTCGCTACAGCGTGGGTGGTGTGTGCTTACCCGATGGTGTGTCGAATGAAATCACCGGTGCAGCTGTTCGACTCCATTGGGCTTGGACTGTTTGCAGTGGCAGGGGCGAAAAAGGCGCTGGCCGTGCAGGCCGGCGCCGAGGTCGCGATAGTTCTGGGGATGGTCAGCGCTGTCGGTGGCGGCGTACTCAGGGATGTTTTGCTGTCACGAGTGCCAGGCATCCTGCAGCGGGAAATCTACGCGTCAGCCGCGTTGGCAGGCGCAGCTGTCGAGGTGTTGCTCAGCTACAGCGGCGCCAATTCGGTGGTGACCTCGTGGCTGACCGCCGCGGGATGTACCACGCTGCGCATGGCGTCACTTCACTACGGTTGGCGGCTGCCTTCTATTGGCGATGATCCTGATAATTAGCCAGCCAGTGCTCTGGTCGCGAGCATGGAGTATTTCCGGGCGGTCGTCGTTGTCGCTAGTGTTGCGCTGGTGGTTTCCGTGACCCAGAAGACATTCAATTGAGACCTGCTGCACATGTCAGTCTGAATCACTGCCAATGCGCGCACAGCCTGACCAACTCATCGACCACATACCTGACCTTCGGCCGCAGATGCGATACCTTCGGCCATACGGCATGCACATCGACAGCTTCGGGTTCATAAACTTGCAGCACCTCCACCAGCCTGCCCGCCTGGATATCGTCCTGGAACAGGCTGCGTGGCATCTGGCACAAACCGGTGCCGGCGACTGCGGCGAGAATCATGGCTTCCCCGTCGCCAATCTGATGGGTCGACGGTGGTGCGTATCGTACGGTTTGCCCCCCCTGCATGACCCGCCACGACAGCGGCTGGCCGCGTCGATGCCCGACAATGCAACGGTGCTGGCCCAAGTCCTCCAGGGTCTGCGGAATGCCAAAGCGTATGAGATAGTCGGGGGCGGCACAAATGGCCCAGCGTTGCCGGGTCAGGCGCCGAGCCACCAGGCCGCTGGTGTCTTGGAGTTCTCCGAAGCGGACCAGCAAATCGATGCCCTCCTCAATCGGATCAACCAAGTGGTCTGAGAACGTCAGGTTGAGTTGCAACGCCGGGTACTTGTTGGCGATCTCAAACAGCAATGGCGCCACGACCCGACGCCCGAATGCCACAGGAATGTCGACTCTCAAACGCCCCGAGGGCTCGCCACCACCGGGCCCCAGGCCACTCTCTGCGGCACCGATTTCTTCCAGGGCAGTAGAGCACGCCGCGAAATAGGCCTCACCATCTGCGGTCAGGGATATACGACGCGTGGTGCGATGAAACAGCTGTGTGCCCAAACGTTCTTCCAGGCGTGCAATGGCTTTGCCGACGGCGGATTTTGAAACCCCGAGGCGTTCGCCAGCCTGGGTGAAGCTGGCCGAGCGCGCCGCCACGACGAACGTGATGACGCCTTGAAAAGAATCGATAGGTACCATGCAGAGGCCCGGCAATTGTAGAGTTTAGATCTACCCAGATTATAGTTTTAGGTTATTTATCGCCAGCATACTCGACAGTAAGATGGGCTCCAGCAATGCAACGGTGCAGATCGTGATGGCACGCCGCGCACCGCTCTCCCGATCATCAAAGCCCAAAAAGGACATCACCATGCCCGTCGTACGTGTGAGCTGGTTCGAAGGTAAAGAACACGCGCAAAAAGCCGCGGTCGCCGCCGACATCACTGAAAGCATCGTTAAACACACCGGTACCGATGCTAATTACATCTACGTCATCTTCGAGGACGTTGCGGCTTCGGATTGGGCTGGCGCCGGCAAACTTTTCGGGGAAGCCCCCGCTAAGTCCTGACGCCCCCGACCTGCACTGCATGCATCGGCTACACCTGCAATGCTGCCGTGCAGGTATTTGTGATAAATCTGCCGGAGAAAACCACCATGCATCCGCATATTTCCTGCCTGTTCTCTCTCGCGGTCAAACCCGCAGATTTCGCTGAGTTCAAGGCATTGATCGCCACTATCGTTGCTGCAACCCGTGCCGAGCCGGGCACGCTGGTTTACGAATACAGCGTCAATGAAGACAACAGCACCGTTCACATCCTTGAGCGTTATAACGTCGATGCCGTGGTGAGCCACGTAGACACTACGTTCGCGCCTTTCGGCCAGCGCTTCCTCGAGTTGTGCACCATCACTAGCCTGGTGGTCTATGGCACCCCCGATGCTGAAATCCGCAAGCGCCTGGACCCGTTCGGCGCCGTTTACATGACCCCGTTCGACGGTTTCAGCCGCTGAGTTGAAACGAGGCGCAGGCTCAAGAGTGACAACCGTGTCCTGCGCATCCCTATCCCGCACAGAGATCACCATGTCCGCTATCGCTGAAGTTATTAAGTCCCGCATCTCCGCCAATAGCTACGACACTGAACGTTCATTGACGGACGCCCAGGTCGCCGAGCTGGTCAACCTGGCGACCCACGCCCCCTCCGCTTTCAACCTGCAAAACTGGAAGTTCATGGCCGTGCGCAGCACCGAAGCCAAAGCGCGCTTGTTGCCATTGGCGTTCGGCCAGCAAAAGGTCATGGATGCCGCCGTGACGTTTATTGTCTGCGGCACCCTGAACCCACACGTAACCCTGCCTGCTGCATTGAAGCCGACCCTGGATGCCGGAATCATTGACCAGTCCATCTACGACATGTGGGTGGGTGCGGCTCAAGGCATGTACCAGGAAAATGCTCAATTGCAGCGCGACGAGGCCATTCGGTCTGGCTCACTCGCGGCCATGACCCTGATGTTGGCCGCCAAAGGCCAGGGCCTGGTTTCGACGCCGATGATCGGGTTCGATCAAGCTGCAGTGGCCAGGGAATTTGGCTTGTCGGATGAAGAAGTCCCTGTGATGTTGGTCACGGTTGGCTACCCGGGCGCGGCCAACTGGCCACAAAAGCCGCGTAAAGCCGTGAACGACGTTTTGCAGTTCGTTTAATCTGCCGCCCCGCATGTTCGGATTATCCGGGCATGCGCGGGTATTGTTGACCGGTTGGCATTAAAGCAACCCATGCTTCAACTCTCTGTATCTGTATGAGAAGGCTGAACAGGGCGACCACTGCCTGGCATTCAAGAATTCGCGGGAGTTCGCCGCTGACCTGCACAGCTTTTCGCAGCGCTCCTGATGCGTGCCAATTAAACCCTTTAGCGCTCCCACTCGGGATGTGCGAAACGTTCAGTCAGAAAGCTGATCAGCGCCCGCACCTTGCTCGCCAAGTGCTTGCGCGTGGGGTAAACCACGTAAATGCCCAACTCGATGGAGCGGTACTCCGGCAGGATTTCTACCAGGGCTCCGCTGCGTAAATCGTCACCGACCATAAAGCTTGGCTGCAGGGCAATGCCGCCACCCGCCAGGGCAATGCTGCGGCACGTATCGCCATTATTGCAGCGCACGATGGAACGGGTACGCACGCTGACGCGACCATCGGGCCCGTCGAACAGCCACTCATTGCCAGTCGCAAAGTTTGTATAGGCAATGACGCCATGGTCAGCCAGGTCCGCCAGAGTGCGGAGCGGCGGATGACTGGCCAGGTAATCGGGGGATGCACACAGGCACATACGCGTGCCAGCCAGCCTCCGCCCCACCAGGGACGAGCTCTCCATGCGCGCAATACGTATGGCCGCATCAAAGCCCTCATCCACCAGGTCCACCAAACGATCATTCAGGCTGATATCCAGCTCGACATTCGGGTGGGCGTTCATGAACGCTCCCCACAGCGGCGCAAGGTGCAGAACGCCGAAACTGACCGGCGCATTCACTCGTAGTACACCGCTTGGTTCCGGCGCGGCGGACGAGACAGCCTCCTCGGCCTGATCCATCAGGGCCAGCACCTCTCGCGCCTGATGGTAGAACTGCCGGCCTTCCTCGGTCAGCGAGAGCTTGCGCGTGGTGCGATGCAGCAACCGAGCCCCCAACCGCTCCTCAAGGGCACTTACATACCGCGAGATAGCCGCCTTGGACATTTCGAGGGCGTCGGCTGCGCCTACAAAAGTACCTTTATCGACCACCGTGCAGAACACCTGCATCTCCAACGCCCTGTCCATAACTGTCTCATTTAGTGGAACTATCTATCACATGTGGCCTTATTTATCTCAAATTCACAACCTATAAACTTAGCCCATCGAAACAAGCATCAGCGCGGCGTTTCCGTCGTCCTGCCTGCCTTGACCCGTTACTCCTTCGGAGCATTCCACCATGAACACCCCGTTCCCTCTGCTGTTTGTGTCTCATGGTGCTCCCATGTTCGCCATCGAGCCTGGGCTGGCAGGTCCCCGCCTGGCCCAGGTCGGACGCGAGCTGCCGCGACCTGACGCCATCGTCATCCTCTCTCCGCATTGGATGACGCGCGGCGAAGTCCTTGTCACGGCCAGCACCGCGCCTGCGACCATCCACGATTTTGGCGGTTTTCCCGACGCACTGTATCAACTGATCTATCCCGCACCGGGCGCTCCAGCCTTGGCCGGGCACATCGTAGACCTGTTGCAGGTCGCCGGCTGGCAGTCGCGACTGGACGCTCAACGCGGGCTGGACCATGGCGCGTGGGTACCGCTGTTGTACCTGGCACCCGAGGCGGACATCCCGGTGGTCCAGGTCTCCATGCCGGCCAGTCTTGACACCCATCAGGCCTGGAAGCTGGGCGACGCGCTCAAGCCATTGCGGGAGATGAATGTACTGATCGTCGCGTCAGGCAGCCTGACCCACAACTTGTACGAGTTCCGCGGAGCAACCCGCGAGAGCGCTGCCTACGTCGAGGCGTTTGCCGCGTGGACAGCCCAAACCCTGCAAGACGGTAACACCGAGCAATTGCTGGACTTCAAGCACTATGCGCCGTCGGCTGAGCGGGCCCACCCCACCGATGAACACTTTCTGCCTTTGCTGATCGCCTTGGGCGCAGCCGGGGAAGGCTACAAGACACAGGTGTTGAAGGGGGGGGTGACCTATGGCGTGCTGGCAATGGACAGCTACTTGTTCACCTCGGCCCCGTCCAATGGACACGAATCTATTCAACTGACTCAAGGCACTCTCGACCATGCGTGACACTACATTTTCCGACGCAGCGCGCGAACCACAAACCGGTCTGTTTTTCCGCAAAGGCTGCCGCACCTTCACCCCGAAAGGCCGCTTGATTCTGCTGCATGGTGTGGGTTCGAACGAGGGCAATCTTGCTTCCCTGGCCGAATCACTTCCCGAAGAGCTGGAGGTCATTCTGGTGCGCGCGCCCTTGCATGTGGGCCCCCAAGGCTTCGCCTGGTACCAAGTGAACTTCACCAGCAACGGCCCATCCTTCAACCAGGAACAGGCTGAAGCCAGTCGCTTGCTGTTGCAGCGCTTCATCGAAGCGCTGCCCGCCCTGCCGACGGTCATCGCAGGTTTCAGCCAGGGCGGCATCATGAGCGCGAGCCTGGGCGTCACTGAACCCGAACTGGTGGCAGGCTTTGCGATATTGAGCGGCCGCATGCTGCGCGAGATTGCGCCTCGGATCGCCTCAACCGAGCGCCTCAAGTCAGTGACGGCGTTCATCGCCCACGGCCACCAGGACGCCGTCCTGCCGGTGGACTGGGCAAACGAGGCAGATGCCTGGCTGGATCGCATCGGCGTCAAGCACGAAACCCATTTCTACAACATGGCCCACGAGATTATCGGTGAAGAACTGGTCGACTTTTCTCAATGGCTACGCCACACGCTGGCCCTTGCCAACTAATGCAGCTCGACATCGGCGCCGCTGTGGGCCAGCGACCAAGCCCCCCAGCAATGCTTGATTGAGCCTCACATAACAGCTGCTGGCGCCCAGTGCGCCGGCATTTGCGCGTGGGGCACAGCGGGGTTCACGTCAAGCGTGAGGCCATGAAGCTGACAAACGCCTTGATCTTGGGCAGCGGCTGCCGGCTGGATGGCCACAGGATGCTGAACGTACGGTGATCACTGATGTAGCGGTCCAACACCGGCACCAAGCGCCCAGCCGCGATGGCGTCCTCGATAAAAAAGTCAGGCAGGCAGGCGATGCCCTGCCCCGCCTCCGCCATAGCCAGCAAGGCTTCAATCGCGTTGGACGTCGCCGATTGCCCCAGCTCCAGCGTGTCTTGTCCTTTCTTCATCACCAATGGCCAGGGGTCAAGCTTACCGCTGGTGGGATAGCGGTATCGCAGGCAAGCATGGTTTGAAAGGTCCGCTGGCCGCAAAGGGACACCCCGACGCGAAAGGTAGTCTGGCGATGCAACCAACCGATGGCTGTAGCCGTTGAGCTTACGCATCATCAGTCGGGAGTCGTCGACTTCGCCGATGCGCATCACCGCATCGAAGCCCTCCTCGATCACATTGACCAGGCGATCACTGAACTCCAGCTCCAATTCCACTTCGGGATACGCTTGCTGAAACGCAATCAAATGAGGCATCAACCGCATGCCGAGCTGTGGCAAACCGAGGCGTAACTTGCCCTGGGGATTGCCTGCAGCCTGCGTGAGCTCTCGCTTGGCGACTTCATATTCAGCAAAAATCCGCTGGCAACGCTCCAGAAAGAGACTGCCCTCAGCCGTCAAGGTAATCGCCCGCGTGGAGCGATGGAATAGCCGCACGCCCAACTCTTCCTCAAGCCGCGCGACGGCCTTGCCAACGGCCGACGAAGACACCCCGATCCTGCGTCCGGCCTCAGTAAAACTACGGGTATGCGCCGCCTGAACGAATGCGCTGAGCGCGCCGAAATGATCCATAAACAGCCTCGTCTATTTGAGCTTTATGTTCACAAATGATCGGAATTGCATCCTATTTTTCTTTCTAACTATACCGTTTATAGTCCCCTCCATCGTGACTTTATGAAGTGCTTCTCGCCTTCAACGTCGCGGCCATCCGCTAATACGAGCCTACCCCGATGACCTCTCAGCCTCGCGCGCGCGCAATCGCCCAGGACCTTCAGCAGCACCCCGGCTATGCCCGTGTATTCAAACCGGGGCATTTGACCTTCGGTTTCATTGCTCCGCTGGAAAGCTACCCCAACAGCCCAGGCCCCACCTTGCAGGATCACGCGCAGATGGCTCAACGCGTAGACGAAGCTGGATTTTCCGCGATCTGGCTGCGCGATGTGCCGTTCTATGACCCTAATTTTGGGGACGTTGGCCAGATTCTCGATCCACTGGTCTATGCGGGCTACCTGGCTGCCGTTACCAGGCAAATTGCGATTGGCACGGCGGGTATCGTCCTGCCGTTGCGTGATCCACTGATTGTTGCCAAGCAGGCCGCGAGCGTGGACCAACTGCTGGGCGGGCGGTTCATCCTGGGGCTGGCCACCGGCGACCGGCCGATCGAATACCCGGCGTTCGGACTGAATTTTGACAACCGCGCCGAACGCTTCCGGGACGCACTGGGCATCATCTGCGCGACCACGCAAAGCCATTGGGCCGCGCATACGTCGCGTTTCTATGGCCAGTTGAACGGTGAAATTGACTTGATCCCCAAACCCGTCGGGGCGCGCTTGCCCACCCTTATCGTCGGCCACGCGGGCCAGTCGCTGGAATGGATCGGTGAACACACTGACGGGATTCTTTCCTACACCTCCAACCCCGTGTTGATTCCCCAGGTGATCGAGCGCTGGCGTGCGGTCTGCGGCAACGAGGTGCACAAACCCTATGGCTACGGCACGTTGTTTGATCTGGATCGCGATCCGAACCATCGCGTTGAGGCGGGACGCGTGCTGCGCGCCGGGCGTAATGCGCTGATAGAGCACTGGAAGCGCCAGCAGGATCAGGGTGTGGGTCATGTCGCCCTGCACTTCAAACCACAACGCCGCCCTGCCGCTGAAGTCATCGATGAGCTGGCTGAATACCTCCTTCCGCATTTTCCAAGCATCGCCCTCCCCGTTGCCCCTCAACCTACGCAGGCCGCCCGATGAAACACCCCCTTCACCACATGGATTTCATCTTCCAGACCGCCATGGGCACCTATCCTCTGGCCGCACAGTGCGAAATGCTCGCCGAGCATGGCTATCAAGGCTTGACGATGTCTGCGTGGAGCCAAGACCTGAAGTCGATTCCTCGCGTCAAACCGACCTGGGGCCTGGACGTAGGCGCGGTCTACTTGATCTACCGCAAGGGCCTGGAATCATTCGTGACCCAGGTTTTCGAGAGCCTTGAAGGTTGCACCACGATTGAACTGGCGCTGCATTCAGGTGATGAAGTCACGAATTTTGACCGCCGCATGCTTGAGCGCCTGTTGCCTGTTTGTGAGCGCAGAGGCCTGAACATCAACCTTTATCCGCACGCACGCTACGGTATGCAAACGACCTCGGAAGCCGTCGCACTGTGCCGGGAGTTCAACCATCCCCTGCTCAATATCGTGTTCAACGGTTATCACTGGTACGCCACTGAAGAACAAGCGTTGGAAGAACGCCTTGATGCGATGTGGCCTTGGCTCCAACACGTGAACATTGCCGGCACACGTCGTTCTCCATTGGGTTGGGGTGGTCTGGCGACCATCGAACCGCTTGATGAAGGCGAGATGGATAATTTCGTTCTGCTGGGCGCCCTTGAACGCCGCGGTTTTACCGGGCGTGTTGGCGTGCTGGGGTGGCAAAGCATGGGTGGCGACGTCTACGGCAACCTGCGCCGTTCAGCCGTGGCATTTCGTTCAATGGAGCAACGCCTGGCCGAACACCCTGAATGGGCCTTATTGACCGAAACGCCACGCTAGGCGAGGAGACAGACCGTGGCCCATCGCGTCCATGCACTCGATTCATTTTTTTACTCTTCAATGGGCGTTTACGCCTTCCAGTCGCAGTGCGAAATGCTCGCCGAACTCGGTTATGACGGCCTCACTGTTTCGGCCTGGGGCGGCACGCCGCTGACCGACCTGCGCCTGCTGCCGCGCGTGGGTGAACTGTATGGTCTGCGCGTCGAAGGCCTCTACCTGGTGCTGCACGAAGGCCGCAATGATCATCTCATTAGGCGAATCATCGAAAGCGTCGAAGGGGTGGAACTCATCGAACTGGCGGTCCAGACCTCGGTCAACGGCAGCCCGGCCATTATGCGGTTCATCGAGTCGGTGCTGCCTATCGCAGAACGTCGAGGCTTGAAAATCGCGCTGTATCCCCATCTTCATCACGTCACCCAGACCACGGCTCAGGTGGTGCAGATCTGTGAATACTTCGCCCACCCGCGCCTGGGTGCATCGTTCAATGGCTATCACTGGTACGCCAGTCAGGAAGGCGAGCTTCAACAGCGCCTTGAAGCGATGCAACCCTGGTTGATGCAAGTTGTACTTTCAGGCAGCGCGCTCAGCGAACTGGGCTGGGGCGGCGTGGCCACGATGGAGCCGGTAGACCGTGGAGAGTTGGACAACTTCGCCGTGGTCGCAGCGCTGAACAGCGTGGGATACACAGGCAGCATTGGCGTGCTCGGCTGGGACTACGGCGGCGATATTTACCTGAAACTGCAACGCTGCCTGGTAACCCTTCGGGACATTGATCGTCGCCTGGAACGTCATCCGCACTGGTCGGACTTTTCATCGCTGTAACGCCTTCTCTACCTGATATGAAAAAGGAGCCTGCAATGACTGCCCTCTCTGTGCTTGACCTGATGATGATAGGCGAAGGTAAAACCTTCACCGACACCCTGGATGACGCGGTCGCACTGGCACGACATGTGGAAGCCCATGGTTACAAACGTTACTGGGTCGCCGAACATCATGACCTGCCGGGTATCGCCTCTTCGGCCACCACCCTGCTCATCCAGCATCTGGCAGCGGCCACCAGCAGCCTGCGCGTGGGCTCGGGCGGCATCATGCTGCCCAACCACGCCCCATTGATGGTGGCTGAGCAGTTCGGAACATTGGCCACCTTGTTCCCTGGCCGCATCGACCTGGGTATCGGTCGAGCACCAGGTTCTGCAGGGGCAGCCATCCGCGCCTTGCGTGGTGACGCTTCTGAGCGTGACTTCACGCAGGATATTCAACACTTGCAGGATTACCTGGCAGACAACGGGCATCAGCCGGTGCGGGCGATTCCCGGAGCCCACGACGTGCCACTTTGGCTCCTGGGCTCAAGCATGAACAGTGCAGACCTTGCCGCCAAACTCGGGCTGCCCTATGCCTTCGCGTCACACTTTGCACCGCGCTTTTTGATGGATGCGATCACGCACTACCGTACGTCGTTTCGCCCATCGGCGACGCTCAAGCAGCCCTATGTGATCGCAGGCGTCAATGTTTTTGCAGCTCCGTCGCGGGCCGAAGCCGATTACATCGCCAGCTCTCACCGGCAGTGGGTGTGCAACCTGTACACAGGTAAAGCAGGCCCGCTGCCCCGTCCCTCGGAGGGCTTCATGGATAAGCTTTCAAATAGTGATCGGCACACGCTCAATCAGGCGATGCTATGCACCTCAACAGGTGACCAGGACGACGTCAGCAGTTGGCTGCGCCAGTTCATTACAACGACCCAAGTCGATGAAGTGATCATTGATGCGCGCATTTATGACGCCAAGGCGCGTTGCCGATCCTATCAACTGATCGCCGAATCCCTGGCCGATGTAATGACTTGAGCCGGTCTGAGTTCCGTGACCAAAAAAGCGCCGTCAATCCGGTTGAACGATTGACGGCGCCAAACCGTTTCAGCGCTATGGACGCCTCAAAACGGATGCTCAATCAAGTGGCTAGTGCACAGCCTTTTGTCGCTTGAACGCCTGCATCAATGCGTCCGTCGCCACGATCGCGTCATACACCAGGTCCGGCGTCACCGTGAACGGCATGTTGTGCATCGTGTCGTTTTTATCGCAGGCCAACTCCGCCACTTTTCTCCACTCCGCTTCCTTGAAATGTTTGAGCCCCAAGTCTTCGAGCGTCAGTGGCAAACCTACGGCTATTGCAATGTCCACTACTTCCTCGATTTCAACCATAGGCGCAGCTTCCATCACGAGCTGGGTGAACAGGCCGAACATGACCTTTTCTCCGTGCTGTGCGCTGTGCAGATCATGCACGTTGGTCATGCCGTTATGGATCGCATGCGCAGCGGCACAACCACCCGACTCAGCCCCGACAGCGGACATGTAGATGGTGGCTTCAATCGTATTCTCCAGGGCGGCAGTAATGGCTTTCTTCTGCACCGCAAATGCCGCCTGGGCCGAATACTTTTTGATGGTCTCGAAGCACGTTTGGGCAATCGCAAACCCGATCAATGTGGGTTTGAGCATCTTGCCGTCATTGCCCAGGATCAGATTGTCGCGCTGCGCGGCAAAGCATGCCCGCGCCTCGAAATACGTGGCCAGACCGTCACCCACGCCCGCGGCAAAAAAACGCGGGGGTTGTTCGGCCAGAATGCGCGTGTCGGCTAGAACAACGTCCGGGTTTCTGGATAAGAACAGATAGCGGTTAAACGTATCGTCGTCGTTGTAAATTACCGAAATCGCCGTACAGGGCGCGTCCGTAGAGGCTAGCGTAGGCAGGATCAGCACAGGTTTTTCCAGGAAGTGTGCCGCCGCCTTGGCGGTATCCAGGGTTTTTCCGCCACCTATCCCGACCACATAATCAGCCCCACGTGCCGCTTCCACGTGCCTGTTGATTTCGCTGTCGGAACACTGCCCGCCAAACACAGCCAACTCCGCGCGTTGTTCGTTTTTGAACCCCGGCATCGCTTTCTCATGAACCCGGCCGACGATAAATTGATCGCAGATCAAATAGGCATTGGTCCCGAAGGCTTTGCCATGTATCGCTAAATCCACCAGTGCATCGGCCTGGACCAGAAACTTGGCCGGCGATGCAATGCCTTTGGTAATAGTCATCTCATTCCCTCACGTCGCCTGCGCATAACGCTCAACGTCTGCACGCTTGAGCGTTCTTCTGCGCTGATGACGAATCAGTTAAATACCATTCCGCCATCAATGATCACGGCCTGACCGGTCATGTAGTCGGAGTCAGGGCCGGACAGGAACGACACGCAGGCTGCCACGTCTTCGGGCTGGGAAAGCCGCTTCAAGGTGATGTGCTGGGCAAACTGTTCCATCCCCCACTCAATGCTTTGATTGGCATTATCAGCCACATCCTGGGCAACCTTGCGCATCATCGGTGTATTGACGATGCCAGGGCAGTAGGCATTCACGGTGATACCCAGGTGCGCCAATTCCCGCGCCGCTGTCTGGGTGATGCCACGCACGGCAAACTTGGTTCCGCCATACACCGCCAGGTCCGGGTTGCCGATATGGCCCGCCTGCGACGAAGCGCTGATGATTTTGCCGCCATGACCCAACGCCTTGAACGCGTTGACTGCCGCCTGTATGCCCCAGAGCACACCGCCCACGTTGATGTCGAACGTTCGCCGATAGATCTCTGGCGTAATCGCCTCGATGGGAGCAATGGGCGCAATACCTGCGTTATTGATGACCACATGCAGGTCACCCAAGCCATCCACCGCTGCCTGCACGGCCTCGAAAACATCCTCCCGAATGGCCACATCGACCTTTATCGCCAGGGCTTTGCCGCCCGTTTTCCTGATGTTTTCAGCCACTTGATCGGCCGTTTCAAGATTCATATCGGCGCAGGCTACGGCGAAACCATCCGCCGCCAAGCGCAAGGCAATGGCTTCTCCGATCCCTTGACCGGCACCGGTTACAAAAGCAACTTTTCCCAAGGACTTACTCATGCTGGTGTTCCTTCTTATTCGTGATGGGGGGTTAAAGACTGCTCACACATCTGCCCAGGCTCAGAAACTCGCCTGCAGCTTCACACCGGCGACCCAGGCATTGTCCACCTCGTAAACGCCACCTGGATTGCGCACGTACTGCACGTTCGGGCGCACGGTCAGCCAATCGGTGACGTGCACGCCGTAATTGAGTTCGATGTTGTATTCGCTGTGCTGCACGGGAACGTACTGCGGGTCGTTGTAGTCACTGATGCCGGTGCTGTCATTGATCAGGCGCTGGCGCTTGGTGACGTCGTCATTGACCTTGAGGCGGGCGATGCCCACGCCGAGGTCATCTTTGGGCCGCGCATCAAACGGGCCTTTGTAGACCGCGCCGATATTCTGGAAGCTTTCGATGCCACTGGTGGCTTTGTCGTGCACGGTCAAGCTGGCAAATACGCTCAGACCGCGTGAGGCATCGCCGTTATGGGCAGTGAGCTGCTGTTGGCCAATGATCCATGCGCCGTGTTTGCTGCTGCGCGACTTTGGCGCCTGCCCGGTCAACACCTGCGGGTTACCGTTGACGTCGTCGTACAGGTCGTTGGCGCTGGCACTGCTGTGGTAGTAACCCAGGCGGTATTCACCGGGTAAGGCTTCTTTGCCTAGGGTTGGCTTCCAGATAATCTCCACCGGTACCAACGCGCCTTTGGTACCACTGCCGCTGAGCTTGAAACCGTTGCCTGTCTCCAGGTACGACGGATTCTGCTCATACACCCCGACCTGCACCGCCCAGCGTTGATCGAGGTTATAGCGCACACGGCCGCCCCACTGGCTCACCGGCCCGCTGTACCAGATATCGCCGGCGACGTTGCCGATGGGGGCACTGCAAAACGACAGACTTTGAAAGTCGCATGGAAAGCTGGCGAAGTCCTCGTTGACGCCCACGCGGCCAAATTTGAGGTCCAGGGCGCTGTTGAAAAATTTCTGGCGGTACCACATCTGGGTCAGGCGCCAGGTTTGTCCCCTGCCCCACACCTCCTGCACCGAGCTGAGTTGCGGTGCGCGGGGGTCAGAAACACGCTCGTTGGAGAGGTTGTTACCATTGCGCTCCGTCACCAGCAGTTGGAACTCGGCGTCATTCCAGCCAAATAATTTTTGCAGATCCAGGTGCGTGCCCAGTGCCCATTGCGCGGTGTAGCGCGCCGTGCGGTCATGGTTATAGCCTCCGTGCACATTGGTGGCGGCTTCGCCGACATAACCGACGATCACGTCAACGCCCTGCTCCAGCAGCTCACTGCGTACCCCTCCCCAATCTCCGGTCCCCCATTTCGAGTAAGCGTCGTCCGCAGAGGCAGGCACAGCGATGCATGACAGGAGCCCGAGCCCCAGCGGCAATTTCCAAGCGATGTTCATGTCGATTTACCCTATTGTTTTTATGTTTACGACACAGCGTTGCCCGGACCGCAGGGCAGCGCCCTTGCGGTCACTCAAGAAAGCAATCAGTTGAAAATGGGTCGATACAGATCAAATGCCGGCCAGGCACAGGTATTTGATCTCCAGGTAATCCTCCAGGCCGTATTTGGAGCCTTCCCGGCCAACACCCGACGCCTTGACCCCACCAAACGGTGCGGCTTCGGAACTGATAATCCCGGTGTTGACGCCGACGATGCCGTACTCCAGCGCCTCGCCCAAACGAAACACCCGGCTCAGGTTCGCGGTGTAGAAATACGCTGCCAGGCCGAACTCGGTGTCGTTGGCTTTAGCGATGACTTCGGCGTCATCGAAGAAGCGAAAGACCGGTGCAAGCGGACCGAAAGTTTCTTCCTTGGCGACACGAGCGTTGTCCGGCACATCCACCAAGATCGTGGGCTCAAAGAAATTGGCACCCTGGGTATGCGCACCACCACCCTGGACAACCTTGGCCCCTTTAGCCAAAGCATCCTCGATATGCTCGCGCACCTTGGCGACGGCCTTGCCATCAATCAGCGGCCCAAGCGTCACGCCCTCGGTAAAACCATCGCCAATCTTCAGAGCGGCCACGGCTGAAGCAAGTTTGTCGACGAAGGCGTCATACACCTTGTCTTGCACATACAGTCGATTCGCGCAGACACAGGTCTGCCCTGCATTGCGAAACTTCGACGCGAGTGCGCCTTCTACGGCAGCGTCCAGATCGGCATCGTCGAACACAATAAAGGGCGCGTTGCCGCCCAGTTCCAGAGAGACTTTCTTTATGTCGTGGGCACATTTTTCCATGATCTGGCGACCGATCTCAGTGGACCCCGTGAAGGAAATCTTGCGCACCACCGGGTTGCTGGTCAGCTCCTCGGCAATCTCTGCCGCTGCGCCCGTCACCACCGACAGCACCCCTTTGGGAATGCCCGCCTGTTCGGCGAGATACACCAGCGCCAATGCCGAAAACGGCGTCTGGGAGGCCGGCTTGATGACCATTGTGCAACCAGCGGCCAGCGCCGGACCGGCTTTACGGGTGATCATTGCGCTAGGGAAATTCCAAGGCGTAATGGCGGCGCACACGCCCACGGGCTGCTTGATGACCAGCAAGCGTTTGTCCGTTGCGCCCGGAATAATATCGCCGTAGACCCGCTTCGCCTCCTCCGCATACCACTCGATATAGGAGGCGCCGAAGACGATTTCACCCAGCGCCTCAGGCAGCGGCTTGCCCTGTTCCAGGGTCATGATGTGAGCCAGGTCGTGCTGGTTTTCGATAATCAAGTCGTACCAACGCCGCAACGCATTGGCGCGGGCCTTGGCAGGAAGCTCACGCCACGCTGGCAGAGCGCGCTCGGCAGCCTCGATGGCGCGGCGTGTTTCAGCCTTACCCATGCGCGGTACCTGGCCAATGGTGGCGCCCGTCGACGGGTTGCTCACCGTGATCGCGGCTTCGTTGTCTGCGGCCAGCCATTTACCGTCGATAAAGGCTTGATGACGCAAGAGCTCGGGGTTGTTCAAGTTCATTGCAGGTTCTCCGTTACGCGACGTTTGGGCGCCCCTTCGACACTCATGGCCTTGAACTTGAAGCCCCGGTAGTCATCGTTCTTGACCGCTGCCAATTGCTCGCTGAACGCGCCCAACCCCCCCATGTAGAAATACACCTTGTTGCTTTTGCCGGGGATATTGGCGCCGAAGATCCATGAGTCAGTCTTGGCAAACAGCGTCTGATCGGCAATGTCCTGGCAGGTCTTGCCCCATTCCTGCTCGCTTTGCGCAGACGGTTCCACACAGGCCAACTCGTTCTGCTCCATGAACCCAACCAGATCGGAGACCCACTCCACTTCGGTCTCAATCGTCGGTGGAAGATTGGTAAACGGACCGTTAGGCCCCAGGATCATGAACATATTCGGGAATTTGGCGGTGGCCACCGACAAGTAGCTGGACGGCCCGTCCGCCCAGTGATCCTTCATCGAGACGTTATCGCGGCCGCGAATATCGATGCGTTTGTAGTTACCGTCCACGGCGTCAAAACCGGTGGCAAACACCAGAACATCAAGCTCGTGCTCAATGCCATCGGCCGTCCGAATGCCCTTGGCGGTAATTTCTTCGATCGGGTTGGCCTTGACGTCAACCAGCGACACATTGGGACGATTGAAGGTCGCGTAGTAACCGCTGTCGCACAGCGGGCGCTTGGCGTAGAGATCGCGGGGCATCAACTTGCGAGCGGTTTCCGGATCCTTGACGATCTCGGCGATTTTCTCGCGAACGAAATTTTGCGCCTCGATATTGGCCTCTTCACTGGTGGCGATATCGTTGAAGGTTTGGAACATGTAGCGGAAGCCGCCGCCGCCATCCCAGGCGCGCTGGAAGATGGCTTTGCGTTCAGCTGCGTCCACGCTCATGGTCGGAATGTCGCTTTCGGGGAAGCCGAATGCCAGTCGCGAGGACCGCACCTCCTGCCAGATGGCGTCGTAGTTACGTTTGATATCGTCGACGTATTCGCGACTGACCGGACCGTTGCCCACCGGCACGGTGTACTGGGCAGAGCGTTGGAAAACGGTCAGGTGGCCAACGGTCGGTGCGATCGCGGTAATGACCTGGCAACCTGTCGAACCCGTACCGATCACACCTACGCGCTTGCCTTCCAGTACGGCATCGGCCGGCCAGTTGGCGGTGTGATACATGCTCCCCCTGAACTGATCGAGGCCTTTGATCTTGGGCACATTCGTTGCGGACAACAGGCCTAGCGCCGTCACCAGGTATTTGGCGCTGTATTGACGACCGTCATCGGCCGTGACCAGCCAGCGGCTGCTCTGCTCGTCGAACACGGCGGCAGTGATGCCTGTCTCAAGCTGGATATCGCGGCGCAGATCGTGGCGATCCACGGCGTGGTTCAGGTAGCACAGGATCTGCGGCTGGGTCAGGTAGCGCGTGGTGATGTCCCACTCCTGACACAGCTCACGGTCCCAGGAGAAGCAATAGACAAACGATTCACTGTCGGATAAGGCGCCGGGGTAGCAGTTCCAGAACCAGGTACCGCCGATACCACCGGCCTTGTCGAAGGCGCGCACCTTCAAGCCTAATTCATCACGCAATTTCTTGAGCATGTAAATGCCGCCGAAACCTGCGCCGATCACGATGGCGTCGTAGTTGATAACGTCGGTGCCAACGGAACGTTTGGCCAGAACTGTAGTTGTCATTATGTTCTCCTGTTTCGATCAGTGCGCCTGCAGGCTTCACTCAACAACAAAGCTGCAGGCAAGCCGTATCCGCTCCCCTGAATAAGGATTCAGCGGACATAAACCTGCTAAGTGAGCGGGGGTCAGTTAGAGCGAGAAGCCGCCATCAACAGCGATCGCCTGCCCGGTAACGTGGGGAGCGCACGCCAGGTAAACCGCCAATTGGCCCATGTCTTCCACGGTTTGCGCTTCCCCCTGAGGGAGCAGGCTGGACTGATGCCGCTCCCAGGATTGCACTTCGGTTTCGCCGGGTTGCGCCCATCGCGCGGAAAGCCCCTCATCACCGCGCCACATTCCGGTGCCCACCACACCGGGGCAGAGGGCGTTAACCGTGATGCCTTCGCGGGCAACTTCCTTGGCGAAGGCATTGGTAAAACCAATCACGGCGAATTTGGAGGCGCTGTAGTGGGAGAGGTCCGGGAAACCGACTTTGCCGGCAATTGAGGCAAGGTTGATGATGCGGCCGAAGTTATGCTCACGCATCAGCTTGAGTTCGGCCTGGCAGCAGAGGAATACGCCACGGGCGTTGATGTTCATGATGCGGTCCCACTCGCTGACGGCCAGTTCATCGACCCGACCGAGGCTGACCACGCCCGCGTTGTTGACCGCCACATCCAGGCGGCCAAATTGCGCCCTGACCTGCTCAATCAAACGGGCAACACTCTCGGGTTTACTGACATCAACTTGCAGGGCCACAGCCCGACGACCCAGGGCCTGGACCAACGCGGCAGCCTCTTGCGCGATGCCCAGGTCGTAATCGGCCAGCACCAGGTCTGCACCGGCCTGGGCCAGGCTCAGCGCAATGCCCTGGCCAATGCCACGGCCAGCGCCGGTCACCAGGGCAACCTTGCCGTTCAGGGAGAAATTCACAGCGTTGAATTCGCTCATGTATTGCCTCTGTCGTTATTGTTGTTGAGATGCGACCGTTCGACGCGGCCTGCTGAGACTGACAGAGCAAGTCGGGTGCCAACCTCTTGCTGTCGCTCCATAACGCCCGGAATAGAGCGCTAAACGCGTAATGGATCGCTGCTGCCCGACCGGCCGCCGCAAGACATAACCGCTCGTGTCTCCCGCGAGGCGCTGCGAATACTGAGCGGTTATGTCTCACCGGCACCGGCCGACTGATTCAGCTTGAAGGGATTGGCCAAGCCGCCTTTAATGGCCATCAACAGAAAAATAAGATCCAACCTTCGGAGGTACCATGTCCTCTGGTTTTTCGAAGACTCATGTGGAACACGTGAGTCGCGTACTGCGCACTGCCCAGAATGCCCCGACCCTGCCGGTGCCCAACGCCATCCTCGATTCCTGGCGTCGCTCGGTGCAGCATTACAAGCTCGACCCGGGATCCCTGCAGGGGCCAAGGGTGCTGGAGGCTCACCAGATCAATGAGCACCGCCAGCGTGTCGACGATTTCCTTCATCTGGCAGGAGATGAAATGTCACGGCTTCACAGCCGCGTACGCGACGCCGATTACTGCGTGATGCTCACCGATACGCTGGGATGTACCGTCGACTACCGCATCGACTCAGCCCTGCGCGGCGAGTACCGGCGCTCCGGCATGGACGTCGGCACCTGCTGGTCGGAGAAGGAAGAAGGCACGACAGCGGTCAGCGCGGTGTTAATCGACAAGCTGCCGGTCACCGTGCACAAACTCGATCATTTCCGTGCAGCGTTTATCGGCAATACCTGCTCTGCGGCGCCGATATTCTCACCTGGCGGCGAGATCCTGGCGGTATTGGACGTTTCTTCAGTGCGTGCTCCCGATGACCGGCGCAGTCAGCATTTGATTCGGCAAATGGTCATTCAAAGTGCTACCGAACTCGAAAATGCGTACTTCATGTACAGCACCCAAGACCTATGGGTATTACGCGCACACCCCCTGCCCGGTTATGTCGACAGCCAACCGCAATGCCTGTTCGCCTGGGACCGGGATGGCCGCATAGAGGCGCTCAACCCCGCTGCGCGGCGCCTGCTGCTACAGCGTTGTGGCCGAATCCCTGCACATATCGATGAAGCCTTTGCCTCAGCAAAGCTGCCCGCCGCTGGGGATGACAACATCCACTTTTTGCCGTCGATGGGGTTGCACGTGCGCCTCAAGGCGCCCCGCCGGCCCATTAGCGTCCCACTGGCCAGCAGCCCGGCATCAGCGCTGGACCCCAAGGTTGCGCAGGCACTGGAGCTGGCGGTACGTGTCAAGGATCGCGGTTTGCCCGTGCTGATCCATGGTGAGACCGGTGCGGGCAAAGAGTTTTTTGCCCTGCAACTGCATGCCGCCAGCAAGCGTCGAGACAAGCCCTTTGTCGCAGTGAACTGTGCAGCGATTCCCGAAAGCCTGATAGAGAGTGAGTTGTTCGGTTATGCCGCTGGCGCCTTTACCGGCGCTTCGACCAAAGGCATGCGAGGCCTGTTGCAGCAGGCTGACGGCGGCACATTGTTTCTCGATGAAATCGGCGACATGCCCCTGGCCCTGCAAACCCGCCTGTTACGAGTACTCAGCGAAGGCGAAGTGGCTCCCCTGGGCGGTGCACGCACCCAGTCCATCGATATTCAGGTGGTGTGTGCCAGCCACCGTGATATTGCAACGCTGGTTGAGGCTGGCAGCTTTCGTGAAGACCTGTTTTTCCGTCTGAGCGGCGCACGCTTCAATATTCCGCCGTTACGCGAACGCAAAGACAAACTGGCGTTGATCAACCGACTCCTGGACGACGAGTGCGAGCGCTCGGGCGAGCGTGTGGAACTGAGCGAGTCTGCGCTGGAAATGCTCTTGAATTACAGCTGGCCGGGCAACATGCGTCAACTGCACCACGTGCTGCGATATGCCTGTGCTGTGTGTAAAGGCCCGGTGATCGGCGTGGATGACCTCCCAACGATGCTCGGCGCGAGTGCGCCGGTAAAAGGCCAGGATACGGCCAGCGGCAGCCCGGCACGTCAGGCGTTGATCGACACGCTTGTGCGCAACCGCTGGAAACCCCTGTTGGCCGCCCGCGAACTGGGGATCTCCCGTGCAACGCTGTACCGCAAAGTGAACGCGCATGGCATCAAAATGCCCGGCAAGGGCTCGTATGATTGAGTCAGTGCCAGGCGGGCTTTTCGCCCGCCTGGCGTGCGATGCTTACAGAGCCTGCTGCAGCGCCGGAACGGCTTCGAACAAGTCCGCCACCAGGCCGTAATCGGCCACCTGGAAGATCGGTGCTTCTTCGTCCTTGTTGATCGCGACGATCACCTTGGAGTCTTTCATGCCGGCCAGGTGCTGGATCGCGCCGGAGATACCGACGGCGATGTA
>NZ_JACBXG010000010.1:0-265169 GCF_020295325.1 Pseudomonas sp. Y24-6 | reverse complement strand
CTTACCGGTCACCTTCTGTCACCGCTCATTGCCGCACTGGCCATGAGCGTGAGCTCGGCGTCGGTAGTATTCAACGCCTTACGTCTGCGCCAGGCTTCCATTGATTGAGTGACAACGACCGCTTGACCTTGCCATGGCGGCAAGGTTGAGGATAAGCCAACGCCGCAAAAAAGCCTCATGCGTTAGTCTTTCCATGATCAACTTTGTTGTGAGGAGTCACCAATGAAAATTGTTGAACTGCAAGTCCAAGGCATGAGCTGTGGTTCATGTGTCAAACATGTCACCGAAGCGCTGCGCCCAGTTGAAGGCGTGAGTTACGTATCGGTGGATTTAAAAGCCGGACGGGTGAAGGTCAGCGGCGATTCGCACAGCCATGCGCTGCTTACAGCCCTGGAGAACGCGGGCTATCCAGCACAGCTGGCGACAGTGGAAAGCGTAGCGAGTAAGAAAAACTCGGGCTGTGGCGGGAACGGCGGCGGTTGCTGCTGCCGGTAAGAATTAGTAATAAACTGGAGAACTCGCATGAATGCCAGTCTGCGAATTGCCGCGTTCACGACACTACCCATGACCGGAGCGGCACAAGCCGCTGAAGTCATCGACGTTTACCGCGATCCTAACTGCGGCTACTGCAAGGCAAACCATCTCAGCTCTATCGCTACCATCATGACGCTTTAGTAAAATGCTTGAAGCGTCGTCATCAAAGGTCATCCTGCTCTTCCCGAATGTCGACTTCGCCCATCGCTCCTAGGTAAATTTTGCGACAAGGAAGCTTGGTGATAAGCCCGTTTTCGAAAAGCATCCTGGGTATATCGCCAAACAAACTCGACACTTCCCATTTCTCTGTGAGCGGCTTCACTGCCTCTGCTATTAATGAATCGAGGTCGAAGTCCTGCGTTGCAACAAAGGGCCCAGCGCGGTCGTAATTCTCAAAAATGCCCGAGGCAATGCAGATGACTTCGCCTGCCTTGACGATCATGACACCACCTCGAAGCCATTCAGGAGGGTTCGCCAGTGGAAGAAGACCACGACCATTACTGTAACCCTCGCGGGGTGAAGTGGTGCATCCCCCGTGAAAGCCGCAGAAACTCACGCAGGCTTGCACGTCCATTACCCCTCTGGAACGTCGCCAAGACGTAACGACTATTCTCCGTCGTCATCACCCAAAACCTGCCTTCACGCTCGACTTTGATCACATCAGAAGTGCGGATCAAATGGCCGTCGCCGAACCGCCCATACTGGTCTTTACGGTTGTGACCAAACACTACGCCTATGCCCGTTCGGGCTTTGATGGAGGCGCTGCAAAGATACGCTGTGATCGGTCTATCGAAGCCTTGCGCCTGAGCTTTTTTGATTCGTATTAGGTCGAATTCTGTGTGGCGCTTCCCATAAAAATCCAAGCCAATCATGTTCAGCATTGTTGCACTCCGTTGGCGGTATATACGGCGTAACCAGGAATTCCACACGCAACCATCTGTGCTGGTATCGTGCAGAAATCTTGGTAAATCTCAGGCTGTACGAATCATGTTTGCGTGATAGATCGGACGAAGGTTGCTCAGCACATCAGTGTTGAAGCTAGGTTGGTGAGAGCTGTGGTATTTGGAGCCGGTCTCCACCTCTAGCAGGCACACAACACACTCGTTTTGGTCTTCACCAAGCGTCACTTTGGTCAGCTTCTCCATGCGCCAAACTCCCGTGCCATTCATGTGGGCAGGTGTGACAACTTGCACCTCTGTGATGATCGTCTCCGAGTCCTGGGCAATCAGCAGTTGCTGAAGCCGTGGTTCGCTGTCGATCATCAGAACCGCCTCTGAAGTTCTGTCCTCGTACATGGCTTGGACAGTTACGTGATACCAGTGATTACGAAGCACTTTGGATACCTGTTGCCATTGGTATTGACCCTCACCGAACATGCCCGGTAGGCCCAGCATGTCGGCGTCGTGTGTTCTAAACATCGTATGTCCTTGGCCTGAAGGGGCTCCGATACAGAGCGCAGGTTAGAAGAGGGAGAAAACGTCTTTCAGGCTTGCGAGCTGTTCATGACCAGGGCCAATCAATACGTAAACAGAGTTTCTGGTCTCGAACGCAACACCGTCGTGGAGACCGGTGCACATGCTTGAACGAACCCAATCGCCGCGTTCGAAACGGCCTTGGCTGTCCTCGGCCACGTTGTGAGCAAACAGGATCATCGGGAGCTGGCCCGCTGCATGACATTTGAAGAGTTCGTCGCGGGTGACTTCAATGCGAAATATTGTCCAGTCGCGGACTAGGCAGTAAGGCTTTTTAGGAAAGCGTTCGACTGCTAAAGCTCGAGCTGCAGAGGTGCTCGACAGGCCCTCAAGTGGTGTCCGTGGCGCATTCATGAAGTCGGGTTCTTCGACGCTAGCCATAGGGCTTCCTTTCATTAATAACCGGGAAATTGACAATTCAATCCCGCTTGTTGTCGCTCGCACTCGAGCAGATGGCTGCCGCAAGCAAGGTGCTTAGCTCCGCTTACGGATGTATATGCATCGAAAAGCAGGCCTCAAAAACGCTGATAGCGCCGTAATACGGATCATAGCCCGTGTTATGGTGCGTCGCAATATGGCCTTATCCTCGATTTGCGTGGGGAAATGTCATGGAGGCCGCAGAAGCCCTAGCTGTAGTGGTGCGAGCACTGCGTAGAAAAAAAGGTCTTACGCAAGAAAACCTGATCACTATTGACCGTTCCTATTGGGGCCGGATTGAGCGTGGGGAGGTGAACATCACGATTGATGTGCTCATTCGTCTCGCAGCGCTGCTTGAGGTTGAGCCGGCCTCATTGATTCTCATGGCGACGTGTCTACAGTCCAACGAGCCGCTTAGGGAGGGGCTGAAGCGTCTGAATAAGCAACTAAATAGGATAAAAAAGGACAGCGTAGATATTGAGATGGAGTCGTTGGTAAGTGCAGGGAAGCTTCCTCCTGGTCGACCGGCGCGATCCGGAGCAGCGCAGAAAGCCGCAGAGGCAAATCGCCTGAACAGTGAGGGAGTGTCAGTGACTGAGATATCGGAAGCGTTGGGTCTGTCTAAAACTACTATTCGTAGGTATTTGACCAGCAAGTCCGAACAGGCCTGATTTTTGAATGACCAGCACCAGGTTGAAAATGCCTCAGGAAGGTTTGCTGTGAAAGACAGCTTTAGCTCACCTTGGCCTCTTAGGACTTCATTACCCTTTCTTCAGATCGCTTTCGGTGAACATGCTAGCGATGATACGGGCGTCAAGAAGAGCGTGATGCGGAAGCGGAGCCCCGTCACTTGAGGCATCTAGAGTGGTTGCATCGGTGGGGTAATTCCGAACGTTCCTTGGCCATGTACCATTGTCATATGCGAGTTCGCAGAAAAGCTCCCAGTCGTACTGTGGAGCGTCTGTGACAATCTCCAGGACTTCGTCGAACGAGGCTAGGTAATCGAGCAGTGCAGTTCTTGCCCTGATAATGGGTTGTGCATTGCCACCGCCCCAGAGCTGCGGAAGAACGATCTCTATGACGAAGTCGCTGCAATCTTCCTCTCGCCATGTGTCGAGCAATTCCACGTAGAATTCGCGTCCATTTTCAGCTACCAGTGCGAGTGATATCAGCTTCGCTGTGGCTGAGAGCTTGGTGAACTCGCAATCAAGAAAGAGCCTCATTTTGCTGGAACTCCGTTATGACTAGGGCTCGCCTGGATATGGCGCAGGAAGGCCAGCTGTGGGAGATAGCTCTTGAACATCTTGGCTCAGACGGACTGCTTCAGGTGGTTGTAAATTTGTGGAGCCGCGCCGCCCCTCCACCCAGACCATTGGTTGAACACCTGTCCACCAATGAGGTGAGTCAGGACGTCTTGAGCATACTGAAAATTGCCCAGCAGCGGGTAGGGGCCATCGTGCCAGGTCGAACGCCTGATGCAGGCACAGTCACGCTGTACGCTCGTCACGCTAGCAACTTAGTTGATGGGCTCATTACACTGCTGCCAAAGGTGAAGCTTTCGCAAGCCTTACGAGGCTCTTGTCTTGAAATCGAACTGGGGATTTGACGTCCGCACAGGCTCCACGAATACCAGTCAGCAACAATCTTATTAACACTTGCCCAGCGAAATGCGTCCCGTTGAGATGTTCTATGAGCTCTGAATTAACTGAAGAAGAAATGCGTCGTGCCCTATTCGGTACGCCTCAGCCCGAAGAGCAGGTGCCCGCACCTCTAGTAAAAGAGCCTGTGGAAGAAGTTGTGCCCGCGAAACCGGTGGTTGCTCCAGCAGCCAAGAAGAAAGCGAAAGCTTTTACGCCCAGGCTGAGGGTTACGTTACGGGTTGGAAACGAGTTTGAAGGGAAAATGGTCGAGCTGATTCACGAGGCTGATACGTTGAGCTCGTTGCTTGCTGAGCAGGAGGCTGTGAAGGCTGCTAGGAAAAAGTACAAGTATGTGGAAGTGGTATCGGTTAAATCGATGTAGACGCGCCAACTAATCTGGTTGGGCGAAGGGGCGACCCCTGCCTGGATCATTGATCAACCATCTTGCCTGGCCGAAGGGGCCTCCAGATCGCTCGCGTGTAGCTGCTCTTGATGCCATTGGCGCTGATGCTATAGGATCAGAACAGGAGATGGCATTCCTCCTTTAACCGCCTTCGTGCTGATGATGCCTACGTGAACCCTGGACAGGGTGCGTAGGTGTGTCTCCCTGTCCTCCAATTTAGGACAGGCTATGATCTTACCCTTCGAGTTTCCCTTTTCCTTCAGCGCGAGCCGCTTGCCAGTTAGTCCACTCAGATCTGATGAGGAGGACTCTCCGTGCTGAAGTCATTAATCGTCATTGCCGTTGGCGCTTCACTTGGAGCCTGGTTGCGCTGGCTGTTGGGCATGAAGCTGAATGCTCTTTTTCCTACGATTCCTCCAGGTACTGTGGTCGCGAACATGGTTGGGGGCTACATCATCGGCCTGGCCATCGCCTTCTTGGCTGCTTCTCCTACCCTCAGTCCAGAGTGGCGTCTCCTGATCATCACGGGTTTCTGTGGTGGGCTTACCACCTTCTCTACATTTTCAGCCGAAACAGTTGCCTTGATTCAGGAGGGCAGACTGGTCTGGGCGCTTGGCTCAATTTCGTTGCACGTTGCAGGCTCGTTAGCGATGACCGCTGCCGGGCTTCTGTCCTACCAAATGATTGGTACTCGCTGAGGAGATATAAAAGTGAGGCTTTATCCGCTTGGGCGTGCTCCTAAATCTCGTGAAAAAGTCCGCGCCATGGGCTTAGTGAACAGGCTGTAGGCTGATTTTCGCCTGTGACAATAATCGTTACAGGCTATTTGGACACCCGCAGTGGTATACCTCGGATGTTAAAATATTCTCTTTAGATCGAAGCGCTAGGACACTGATGACCGACAATAGAACTCCTGCAGAAACCCCAAGAGCAGCTGCAATTTTAGCTCGCTTCCTGTCTTCGGAATCCGCTGGCGGTCTTGTACTGATGGGCGCAGCACTCGCGGCTCTGATTGTGGCCAATTCGCCTCTCTCTCAAGGTTATTTTGCAGCCTTGCATAGCGTTTGGTTGGGCATGTCTGTCGAGCATTGGGTCAATGATGGCCTGATGGCGATCTTCTTCTTGATGGTCGGACTCGAGATCAAAAGAGAGGTTCTGGCCGGGGGGCTCTCCACTTGGGGCCAGCGTGCTTTGCCTGGATTTGGTGCTTTAGGCGGCATGGTTGTGCCTGCGTTGATCTACATCGCAATCAATTGGGGTAATTCTGAGACCTTGAAGGGGTGGGCTATCCCAGCCGCTACCGACATCGCGTTCGCCCTGGGCGTCTTGTCGCTCCTAGGTAAGCGAGTCCCTAAGTCGCTTAAGGTCTTCCTCGCCGCCTTGGCGATCATTGACGACCTAGGTGCTGTAGTCATCATTGCCTTTTTCTACACCACTGGTCTTTCCATGCCCATGTTGCTGGCATCGCTCGCAACGCTGGCCATTCTGATCGCAATGAATCGATTGGGTGTCAGACGATTGTTCCCGTATCTGCTGGTAGGTGGTGTGCTGTGGTTCTTCGTACTGCAATCGGGAGTGCACGCCACCCTTGCGGGTGTCGCTGTAGCGCTGTGCGTTCCAATGGGTAAGCCTGAAGAGGAAGCCCGGTCTCCACTGCTGTTCCTAGAAGAAAAGCTGCATATGTGGGTAGCGTTCGCTGTGGTGCCGATTTTTGGCTTCGCCAATGCGGGTGTTTCATTGGCCGGTATTTCGATGGAAAACCTAGTCGATCCGGTTCCGCTGGGTGTTGCGCTCGGCTTGTTGGTGGGCAAGCAGATTGGCATCTTCCTATTGGCTGCTCTGGCCATTCGTATGGGCTTGGCCAAACTGCCGGAAGGCAGCAATTGGGCACAGCTTTACGGCGTTGCGCTCTTGTGTGGCATCGGCTTCACCATGAGCCTGTTCATCGGAAACCTGGCGTTTGCTGGATCAGCTCACCTGATTGACGAGGTAAAAGTCGGCGTGTTGATCGGTTCGACCTTGGCTGCAATCGGTGGAGTCCTGATTTTGCGTCGCAGCGCTGCGCCTGCCGTTGCCACAGCCACTCTATCGAGGTGATCAGAAATGAGCTGACAGCAGAATTTCTCTCCATCAGAATTTCTGCTGTAGGAGCACCGTCTAACGAAGTGCCATCATTTTGTCGTTAAGATCAAGATACAGTGTGCGACGGCATATCGAAGCCGAGATATGCCGGTGAGGGAGGCTGTCGTATTTGGTTTTCTATAGCAGTCATGTGGGGAGTAACGAATCTTGTCAGCCGAGGGACGTTCAAAGGGTGTTACGACTGAGTCCCCATGGATGGTATTTCTGGTATTCCTGCGCCTAGGTCTCACTTCTTTCGGAGGCCCGATTGCACATCTAGCTTACTTTCGCGAAGAGTTCGTTGCTCGACGGCAATGGCTGAGCGAGCGCAGTTATGGGGATTTGATTGCCCTGTGCCAGTTCTTGCCGGGCCCCGCAAGTAGCCAGGTTGGCATAGGTTTAGGGCTATCCCGTGCCGGGTTTCCAGGAGCAGTCGCTGCGTGGGCAGGTTTCACATTACCTTCAGCAATAATCCTGGTTTTATTAGCACAAGGTATGTCCGCCTGGGGAGGCGCGCTTCCCAGCGGTCTTTTANTTCACATTACCTTCAGCAATAATCCTGGTTTTATTAGCACAAGGTATGTCCGCCTGGGGAGGCGCGCTTCCCAGCGGTCTTTTACACGGTCTTAAAATTGTCGCGGTGGCTGTCGTTGCTCAAGCCGTCTGGGGAATGGGCCGTAGTCTTTGCAATGATGCCCCTCGAATAACCATCGCTGTGTTTGCGGCTTATGCTGCACTGCTTTGGCCGCATGCCTGGGGGCAGATCGGCGTGATTTTCTTCGGTGCCGTCATAGGACTAATGCTCTTCAAAACCGATCAAAGCCAGACTACTGAGTCTTTGCCGATACCGGTGAGCAGGAAAGTCGGTGTGGTGTCGTTGCTGCTGTTCTTCGGCCTGTTAGCTGGCCTGCCATTGCTGGTTCAGTTGTGGCCCTCACAAGCGTTAGCTGTGGTAAATGCCTTTTTCCGCGCCGGGTCATTAGTTTTCGGAGGTGGGCATGTTGTGCTGCCGTTGCTTCAGTCGGCGACCGTGCCGAACGGATGGGTAGCCAATGACACGTTTCTTGCCGGATATGGCTTAGCACAGGCCGTACCAGGCCCACTTTTTACCTTCGCAGCATTTCTTGGCGCGTCCATGAATGCCCAACCTTCTGGTTGGCTCGGGGCTACCGCGTGCGTCGTTGCAATTTTTGCTCCTTCGTTCTTGCTCGTAATCGGCGTGTTGCCATTTTGGGAGCAACTGCGGAAGAGCTTACGCACCCAAGCTGCACTTTCAGGCGTAAACGCAGCAGTTGTTGGCCTTCTTCTGGCGGCCTTGTATAACCCAGTCTGGACGAGCGCGATATTGATTCCTGCAGACTTTGGCTTGGCGCTGATAGCGCTTGTGGCTTTGATGTTCTGGAAGGCTCCTCCATGGTTGGTTGTTTTGGTGGGAGGATTACTTGGATGGTTTGCGCCGATGCTCTAATAGAGAGAACAAGTACATACCGGCCAACATGGCCAATGCGAATATGATGATCTTTCCGTGCCCCGTAAGCAGAATAGCGACGGCAGGCCCAGGGCAGATCCCCGCAATTCCCCAACCTATACCGAACACCAGGCTGCCGCCAATCAAGCGGGCATCCAACTCCCTCTTCATCGGTAACTGGATGGGGGCACCTAGCAAGGACTGCTTGTTATTACGCGCCCAATTCAGTGGGATAACCGCCACTGCGATAGCCCCTCCCATCACCAGTGCGAGTGACGGATCCCAAGCCCCGGCCACATCAAGAAAAGCCAATACTTTTTCGGGGTTCGCCATGCCTGCCAAGAGAAGGCCAAGGCCGAAGATCAAGCCAGATAAAAATGCGGCCAACTTGATCAAGTTCATGCTCCCACCACGTGACGAATGACGTACACCGTTGCAAAGCCGGCGAACATAAAGCACATCGTTGCCGTGATGGATCGGGCTGACAGTCGAGAGATCCCACAAACTCCATGACCGCTAGTACAGCCAGAGCCGTAACGAGTTCCAACGCCTACGAGCAGCCCCGCAATAATCAGAGTGGGCCACTCAGCCCTAATCTCGATTTGCGGCAAAACGTTAAATGCTCCCCATAACAATGGCGCAAGCAACAGACCAAGAAGAAATAGCGCCTTTTCGCTCCAACCCTCACTGCCAAATTGCATCACGCTTCCAATCAAACCACTGATGCCTGCGATGCGACCATTTGCGAGAACGAACAAGCTCGCAGCCAACCCAATCAGGACGCCTCCGCCTAATGAAGCCCAAGGTGTGAAGTTGATCCAATCAATGCTCATCTTGCATCTCCTCCACGAGAGTGCTTGTAAATCGCTACGAGGCAGCAGGCAACATTCGTATCCGTAGGCTTAGGTCTAACCGCTCAGCTGCTTATTTTTCGCCGCAGATGAAGGCAGCGAAGTAACTATTTCGGTGCGACAAGTATCGAGTATTTCATCAGCGAGAGGAGAGTCATCCGGGCAAGCCCGCGACAACATGACCGCACCGATTGCATGCGCTAGCAGGTCGATCATCTTCGCTCGGGCTTCTTGCTTCGTCACACCCAGGCACGTTTGGTACTTTTCCTCGAGGGCTGAAAGCGTGTTTTCAACACCATTGGCGAAAGTAGCCTTCAGATCATCTGACTGACGGGCCGCGTCACCACAAAGCGCTGCCATGGTACAGCCCATTCCTCTCCCATCTCTGTGATCCCTCGACACGTAAAGATTCACAAAATCCGCAACGTCGAGATCGCAGGTACTAGATAAGGATTTTGCCAAGCTATTTTGAGCTGCTTCGGCCATCAAATCAGACTTGGAAGCAAAGTGTTTGTAAAACCCTCCATGAGTAAAACCGGCAGTGGCCATCAGTTCCGCAACACCCACGCCATCGTAGCCACGCTCACGAAATAGCTCTGAAGCTGTCTCCACGATATGAGCTCGATTGGCGATTGATTGCGCCTTGGTGACCTTCATTCCTTACTCCTAGGCATGGTAGACAATGCCCGGACTATACTCTGATGTCGATCACAATCAAAACAGTTGACACCTTTGATTATGATCGACATCATTAATTCCATGCAGGCGTCATTGCTGCGAATTCGCAGATGGCAGTCATTGATAAACGACTATGGAATCGATATGCCCGAAAAGACCTTGTTTGAGCCCTGCACGCTCGGCTCGCTGACACTTTCTAACAAAATCGTAATGGCACCGCTGACACGAAACCGTGCTGGGTTGGGTTTTGTGCCGAGCGAATTGGCCGCAACTTATTACAGTCAGAGAGCATCCGCAGGCTTGTTGATTTCCGAGGCGACCCAGATCTCGCAGCAAGGTCAGGGATATCAAGACACGCCAGAGATTTACACCCAGGCGCAGGTAGAGGGATGGCGTGCAGTAACTGAAGCCGTTCATGCGAAAGGCGGACACATCTTCCTGCAGCTATGGCATGTCGGACGTGTTTCCCACGTCGACCTTCAGCAAAACGGTGCTGCTCCGGTAGCACCTTCTGCCTTACGCCCTGCGACAAAGGTATTCGTTAACAATAGCTTCGAGGATGTATCAGAACCGCGAGCCCTCGATATCAGCGAGCTGCCAGGAATTGTTAACGACTTCCGTCTGGCTGCGGCGAACGCAATTGCAGCTGGTTTCGACGGTGTAGAGATCCACGGCGCAAACGGCTATTTACTTGATCAGTTCCTCAAGGACGGCTCCAACATTCGCACGGATGCATACGGTGGCTCGATTGAAAACCGTGCTCGATTACTGCTTGAGGTCAGTGCTGCTGTCGTGGACGAGATCGGTGCTGATCGAACGGGAGTTCGTATTTCCCCAGTCTCTCCTGCCAACGGCGTTTCCAGCAGCGATCCGCAGCAACAGTTTGAGTACGTCGTCGACCAGCTCAATGCTCTGAACCTGGTTTATCTGCATGTGGTTGAAGGTGCGACTGGCGGGCCACGCGACGTCGTCCCTTTCGATTTTGGTTCCCTACGCCAGCGCTTCAAACATACCTACATTGCCAACAACGGCTACGACCTGAATCTAGCCACCTCCCAACTCAACGAAGACAAAGCTGACTTGATCGCTTTCGGACGTCCGTTTATTGGCAACCCTGATTTGGTAGAGCGCCTCAAGAGCAACTCCACCTTGTCTGCATTCGACCCTACTACTCTGTATGGCGGCGGTGCAGCGGGCTATACCGACTATCCAACGCTCGCCGACTCCAGCTCTGTACATGGCTGAGACTGAATCGTCTATCGACATCCATTGAAGAGCATCATTTTATGAGCCTCCCTGAAACCGTACTGATTACTGGCGCATCTACTGGCATTGGTGCGACTTACGCCGAGCGTTTTGCCCGGCGCGGGCACAACCTTGTTTTGGTCGCCCGTGACAAAAGCCGTCTAGAAGCTTTGTCCTCAAGCCTGCGCGAGCAACACGGTGTTGCCATTGACGTGATCCAGGCTGACCTGACTCAAGCCAACGATTTAACGACGGTCGAAGCTCGCCTTCGCGATGACGCCAGTATCGGCATCCTTGTGAACAATGCCGGAGCCGCTCAATCAGGCACCTTTATTGAGCAATCCACGGACAGCGTTGCAAACCTGGTCGCACTTAACACGACTGCGTTGGTGCGACTCGCCAGCGCCATCGCGCCGCGCTTGGCGCTGGCGGGTAATGGCTCAATTATCAATATTGGCTCGGTCGTAGGCCTGGCACCGGAATTCGGGATGAGCGTCTACGGCGCGACAAAGGCTTTTGTCCTGTTTCTTTCGCAAGGACTAAGCCTAGAACTCTCACCTAAAGGTGTCTACGTGCAAGCTGTGCTCCCTGCGGCCACCCGCACTGAAATCTGGGAACGTGCAGGCATCGACATCAACACCTTGAGCGAAATTATGGACGTGGGCGATCTGGTCGATGCCGCACTGGTCGGTTTTGATCGTAGCGAGCCGGTGACTATTCCGCCCCTACAAGAAGCCGCTCACTGGGATGCTTTGCAGACTGCTCGCCAAGCGTTGCTGTCAGAGATCCGCCAATCCGCCAGTAGCCGAACGCTATAAAGCAGAGGTGTGATTTGTCATGCAACAGACGCTCATCTGCTGTTCTGAAACCAAGAGTGTTTGTTGCGCACTTTCTTTACTCACCTATCTGCCCCCGGGCACGGTGTGCACATGATCACTGAAGCCAAAACTCGTCCCACTGAATCGCAAACGCTGTACACCCGTACCGCGAATCTGTGGGTCAATGTCGAAGGAACAACATTTGCCTACCGGGACGTGGGGCCTAGAGAAGGTGCGCCACTTGTTCTGTTGAATCACTGGGGCGCAGTCTTGGATAACTTCGACCCTCGCATCGTTGATGGTTTGGCTCATAACCGACGCATCATTGCCATCGACTATCGAGGAATCGGCGCTTCTGGTGGCACTGCCCCTTTGACCATCAGTGAAATGGCAAGCGACGCAATCGCCTTAATACGCACGCTAGGATTTCAGAAAGTCGACCTTCTGGGCTTTTCACTGGGCGGGTTCGTGGCACAGGAAATTGCATTGAAAGCCCCCGAGCTAGTGCGAAAGCTCATTCTGACCGGAACAGGGCCAGCGGGCGGCCAAGGCATCGACAAAGTGTGGTCTGTCTCGTGGCTTTTGATGCTGAAGGGGCTTATTACATTTCGCGATCCTAAGTTTTATCTTTTCTTCACTCAGTCGGCTAATGGTCAGAAAGCCGCGCACGCGTTTTTGAAGCGGCTGAAAGAGCGAAAAAAAGAGCGTGATAAAGGCCCAACCCCATCAGCTTTCTTGCGACAACTCAAGGCAATCACCGCATGGGGTCGCCAGATGCCCCAAGATCTCAGTCTCATAAAGACTCCAACACTGATTGCCAACGGTGACAGCGACATCATGGTGCCCACTGTGAACTCGACTGAGTTGGCGCGACGCATCCCAAACTCGAAGCTGATTATCTACGAGGACGCTGGGCATGGCGGAATTTTTCAGTACCACGCTGACTTCGTCACCAAAGCCTTGGCATTCCTAGACTCCTGAATAAGAACCTCAAGGCAGTTAGGTATCGCCAGCTTCCACGCCCACGCTCATCTTTTAAGAGTTACATCATCATGAAAGCTTTTTTTATCGAACGATATGGTAAGAGCGGTGGACGTATCGGTGAATTACCTGATCCGGTTGTAGGCACCAACGACGTTTTGGTTCAAATAAAGGCCACAAGCGTCAATCTTCTGGACTCCAAGATCAGAACAGGAGAATTCAAACAAATTCTTCCTTACAAATTTCCTTTGATATTGGGGAATGATTTGGCCGGCGTTGTGGTTCGCGTCGGGCCTGGTGTTCGCCAGTTCAAAGCCGGCGACGAAGTGTATGCGCGGCCTCCGCAGAATCGTATTGGGACTTTTGCCGAGTTTATTTCTGTAAATCAGAAATCTTTAGCGCTGAAACCTCGGAACGTCAGTATGGAACAAGCGGCCTCGCTACCCTTGGTAGCGCTGACGGCATGGCAGGTTCTAGTGGAATGTGCCCACTTGAAGAAGGGCCAAAAGGTGCTGATTCACGCGGGCTCGGGAGGTGTGGGGAGCATTGCTATTCAACTTGCCAAGCACCTGGGCGCTTTCGTTGCTACTACCACAAGCACGTCGAACGTTGAGTGGGTAAAAGCGCTTGGGGCAGACATAGTAATTGATTATAAAAAACAGAATTTCGAGACTGTCCTAGACGGCTACGACGTCGTACTTAACAGCCTGAATGCAGACACTCTCAAAAAATCACTGCAGTGCCTCAAGCCTGGAGGTCAGCTCATATCCATCTCTGGCCCGCCGACGCCTGAGTTCGGAGAGGCGCAGGGGCTGTCTTGGGCCGTCAAGCCAATCCTACGTTTGCTTAGCCTTGGCATCCGTAGAGCGTCTCGCAAAACCGGGGTGAAATACTCATTCGTTTTCATGCGCTCAGACGGCGCACAACTAAGTGAAATTACTGCATTGGTCGAATCGGGCGCAATCAAACCGATTATCGATAAAGTCTATCCATTCGCCTCAACCGCTGATGCACTCACGTACTTAGAACAAGGGCGATCAAAGGGAAAAGTAGTCATCACCGTCGCGTAACCCGCCCTTGGGTAAGACAGTAAATGGGACATAAAAACTTTAAAGAAAAGGGCTTGGCCGTTGTTCTAACTACTGGGGAGAAATCTCCGGAAGGGTGCATACGCCCTGAGGATGCGCTCATGGAAATCTCTGCAACCGATTTGTTGACCAGTGCCCCTATATTGCCCAACGACGACTCAACCAATCGACAGCAAGCATTAAATGCTGACGATGAAAAACTAGAAGCGTTAAAAGGAAATGTGACGAATGCGCCACTGGAACAACCTTCGGGCGCTCAGGAGAATCCTGTTTCCAGCAGCCTCCAAAATCCGGTCAACATTGTGTGGCGCAGTTTAATGCTCGATCCGTAACAGCTAAGTACCAACTGCTTTGATCTTGGACTCAATCAACATAGCGTTCTATGTGGAGATAGATATGAACTACAAATCGTTCGGCAGTACCGGGCTCAGCGTTTCGGAACTCGCGCTCGGCACAGGCAACTTCGGCACTGGCTGGGGTTATGGAGCAGATCCCGACTCCAGCAAGGCAATATTTAATGCTTACGCTGAAGCAGGTGGTAACTTCATTGACACGGCAGACGCTTATCAATTTGGTCAGTCCGAGGAGTTGCTCGGAACTCTACTCCAAGGACGACGCGATGAGTTCGTCCTCGCCACAAAATTTACCAACGGAGCAGCAGCCAACGCTAATCGGCTCGCCACAGGTAACAGTCGTAGGGCTTTGGTGACATCGGTAGAAGCCAGCCTGAGGCGCCTGAAGACAGACCGGATAGATATCTACTGGGCGCATCACCCAGATGGCGTGACGCCGGTCGAGGAAATCGTCAGAGGCTTTGAAGATCTGGCACGTGCAGGGAAAATCCTTTACGCAGGACTCTCTAATTTCCCAGCATGGCGACTTTCCCGCGCGGTCACACTGGCCGAACTCACCAACGCGCTGCCTATTGCAGCGGCTCAGTTTGAACACAGCTTGGTGCATCGTGAGCCCGAAGCAGACCTCTTCCAGGCGTCAAACGCCCTGGGTCTCGGCATAGTCACTTGGTCTCCGTTGGGAGGCGGCATGCTGACCGGTAAATATCGCCAAGGTGAAAAAGGACGCGCCGAAGGTTTTGGTGGAAAAGTATTTCAGGCAGAAAATTCAGCACAGCGCACATTGATACTGGACACTGTTTTGGAGATTGCGAGCGAATTAGGCGTGAGTGCTAGTCAGATTGCTATTGCTTGGGCTGGCACACATGGGGCGGTACCGATCATAGGGCCACGCTCAGAGCAGCAACTTACCGATAACCTCGGTGCTTTAGACGTACGCCTTTCACACGAACAGGTTTGCAAGCTTGATGCGGTGAGTAGCTTAAGTCCCTCAGAGCCGTTGAGATCATCTCCGTATCAGTCGAATGAGACTCACGCAAAGACAGTTGCATAAGGACTTATAAAATTCAAAAAGGAGGTTCATATGGCCTCCTTTTCTGAATCTACTGGTCATTGTGGTCTGCGGACGTCGCAACAAAGGCTGCCGAGACGTCTTCTCATCGGCTGGTTGACATCAGCAACTCGGACGCGACTTTTTTCAGCATGAACGTTTCGCGCTGAATGGACTGCCCCATCGATGACTCCTGACGCTGCATCACGGCTTCATTATGCGTTATGGCTTCATGCAGGTTGATCCAGACAGGCCGCATACCATTAGCGATTTCGTGGCTTTCCATTCTCACGGGCGCTAGCTGGGGCGCGACTTCGCATTGATAAAAATGCGAGGTCATGTGCATCAGATCGTACTGTGGCTTCCAATAGGGCCGGTACTCCTCGATGTAACCGTAGTGCTGGAGCACCCGAATCTCGCGTGCACCAGTCTCTTCCTCAAGCTCACGCTTAAGACCTACGATAATGTCCTCGCCAGCATCAAGGCCGCCCCCAGGAAAGCTAAAGTCGTTATAGCGCTCAGTGAACAGCAACAGGATCTGTTCGTTCCGCAACACGATTCCGCGTGCGGCATGACGACGGAATACTTTCCCTTGTATAGATTTCAGATCCGGGTGAAGGATTTCAGTAATGAGTTGCATGAGGTCTCAACAGGACATGTTCAGATATTCATTAACTAGGATGACCGCAGTGTTTCCAGAGTGTTGGAAACACTGCGGTCAGGCGAGTCAATTCAGCGGAGCAGCAATACCGGCATGGTAGCTGTGCGGAGCATGGTTGTAGTTGTGCTACCTACCAGAAATTGTCTGATGCGCGAGTGGCCGTAGGCCCCCATGACTAGCAGATCAATTCCGTGCTCGGCCTGATACACGTGGAGCGCCGCTTCCACTTCCCCCTTTACGATCTGAGCTTGGACGACAAAGCCAGCACTCATGAGCGTGCTCTGGGCTTTCTCCAACGCTTCTCGGTTGCCTTCCGAGTCAGCGCCAACCATAACGAGATGAATTGGTAGATTTTTGCAGAGCTGGCTGGCGGCAAGCAGCTCAACGGTTTTGTGGGCTGTGGGGCTGCCGTCAAAAGCGAGCATTACTTTTTCTGGCTTTTTATAGCTGCTGCTCGTGATCAAAATTGGACGGTGAATTGTGCGCACGACAGCTTCAATTTGGCTGCCAAGGCTGTGCACTCTACGTGTGCTGTCCTCACCCACTCGTCCAATGACCAAGAGTCGAATATCGTCCTGAAGATCAACCAGGCTTTCTATCAAGTGTCCGTGGCGCTGCTTTAGCTCAGGAAATGCAGCTCCGCAAATGACCGTTCGCTCCCTGGCCTTTTCAAGCATGTGTTGACCTTGCTCCAGAGCAAGCCTGGCGCGCTGGGCATCCAATGTAGCCAGCTCCTCCAGCAGATGCTCTCGACTGCCAAGGCCGATATTACCGCTCAGGTCTGCAGATGCGGGGTATTTCTCCTCATCCAATACATGCAGCAAGGTAAGGGGCGCGTTAAGTTGTTGCGACGCCCATGCTGCGTAGTCGCAGACCGCCAATGAGGATTGTGAGTTATCAATGCAGGCCATTACGTGGGTCATTGTCGTTCTCCTTAGTGGCTCATGAGCTTGTAGATGGCATCGGGTTTGTCATGCACGCCGAAGCGGTCGACGATTGTTGCGCTGGCTTCATTGAGACCGAGCACTTCAACCTCTGCGCCTTCGCGGCGGAATTTGATAACCACCTTATCCAGCGCTGCAACCGAAGTGATATCCCAGAAATGGGCTTGGGTCAGGTCGATGGTGACTTTGTTCAGGGCTTCCTTGAAGTCAAAAACGTTGGTGAATTTGTCTGCTGAGCTGAAGAACACTTGGCCCACAACATGGTAAGTGCGATGTGATTCCGTCTCTTCCAGAGTGCTCTTGATATCCAGGTAGTGCCCGGCCTTATTGGCAAAGAAGAGGGAGGCCAGCAGCACACCTACCAGTACGCCGTATGCAAGGTTGTGAGTGGCCACGACGACCACGACGGTCGCCACCATGACAAGGTTGGTCGACAGCGGATGCTCTTTCAGATTGCGCAAGGAATCCCAGCTGAAGGTGCCGATGGACACCATTATCATCACAGCGACGAGTGCCGCCATGGGGATTTTGGAGAGCCATTCGCCAAGGAACACCACCATCAGCAGCAGAAAAACGCCGGCACACAATGTCGAGAGACGGGTGCGGCCACCAGACTTCACGTTGATGATCGACTGGCCAATCATGGCGCAGCCGGCCATACCACCGAGCATCCCTGCTGCGATATTGGCAACGCCCTGGCCTTTGCACTCCCGGTTTTTGTTACTGGTGGTATCGGTCAGGTCATCGACGATGGTCGCGGTCATCATGGACTCCAGTAGGCCTACAACGGCAAGCGCTGCTGAGTACGGGAAGATGATCCGCAGAGTCTCAAAGTTCAGCGGGACTTCAGGCCACAGGAAAATCGGCAGCGTGTCCGGCAATTGGCCCATGTCACCTACGGTGCGGATATCCAACCCCAGGTAAATCGCGATAGCGGTCAGTGTCAGGATGCACACCAGCGGCGAAGGAATCAGCTTGCCGATCTTCGGTATATACGGAAACAGGTAGATGATTCCGAGGCCCGCTGCGGTCATGGCGTAGACGTGCCAGGTTACGTTGGTGAGTTCGGGCAGCTGCGCCATGAAAATCAGAATCGCCAGTGCATTCACAAAGCCTGTGACTACTGAGCGCGAGACAAAGCGCATCAGTGAGCCCAGCTTGAGATATCCAGCAAGTATCTGAAGAACCCCACAGAGCAAGGTTGCGGCCAGCAGATACTGAAGCCCGTGATCTTTTACCAAGGTAACCATGAGCAGTGCCATGGCACCGGTAGCCGCCGAGATCATGCCAGGGCGACCGCCGATGAAGGCAATCACGGCACAGATACAGAAGGATGCGTAGAGGCCGACCTTAGGGTCGACGCCGGCGATGATGGAAAAGGCAATAGCTTCCGGAATCAGCGCGAGTGCGACTACGATTCCCGCGAGCACGTCTCCGCGAACGTTGGAAAACCACGTTTGTTTAATTTTTTGCAGCATAGAAATATCCAAGGCAAAGCATCGCGCACGCCAAACGGACGGCGAGCGAATCGATACAAATTCAAATTTTGAGGATTTTTTCGCTGTGTGCTTTAGGTGTAAAACCGGGCGTACAGCAGTGCGCACCCGCGAGCGAAGCTAGCGGAAGCAAGGTGTTGCGAGGGGGCGTAGCGCTAAGGCGGCGTAGGCTGCCAGTAGATCGTTTGGAGTACAGTCATGCTGATGTTCCTGTAGCTCAAAGGGTATGCAGAACCGTCAGTATACATTGAAGCCGCCGTTGATTGCGACTCCGTGTCAAGCTCCACGAGCATTGAATGCTGAAAGAGAGCTAGCTGAAGAGCAGGTTTTTGAGCAAAGTTTGCGAGTGATGCGAGGGGATAGCCTTAAGTATCTCGCGAGACCCGCTTAGGTCTCTAGCTGGCTTTTCGATTAGGTTGGTACATTATGAAACCAAGTTCACATTCACTCGCAGGGTTAGCCTCGTATGTCTAAGGAAGGCCATCGTTTAGCCCATGTTTAGTTGGCTCCATAGTATTTGGTTTCGTACCGCAATCATTTTGGGAGGGGTGAATATTGTCAGCCGAAGGTAGTGCAACGGTGGTCAAGACTGACTCCCCTTGGACGGTTTTTCTGGTGTTCCTGCGACTAGGACTCACCTCTTTTGGAGGCCCGATTGCGCATCTAGCTTACTTTCGCGAAGAATTCGTTGCTCGACGCCAATGGCTGAGCGAGCGCAGTTATGGGGATTTGATTGCCCTATGCCAGTTCTTGCCGGGGCCCGCCAGTAGCCAGGTTGGCATAGGTTTAGGACTATCTCGCGCCGGGTTTCTTGGAGCAGTCGCTGCGTGGGCAGGTTTCACATTGCCTTCGGCAATAATCCTGGTTTTATTCGCTCAGGGTATGTCCGCGTGGGGAGGCGCGTTTCCGAGCGGTCTTTTGCACGGTCTTAAAATTGTCGCGGTGGCTGTCGTTGCTCAAGCCGTCTGGGGTATGGGCCGTAGTCTTTGCACTGACGCGCCTCGAATAACTATCGCCGTGTTTGCTGCTTATGCTGCACTCCTTTGGCCGCATGCCTGGGGACAGATCGGCGTGATTTTCTTCGGCGCCATCATAGGATTGATCCTCTTCAGAACCGATCAGAACCAGGCTACGGAGTCTTTGCCGGTATCGGTGAGTAGGAAAGTCGGTGTGGTGTCTTTGCTGGTGTTCCTCGGCTTGTTAGTTGGTCTGCCATTGCTGGTTCAGCTGTGGCCCTCACAAGCATTAGCTGTGGTAAACGCCTTCTTCCGCGCTGGGTCATTAGTTTTCGGAGGTGGGCATGTTGTGCTGCCGTTGCTTCAGTCGGCGACCGTACCGAACGGATGGGTAGCCAATGACACGTTTCTTGCCGGATATGGTTTAGCACAGGCCGTACCAGGCCCGCTTTTTACCTTCGCAGCATTTCTTGGCGCGTCCATGAGTGCCCAACCTTCTGGTTGGCTCGGGGCTACTGCCTGCGTCATTGCTATTTTTGCTCCTTCGTTCTTGCTCGTAATCGGCGTGCTGCCATTTTGGGAGCAACTGCGGAAAAGCTTACGCACCCAAGCTGCACTTTCAGGCGTAAACGCAGCAGTTGTGGGCCTTCTCCTGGCGGCCTTGTATAACCCAGTCTGGACGAGCGCCATATTGATTCCTGCAGACTTTGGCTTAGCGCTGATAGCGCTTGTGGCTTTGATGTTCTGGAAGGCTCCTCCATGGTTGGTCGTCCTGGCGGGAGGTCTCCTCGGATGGTTACTCGGCATTGAGTTTTGAGGTCGACTAAGCGATTCCGTCAGGACGGGTTGTTTAGCGCACGCTTACAGTGTGCTGAGTTGTTGATGCAGCCGATGGATTTGATGAGCCGAAGGGGGCAGAACTGAGAACATGCATTGCGACCTGAATTTCGCGATTAGCCTTCTACGGTCTGAGCTAGAACTAGACGAAAGAGAAGTCCCCAGGTGAGGTACTCAGATTTCAGACTGCGCATTTTTTTCAAATGGGCTAATGGCGAAAACTGATCCGGGAAAGGTAATGTTCAAATTCTTATTCATGGACGACTTACATGCCAGTCACAATTCGCGCTGCAGTTGTTGCAGATGCACAAGCTATCCAGCGTATTTACGCTCCCATCGTTTCGACAACGGCGATCTCGTTCGAAGAGATTCCGCCAAGCGCTGAGGAAATCGCTCAGCGAATAGCGACGACACTTCAGACATATCCCTACCTGGTGGCCGAAGAAGGTGGGGAGATCAAGGGCTACGCCTATGCCAGCCAACACCGTGCACGTCCGGCATACCGATGGGCCGTTGACGTAACGGTGTACATAGCCGAATCGGCTCGCCGTCAGGGTGTTGGCCGTGAACTCTATGAGACCTTGCTTCCGATCCTTGAAAAACAGTGCTTTCGTGCAGCTTATGCCGGAATCGCACAGCCCAATGAAGGCAGTGTGGGGCTGCACGAGTCGCTGGGATTCGTCCATATCGGCACATATCCGGAGGTAGGCTTCAAGCTTGGGAAATGGCACGACGTCGGCTACTGGCGGCTCGGGCTGTGCCAGGCAACTCCGCCACTGGAGCCTATCCTCTTTCCTGAGCTTGAAGCCGCATCACAGTAGGTACACTCGATTTGCGTCGCGAGCCATCAGGATTCGCTAGTGAGATAGCTTTGGACTTGGTTGACTACATCTCGAGCGGTGCGGGTTACTCCGATCAATGTCGCAGAGGCGAGCCCCGTCCAATCGCCGTAACCCACCAGCCACAGACTGGGTGAAGCAACACTCCGGTTTTCGTTCACAGCCACTTTGCCATCCTGGCCTACAATGCCCAGGCTGTTCAGGTGGTCGAGCGCTGGAGAAAACCCAGTGCACCAGATGACGACATCCACCGCTGTTTCGTCTCCTGATGACCAGACAACGCCTGTTGAAGTGAAGTGCGTGAATGGCCGTACTGCGCTCAATACACCGCGTTCACGAGCGTCCTTCACCGATGGCACCATTACGATGTCGCCCAGCCCCCCAGCGGGGTTTTCAGGCTCCACGCCATCCTGTTGCGCCTTCAATCGAGCAGTAGCTCGTTCGAACAGGACACGCCCATCAACCTCATCAGGTAGAAACTTTGGGGCCTCTTGAGTTACCCAGGTTGCCTGACCCACTTTAGAAACCTCGGCGTAAATCTGGGCTCCCGAGTTGCCACCACCCACGACAAGGACGGCTTTCCCCTCAAACTCATCCGGCCCAACGTAATGAGCGGAATGAAGCTGCTGCCCTACGAACAACTCCTGTCCGGGATAGCTCGGGGTAAATGGGCGGCTCCAGGTGCCTGTTGCACTGATAACCGCTTTGGCATCCCAGTTTCTATCCCCGGAGACAACCCGTAATCCTTCTTCGATTTTCTCGACACGGGTCACCCTGGTGGATCGCATGATGGGGAAGTCATATCGACGCTCGTACAGAGTCAGATAGTCGATAACATCATCACGGTGAGGCGTTTCTTCTGATACGGCAGGCATCGGCCAGCCTGCAATCGAGCTCCATGCCGATGGAGAGAAGAGTCGCAACGAATCCCAGCCATGCCGCCAGGCTCCTCCTGGTGCCGACTCCGCATCGAGCAGCACGTAAGACAAGCTTGTCCGCTTCAAAAAATAGGCGACTGTCAGCGCGGATTGACCACCGCCGATAACCACAACATCAAGTTTCGAATTCTGAATCACCAGCATCCTCCAGGCTCAATCGCGGCACCTCACCGTCGTCGTATCAGACTCTGCGACCGTGCTCATCAATGACCACTTGGCCATCCTCTTTGACGAAACTCCCACGCTGCTCTTGCGGTAACAGGTCGAGGACTGCCTCTGAGGGACGACACAAGCGTGTCCCCAAAGGCGCCACGACGATGGGGCGATTGATCAGGATAGGGTGAGCCATCATGGCATCGATGAGCTTTTCGTCCGTCAGCGATGCATCACCCAATCCCAGCTCTTCGTACGGAGTTCCTTTGATACGCAAAAGAGCCCGCACCCCGATACCCATATCCCCGATGAGCCTGGCAAGTGTGGTGCGATCAGGCGGGGTCTTCAGGTACTCGATAACCGTCGGTTCTTCCCCGCTATTACGGATCAGCTCCAAGGTATTGCGAGAAGTGCCGCATTCGGGGTTGTGGTAGATCGTGATCTGGCTCATATCGCTTCCTCGTGCTGACGTTAGATGGAGCGCTGGTTGACGCGTTTGGACAGCTCTTCGGCGGACTCTTTACGCTCGGAGTACCGATCAACCAAATAATCCTGGCGATCCCGCAACAGCAGGGTGAACTTCATCAGTTCTTCCATCACGTCCACGAGACGGTCGTAGTACGAGGAAGGTTTCATACGGCCTGCTTCATCGAACTCGGTGAACGCCTTGGCCACGGAAGACTGGTTAGGGATGGTAAACATCCGCATCCACCGTCCAAGTACCCGCAGTTGGTTAACCACGTTGAAGGATTGGGAACCGCCACAGACCTGCATCACTGCAAGGGTCTTTCCTTGCGTAGGTCGTACAGCACCTATCGCAAGCGGAACCCAGTCAATTTGGGCTTTGAATACTGCACTCATGGAGCCGTGACGCTCAGGGGAGCACCACACCTGTCCCTCAGACCATTGCATCAGCTCGCGCAGCTCAGTGACCTTGGGATGTGTATCGGGAGCGTCATCCGGAAGCGGCAAACCCGAGGGGTCGAAGGTTTTGGTTTCGGCGCCAAACTTCTCCAGCAAACGGGCTGCTTCCTGAGTTACCATACGGCTGAAAGAGCGCTCTCGCGTCGATCCGTACAAAAGCAGAATTCGAGGCTTATGGAGTGACGGTATACGCGGCTCCAGTTGCTCCAGCGACGGAATGTCGATTAGGTCGGTGTGTACGTTCGGCAATGTGTCTTGCATATAAACTCCTACCACGGCGCCGGCTAGGACGCCGCCTCGGTTGATCTTTAAAGCGAACCGATGCGGTTCAGTTCAGCTTTGAGCTGGTCAGGGCTCATGGTCTTGAGCGGCAGCATAAGAAACGCACTCACCCGCTCGTGAATTTTGGCCAGTGTGGCTTCAAACGCTGCGGTGATCTCGGCTTCCGACCCGCTAGCCTCAGACGGGTCGGCCAGCCCCCAATGCGCCTTCAAAGCTGGCCCAAAGAAGATTGGGCACGCTTCACCCGCTGCCCGGTCGCAGACAGTGATCACGATGTCTGGAGGCGAGCCTTCAAAAGCATCCGAAGCCTTGCTGCTCAAGCCCACAGTGGAGATACCCTCCGCCTCCAGCGTTTGCAATGCCCGTTGATTCACCCGGCCACTAGGAAAGCTTCCTGAGCTGACTGCTTCTACACCCTCGGGCGCCAAATGGTTGAAAAGCGCCTCGGACAGAATGCTGCGGCAGCTGTTGTGAGTGCACATGAACAAGACTTTCATCAGACGATTCCTTGATTCAGAAACTGAGGCGCAGTGCCAGGGCGGACAATGTGGCGACGAGGATGGGCACGGTCAGCACGATCCCGGTCTTGAAGTAGTAACCCCAGCTGATCGTTATGTTTTTCCGGGCGAGCACGTGCAGCCACAACAGAGTTGCCAAGCTCCCAATTGGGGTGATCTTCGGGCCCAAGTCGCAGCCGATGATGTTGGCGTAAACCATCGCTTGCTGGACTACACCATCGACTTCGGCGGCATGAATGGATAAGGCGCCTACCAAAACGGTGGGCATGTTGTTCATGATCGAAGACAGCAACGCTGTTAGCAGCCCTGTACCAAGGGACGCGCCCCAAACGCCATAACCGGCGAACACGTTCAGGATCTGCGCGATGTGGTCGGTCAGGCCGGCGTTCTTCAGGCCATATACAACCAGGTACATACCCAAAGAAAAAATCACCACCTGCCATGGCGCCTCTTTGAGCACCTTGCCTGTGTTGATGGCGTGACCACGAGCCGCGATGACGTAAAGAATGAATGCACAAACTGCTGCAATGGCGCTGATTGGCACCCCCAATGGCTCAATGACAAAGAAGCCGATCAGCAGTAGTGCCAACACCCACCAACCAGCTACAAAAGTGGCCCGGTCGTGGATTGCCTCGTCCGGATTGTCCAGTTGATTGAGGTCATAGGTCTTTGGTAGATCTTTGCGGAAAAACCACAGCAACATGGCTAATGTCGCCGCCACGCTGACGATGTTTACCGGCACCATGATCGAAGCATATTCGTTGAAGCCGATATCGAAGTAGTCGGCAGAAACGATGTTTACCAGGTTGGAAACCACCAGCGGTAAGCTCGCCGTATCGGCGATAAAACCGGCTGCCATGACGAATGCCAAAGTAGCCGCAGGAGAAAAACGCAACGCCAACAACATCGCGATCACAATGGGTGTGAGGATCAATGCTGCTCCGTCATTAGCGAACAGGGCCGACACCGCTGCGCCCAGCAGGACGATAAATGCGAACAGCTTGCGGGTGCTCCCGCCTCCCCATCGGGCCACATGCAGCGCAGCCCACTTGAAAAAACCTGCCTCATCAAGCAGCAGACTAATGATGATGACCGCGATGAAAGTCCCAGTGGCATTCCAGACAATGCGCCAAACCTCTGGTATGTCGGCAAGGGTAACGACACCTGCCAGCAACGCCACGATGGCACCGAACATCGCACTCCAGCCAACCCCAAGCCCCTTGGGCTGCCAGATGACAAGGACAATGGTGGCGATAAAGATCAATACGGCAATCAGCATTTAATTAATCCGGTTGGGCGTGAATCAGCTACACACGGCTTGGTTGATCGGACGGTCGTTCATGCCGCAGAGGCGCTTAGCCTCGGTTTCCAGCCATTGCTGATTGGCGTCTACCACTTCCTTCAAAACTGCAGTCACCCACGCGGGCAAATCAGGATTCAGTCGGTAGTACACCCATTGGCCTTGGCGACGATCCAACAACAAACCGGCAGAGCGCAGCAGCGCCAAATGACGAGAAATCTTCGGCTGACTCAGGTCGAGTGCTGCCGTTAGCTCGCATACACACAGCTCACCTTCACTGACGACAAGCAGCGAAATTTTTGCTCGGGTGTCATCCGCCAGGCACTTGAATAAGGTGGTGGGGTTCAAGGGTTCTGTCATAGATCCTCCAGGTGTTTGGTCTTGACCAAAACGAAGAGCTTGATGCGCTCGTGGATGTCGTGGAGCGTGTGGCGAAATGCGCCAGGATCATCGCTAGTTACTGGGTCAGGAAAATCCCAGGCAATGATTTCACCTGCATTGGGCATTGGTAGGCACTCGCTTGCGGATTTATCACAAAGAGTGATTACGTAATCGAATCGATCAGCTTGAGACTCGCTGATGGACTTGCTGCGCAGGCCCGTTGCATCGACTCCAACAGCCTCCAATGCCTGAGTTGTGCGCGGATCAACCTCAGACGGTTCAGACCCTGCGCTGAAGGCCTCGAAGCGCTGATCGGTGTGACGCAGCAAAGCCTCTGCAAGCAGGGATCGGGCTGAGTTGGCAACGCACACGAAAAGCACTTTGATAGCAAGGCTCATGGTTAAACTCGATGCATATGGAAAATCGAATATACGCTTTAGCGAATATGCGGTAAAGCGAATATGATGACTGCTGCTTCGGCTTGAGCCGTGACAGTTCTTACAAAGCGGCACAAAGGAGATAAGGGGATGGGCAAAGAGATGATGATCCAGGCAACGGAAATAGCCGGAGGTCAATGGCAGCGCTTTCGCGATGCACTGAAATCTGCTGACCTTCTAGGAGACGGTATTGATCTTCCAGGCCGAACCTTTTTTGAGTTCACACAGGATAGTGAGACGGTCGCATGGGGAGGTTTCGAAACGCATGGTACGGACGGGTTGCTGCGTTCCCTGGTCGTAGTCTCGACATACAGATCGAAAGGGATCGGTGTCACGGTGCTTAAGATCATTGAAGCGAAAGCCGCCGAGCAGGGAATCGCTCGATTTCATTTGCTGACAACAACTGCGTCAGGCTTTTTTGAGCAGCAGGGCTATGCAGTAAATCAACGAGGCTCTGCCCCACCTCTTATTTCTCAGACGGAGCAGTTCAGGGGGCTTTACCCTGGCTCGGCTTGCTACATGTGCAAGGCATTATCTGCGAATGCACGAAAGTAGCTGATCACCTTGGTGATGGCTTTTAGCCTCGATGCCAGCTAGATTTGGAGCTTTCTACGATCAAGGATGGATATGAAAAAGCTCATCGCAGTAATGGGGATCTGTGTCGCACTTGGCGGTTGCGCTACGTCCCACTACACCGCAGGGCGAGACTTTCCGTCGGCCAGTGTAGCGAGCATCACCAAAGGCAAAACGACGACTATTGAGTTGAAGTCCCTGTTTGGTGAGCCCTACGCCAAGAGTGCTGTCAGCGAGACTGACGAAAAGTGGATCTACACCTACACCAACGGCTCAGCCCATGCCCAGAGCTACGTGGTCACCATGAAGGTGACGACTACGGGCATTCAGAAAACGCTCGACGTTTTGATCCGTAATGACGTGGTCATCAACTACACGTTCAGCGAAGGCCCCGCTCCAGGCACTACCACTGCGACGAACTAAGTTCGCCACCTTGCCATTGGGCGACCCACCGCGCTCAGTACGTTGTTGATGGAGCAAGCTCATGGACAGAACCTATGCCTTCGTGGATGAGTCCGGGAATTCCGACCTTGATACGTCAAAGGGAGGGAGCTCGGGCTTCTTCATCGTGTGCTCCATTCTGGTGGCAGAGAAAGACCTGGAAGCTGCTTATGCCCAAGCTGAAGCACTCCGCATGCGTCACTTTCAAACAGGCGAGATCAAATCCAGCAATCTGAAGCCGAAGGATTCAGATCGCCGTTCCCGAATCCTCAACGAGCTAGCTGAGCTGCCTTTCAAGCTCTATTTCACCGTCGTTGATAAGTCCCGAATTCACAAAGACGGCGGCCTCCGTATCAAGACCTCGTTCATAAAATACGTGAACGGGTTGCTCTATGAACGCTTGTTCCGCGCATACCCTGACCTCCAGATGATCGTTGACGAGCATGGTGGCCAGGAATTTCAGGAGAGCCTCAAAAGCTACGTTGCAGAACGATTCGTGGACGACCTATTTGGCGATAAGGATGCGTTCCAGACGATGGCCAGTAAGGACAACGTTTTGGTTCAGGTTGCAGATTTTTTTGCTGGATCAGTCGCTCAGATCTACGAAGAGAAAGCTTCGGAAGAAGCAGTCCTTGCCTACAAAAAAATCCTACGCAGCCTGACTCTTGGAATGCTTGAGTGGCCATCCAAGTACCAGTCTCTTCTGCCACCGCCGACGGATGAGTCTGGGTATGCAGACTACCAAGTACACCAAGAAGCACTCCGCCAGGCTGATCGTTTTAGCGAGCGGGCTGGCGAACACCCTGATGAGGATGAGCGCCTGCAATTGAGTATCCTGCGGTTCTTAAGATTTCAAAGCGAATTCGTCACCAAGGATTACGTGCTGACTACGGAGATCATGGCGCATCTAAAAGACAGCGGACTTGGAGAGGTCAACGGCCAGAGAATCCGATCAAGTGGCATCGCCAAGCTTCGGGATGCGGACGTCATCATCACAAGCGCGGCCAAAGGCTACAAGATCCCTCAAACACGGGCAGACATTAACGAATTTCTTGAAAGAGCGTCAGGCATTGTTGTTCCTCTACTGGAACGGGTCAAAAAGGCTCGAGAGGTATATCGGCTGAGCAGTCGAGGAGAATATGACATCGTGACGGCGGCCAACTTGGCTGAACTAGCCAAGCTGCTCGCTGCGCTCGAGGCATTTGCAGATGACTGAACTCAGTCATGGCCAGGAACCTCACCAGGCTGCATTGATCCAGGATGAAATCCTAGAGATTCTGAAAGAAGCCAAGGTGCTCGCGCGTAGATTCTATCGCCTGACCGGCAAGCCGCTGGGCGTGACCGGCGAGGTGGCAGAGTACGAAGCTGCTACTCGACTCGGCCTGGTACTACATCCTGCAAGGCAGGCAGGTTACGACGCTACAGAGACGCTGGAAGATGGCGTCGCGAGAATCCAGATCAAGGGGCGATGTATCCTGAACTCGCAAAAGATTACGGGCCGTATGGGTGCAATTGATCTACGACAACCCTTCGATATTGTGCTCTTGGTGCTGCTTGATTCTGAGTTCAACGCATTTGCAATGTACGAAGCTAGCCGTGCCAAGGTTGAGGCAGCTTTGACCTTGCCAGGCTCCAAAGCTAGAAATGAAAGGGGAGCGCTGGCGATTAGGCAATTCATGTCGATAGCTGCGTTGCGCTGGGCTCGCCATGAGGCCAGCGAATCCGAGAGTCAACTACCCTCCTAGAATTGAACGCTGGTGGTACGTTGCTCTGAGATGCATATTTAATGTCCCCAATACGGCACATTAACCATCACTTTTAGGCTTAATGGCCGTATTTGGGTACATTACGCTGAGCAACGGAATGCGGACAATGATGGCTATAGCCCCTACCTCAGCCAGACCGGCTTCTGTTGTGTAAGCAAAGCCCTGATGGTTTTCGGCATAGTTTCTAAATATCTGTGTAGTAACACTGCGCCATAAAGATTCAATGGTAGTTAGACTTATAGTTTATAAAAGAAAGGCGGTGATGTAGTTCCACGCGCAGAAAAAATAATAATCAATGTGGTTCGCCACGAAGCTAGGTGCCGCGAGCGATAGGAAGTAGTGGACAATGGCTGCGTATAGACAGAAGCACACAGTCCAAGCAAGCCAGTAAACGGTGCGTCCGGACGATATAGGTTTTTCAACCAATCGCCTCCAGTCGTCGGATGACATAAAGTTGTAGATCTTCTTCCGCCATCCTTCTCTACTGCTGTCAGCAAGACTGTTAAAACGCAAGGTTGAAAGAGTGTTGATAACTAGGCTCAATATGAGAAGCACAGAAACACCAAGATACAGAATCGTGGTGGCTGTATCGGCTACGCCTGTAGTCGCTATCGGAGTCTTGAGAGCTAAGACAACACCCGCCACCGCGAAATCACGCCAGAGAGCTGATATTAAATCCCTTGTCGCAGTTTGTGTCTTATTAACCTCGTCCTGCAAACCCTTGCGCAGATCTCCCAGGCTTTTGACAGCCTCCTTGCTCTGATCTTGGAGATGAAAGGCGAACGCTTCCTTGGCCCCCGAGAGGCTATTTTTTAAGAGTGGCGTTGAGCCAGAGGGCCACGTCGTCCCACTGTTCCAGTTGATAGCAATGTGGTTGTTGAAAAGTTGGAATTTCGTTTCACACTCCCTAGGGGTGGAGTAGATCCACTGGCAGGTGTCGTGGAGTGTTTCAAAATTGATATCAGCCCAGTTAATAGGCTGGTCTATAGCTATGGGGAGTGAGCGCCCGCCTCGAAATATTACATGAGTCTCATCATCTTCCTTGCGAATCTCGGCAGGCAAGCAAAAGGAAAGCTTTTCCACAGCCACGCGTTTCCAGGCTGTAAAAGATTCGCTTTCAGCAATTGGCTCAGCAGTCAGCAGCCATGGCTCAAGCGACGGAGGGGTAAGGGAGTGGGTAAGATCCCGTACCATTTTCCAAGGTTTTTCAGGATGTTGAGTGGCGGTCGGTAAATTTTTATCTCCACCCATTTCTTTCACTAGAAACTGATGAGTGGAAAATTCAAAGGTTTCACTTGCAACCCACACGCACATTTTTTTCTGTGAGTTCTGTGCTGAAAATTGGTTTGTTCTCAACCAGTTTTCGAAACCTTTTAAAGTTAGGAAATAACACCAACCATCATCCGCTGGCTTCTCCAAGATGACTGTTAGTCTGTCATTTTCCACATCCTCCAAATCGAAATCCTTGATCTCGATGCTGTCGGAAACTTCTCCAAAAAGCTCTATCTTTCCGATGCCCATAGAACAAACACGCTGGGCAAGATCTTTCAATTCTCGAACAAACCCGGAAGATGTAACGCTCACTTCATCAATTCGAAAAATATGCGTAGTTTCAACCTGCGCAGAACCACCCGACGCCGTAAGTCGCTCAAAGAAGTTGCGAAGTTCCAGCGCTATCTGTTTCATGATTCACGCAAGCGACTTGTACGAATAGTAATAACAGTTTCATCCTTTCCATTTTCAATAGTTAAGCTTCCCTTTGCCCGCGCAGGCATATTTATGGTTATGCCTTCACTTGTTACGTATTTCTTTGCCTCATTGGTAGGTAGCTCTTCCTCATCGTAGGAGAACACCTCACCAGTCAAATTTAGGCTTTCCAATTCTTTGTCGAAGGTCGCCCGGATTTCATCTTGGCCATTGATGCCGAAAAAATCTGTGAAGAATTCGTCGACTTCAAAGTCTTTACGCTTTTTCGCAATCTCAACGACTTTCTCAGCGACCTTCGATGTGATAGCCGGCGGCAGATCACCCAGGTGTGTCCTTACAGTTTTTTTGATTGCCTTAACCAAATCTACCGTCATTTCCTTTGAATTTCGGAGGCGCTCTACTCCCAGGAATTCTTTGAAGAAATCACTGATTCCTGAGCGGCTCATTTTATCAATGATCACTACTTCTGAGTCTTTGGAATCCAAATCAATAAGAGCTGATTTCTGGAGCGCTTTTGGTGATTCAGTAAAGTTGTTGGTAACTGCCTGAAGTATTGCCTGGGCGCCCTTAGTTTCAAATGTAACGACTTTTTCAGAGTCATACTTAATTAACGAATAAAACTTTTTAGCACCTGTAACTAAACCAATTACGATCAATACGCCTGACTTCATACGTTTGTCGCCAAGGCGATGGAACTGTCGAGCCAAACTCTTGGAGATATCGACAAAATTCGACTCGCCCTTCTCCCAACTATTCAATTTAGCCTTTACTTGAGATATTTCAGCGAAAGAAAATTTATTGCCCTTGAGGGTTTCTTTGATGCGGTCAATGAAGAACGGCTCGAAGGTGCTTAAGGGGGTGTCGTCAAACAGGATCGGATCATCGGCTCGATGATGCACCACGTGAAAAATGAAATTCTCGATTTTCAGGGCTTCGATTTCTTTATCCGTAAGAGTGGCCAAGTTAAATCCTCATCCTTGCTGGTGGCGACATGACATTAAGCATTGATGTAAGCACCTTTTCAGCGTTATGCCTAGCGTCCCCCCACAGGGCGTAGCATGCGAATTACTGTATGAATATACACATAGAGAAAGCGGTTGGCTGCCGTTTGCCCCATCCAGGATCAATTGTCCGATGGAAGGCTCACTGGTGGGCGTGTTGAATCCTAGACGCGGGTGGTATGCCCACACCTTGATGTCTTGATGATGTGGATTCTGATAAAGGGGAGCGACCAGAATAGATAGCTCGGCAGGAACAGAGGCGCATCTCAGCTTTCAGTGGCGCTGCGTAGCCGCCTTCAATGTGACAAAGATGCAGGCCTTTTTGGCGCCTTTGGGAAAACCCAAAAACCGTCCAGGTACTTGCGGGTCATGTCGTTCATCGCCAGGTTGCGGCCCAGGTTGCCGATGATCAGGCCGGCAACCACCATCGCGATCGGCGCGGACACGTGCAACTCCGAGGCCATCGCCGAACCACCGATCACCAGCGCCAACGTCAGCATTACTTCGATCTGATGCTGCTCGATGCTCTTGATCATCAGGTACACCAGATAACCGATCAGCCCGCCAAACAGCACACCGCCAACAGCTTCATGCGCGAACAGCATGGCGGTTGCGCCGACGGTTGGCGTCTCACCCAGTTGCGCGATACCCAACAGTACGGTGAACACCACCACCGCCGTGCCGTCGTTGAATAGCGACTCGCCGACGATTGTTGTTTTCAGCGGCTTGGAGGCGTTGGCCGTCCGTAATACGCCAAGCACCGCGATTGGATCTGTCGGCGAAATCAGCGCGCCGAACAGCAGGCAGTACAGGAAGCTCACGTGCCAGCCGAACAGGGCAAAGATGTAATAGGCCAGGCTACCGATCACTGCGGTGGCAATCAGGACGCCGAAAGTCGCGAGCAGGCCAATGGGCCAGCGATAGCTGCGCAGGTCATTGAGATTGACGTGCAGGGCGCCGGCAAACAGCAGGAATGACAGCATCCAGTTCATCAGCAGATCGCCGAAGTCGATCTGTCCAATCAGTTGTTGAATGCGTTCTTCAAGACCGGGATAACCCAGGAAGCTCAGTCCCTGCAGGAGCAGGGAAAACAGTAGGGCGGTGACCATGACACCGATGGTGGGTGGCAGGCCGATAAAGCGGAAATTGACGTAGGTGAGCAGCGAGGTAAGGCAGATAAATGCAGCGACAAGCTCAAGCATCCGGGGTCCTTTGGCAGGAGGTGGAAAGACTGTTTAAAAGGAAAGCGTGATCGAAATCAGACCGATTATCGCCTGGATGGCGTTCCTGGATCCGAAAACTTGCGCGCAACTAGACCTGTCCTAAACTCCAAAAGTTGCACGAAAATGACCGAAAGCCCTGTAGAGCTTGGCTTTGAGCGGTTAGGGATGTGCCCTGTCATCTTCGGTAACGCGCAGGCGGATTGAATTACATGTGTCATCCCAGCCACGCCACTGAAGGTCGCGATCATGCCTCGAGCCACCAGCGTCCGTCCCTTTTCGCTTTACGCGAGCCTGGTTGTCCTGGCGTTGGCCGGTTGTGCGAACCACAGTGAAAACGAACCAGTCTCCCAGCCGCTACGCAAAAATCCGGAGTTTTCCTACGATGCCAGCGGCGTCACCCACGCGACGCTGACGGCGGCTGAGCAGCAGGTCAATGTGGGCAATGAGCGCTACGTGTCACTGGTGTTCAACGGCGATTACGATTCACCGCTGATTCGCACGCGACCGGGCGGAACCATGGCGATCCGCCTGGATAACCGCATGGACGAGATCACCAACCTGCATTTCCATGGCATGCAGGTTTCGCCCCTGGACACTGGCGACAACATCTTCCGCATCACCAGGCCGCATCAGGTCGGCGAATACAACGTCAAGCTGCCGATGGCCCACAGCCCCGGGGCGTATTGGTACCACAGTCATTTTCACGGCGGCTCCCAGCGTCAGGTCTCGGCGGGTATCGCGGGGCCCATTCTGGTGGACGGCATGCTCGATCCGTTTCCCGAACTCAAAGGCATCAAGGAACAGGTGCTGGTGCTGCGCAACTTCCAGAAAACCCTGACTGGCAAGGTAGCGAGCGAAATCATCACCAGCGCCCCCTCGATCCGCACGGTCAACGGCCAGGAAGTGCCCACCATCGACATCAAGCCGGGCGAAACCCAGCTCTGGCATTTCATCAATATCGCCGCCAACCAGTATTTCCGCATTCGTATCAATGGCCAGACCATGCAGATCCTGTCCCGGGACGGCAATACCGTGACCCGCCGCGTGGATGATGACGAAGTACTGATTGGGCCCTCGGCGCGTTTCAGTGTGCTGGTGGTCGGGCCGCCGGCGGGTTCCTACAATATTGAGTCGGGCGACGCTGACACCGGGCCAGCGGGTGATAGCTATCCCGCAGCCAGACTGGCCATCCTGCGCTCCAGCGGGCAGCCGGTCGCCACCCGCCAGATCACCAGCGCCTATCCGCCTGCCGAAGACTTCAGCAAACAGGCGGTGAACAAGACCCGGCAGTTCGTGTTCCAGGACTCCGCCACAGACTCCAGCGCGTTCCTGATCAATGGCACCCGCTTCGAGCTGGATCGGGTCAATACCACGGTGAAACTCGGTGACGTCGAAGAGTGGCGACTGCTCAATCCGTCCCAGGAACTGCATCAGTTCCATATCCACCAGGTGGACTTCCAGGTCACCGAGATCAACGGCAAGCCAGTGCAGTTCAGCGGCTACCGGGACAATGTTTTCATCCCGGCGACCGGCTCAATCACCGTGCGCATTCCGTTCCGGGACCCGGTGATTCTTGGCAAGTTCGTCTACCACTGCCACATCCTCGAGCATGAAGACGGCGGCATGATGCAGGCGATTCAGGTGGTCAGGCCGGTGGATTATGAGCAGGCGGTCAAGCTCGAACCCCTGGGCGGACTTTATGGTGAAAACAACCAGTTGTGCACCTACCTGCGCAACACCGGACAGGACCCGAAAACGTCCAGCCCGCTGGTCCCGTCAGCTAAATAAGAGGGGGCGCCATGAGTAACTATCGATTGGCTGTCGTGCTGCTGGGGTCGGTGTGCGGCGGCGATCTGGTGTCGGCCGATGACGGGCAGTATCCCAATGTTGGCATGGATTACGACGCAACCTTCCAATATGACCATGTACATGGCGACTCGCCCCAGGGTGGCAATCGCAACAGCACGGATGCCTACCCGGATATCAACAGCACGTTTTACTTTCGCTTGACCCATGACCAGCAGATCCAGCTGTCCACCGAGATCAATCCGGTCCAGGGGCCCGAGCCAGGTCAAAAGCGTTTTTTCGAGGACGTGGGCTTGGTCATCAATGACCTCAACTACTACCAGAACAATGCCAATTGCGCGTTCATGATCGGCAAATACCACGTGCCGTTCGGTCGCGCCCAGGACCAGGCGCCAGGCCTCTACACCGAGGATTTCGTCAGCACCTACGACCTGGACGGCATGCTCGGTGGCACAGTGGCCTATCGTTTCTTCGATCAGCAACTGGGGATGATCGAGCCCAATGTCAGCCTCTATACCGCTGACAATTCGTTTCTCGGGCGACCCTACCTGCGCCATGATGAGAAGCTGCAGCGTTCTGACGGCGGTCCCTCGAACACCGGCAAGCTCGATTCGTATGCCGTGTCGGTAAACTGGCTGGCGATACCGGCTATCCCGTTCCTGGAAATGCAGGTTGGCTACATGCTCAACAAGGCCGGGGATGACGTGGAGCAAACCTCGCCACCCTTTGGCGGTGCGGCGGATGAGAAAATCAAGATCGCCTCCGCTCGCTACATCTGGGCCTATGCGCCGAGCACCGAGCTGGCACCGACGCTGGCCGGTCGCTACTTCGATATCGTGCCCTTCATCGAGTTTGCCGACGTCGATAACGAAGACGCGATCGAGGGCAATGACACGCGCTACCTGACCACTTCCCTGACCTTCGATTTCGGCGACTGGGCGGTGGGTGCGACGCGCACCGATAAGCATCGGCCTTCCACGGGCGGCGCGAGTCGCCAGGATTACCTCAACGAACTGAGCGTGACCTACGACATCACCGGCCAGATCAAGCTCGGGTTGTCCGCCGGCACGCAGAAACAGGACGGTGAAATGTCCGAACTGGTGGGCCTGGCGCTGACTTATTCGGGAGGGTTCTGATCAATGAAGCTGTTAATGGCGGCCGGCGTCCTGCTGCTGATGGGGCTCACGGCCGATGTAGTTGCCGCAGCCCGAACCGACATCGGCGGGCCCTTTCAACTGACCAATCAAAATGGCCAGCGGGTCACCGAAAAGAGCTTTGGGGCGCCGGTACTGCTCTACTTCGGATTTATGACCTGCCCGGCCATTTGCCCTACCGATCTGGCGAAAATGGCGCGTATCAGTCGGCAGCTGCAGCAGGAGCAGGGCATCAAGGTGCGCCCTGTTTTCGTGACGGTGGATCCGGAGCGCGACACGCCGGACAAGCTCAAGGTGTACGTGAAATATTTTGCCAATGACTTTGTCGGCCTGACCGGAACGTCGCAGCAGATCGCAAAAATCACCGACGCCTACCACGTCTACTACAAGAAAGTGCCGTCTGGCGATAAACCGGACCAGTACATGATGGACCACTCGACCATCCTGTTTCTGCTGGACAGCCAGGGCCGCTACCTCAAGCATTTCGGCCGCGGGCTCGATGAGCGGGACATCGAGCGGCAGGTGGCGGCCGCGTTGGCTGAGTCGAGCGCTGGGCGGTAGTCGGTTTTTCGGTGAGTTCGTGCAGGGATTTGTTCGGCTGAAGACTCCCGTTATCAGCTGGTGGCGTTGGCCAGCCGGACTTCACGTCGTTGCCGATAGATGAAGTACAGCGCCATCACCACTGTCAGGCCACTGACCAGCGCGCCGGTCCAGGGCAGGTCGGCAAGGTCGGCGCCGCTGGCGACCACCAGCCCGCCGATCCAGGCGCCGGCGGCGTTGCCCAGGTTAAATGCGCTCTGGTTCAGGGTCGAACCCAGGTTCGGTGCCTCATGAGCCTGGTCGATGATCAGCAGTTGCAGGATCGGGCACAGCGCGAAAGCGAAAATGCCCCACAACACCAGCGTGATGGCTGCCGGGATGACCGAGTGGCTGGTCTGCGTGAAAGCTGCAAGCACCACCACTACCGCCAGTGCCATGCCCACCAATGACGGCAGCAGGCGGCTGTCCGCCAGCCGGCCGCCGAGCATGCTGCCTGCCGTGAGGCCGACGCCAAACAACAGCAGCATGATGGTCACGCCATGGGGGCTGACGCCAGTAATGTCCTGCAGGATCGGCGCAATGTAGGTGAACACACTGAACAGACTGGTTGACGCCAGCACGCTCATGCCCAGCGCCATCAACACATTGGCCTTGCCCAGCACCTTGAACTCGCTGGCAAGGTTGGCCTTGTCCATGGCGATGTCCTTAGGCAGCCAAGCCCACTGGGCGATGGCCGCAATCACACCAATCACCGAGACTGCCCAGAACGTCGAACGCCAGCCGGCGTATTGTCCGAGGGCGGTGCCCAGTGGTACCCCCAGCACATTGGCCAGAGTCAGGCCGGTAAACATCATGGCAATCGCCTGGGCGCGTTTGTTCGGTGCTACCAGGCCGGCGGCGACCACCGAACCAATGCCGAAAAACGCCCCGTGGCACAGGGCCGTGACCACGCGAGCGGCCATCAGCGTCGCGTAGTTCGGCGCCAGGGCACACAGAATGTTGCCGAGGATGAACATCAGCGTCATGCCCAGCAGCGTCGCCTTGCGCGGCATGTTGGCGGTGCCGATCGCGAGGATCGGCGCGCCGAACACCACACCCAGGGCGTACCCGGTGATCAGCAGGCCGGCGTGAGGGATGCTTACTGCAAGGTCGCGGGCGACGTCGGGCAGCAGCCCCATGATGACGAATTCAGTGGTGCCGATGCCGAATGCGGCAACAGCGAGGGCGAATAAGGCGAGTGGCATGCGCAAGTTCTCTGTCGGTAGTCTTGACGCTGTGATCAGGCATACGCATGCCAGAGACCGCTCTGGAACAGAGTGGGGCGCGGGCAAAAATTATTGGAATTAGTCTGTGCGCAACTGAGTGCGGCGTGGTCGCTTGCAGTATAAACAGCTGCTGACATATGGCGAATCAATTCTCCCGTTTCCCTTGGGAGAGGCTTGCTCGCAAAAAAAATGATGGCGATGCGTTGATCCAGAAGGCGCGCGTTATCGTTGACGTCCATCGCGAGCTCGCTCCTACAGGGGAGTGGGTAACGAAAGGAGCATGCCGTGCTTGCAACGGCTTTGGTGTTAGTGGCGGCGCTGTTGCACGCGGCGTGGAATACATTGATCAAATTCAGCGCCGAACGGCTGCTGGTAGTTGCCTGTATGGACAGCGTGGCCCTGTTGTTCGTGGCCGTCATGTTGCCTTTCGTGGAGTGGCCGCCGCAGGAGATCTGGCCTTGGATTCTTGCGTCGGCGGCCTTCGAGTTGCTCTATCGTTATCTGCTGATCCAGGCGTACAGGGTCGGTGACCTCGGGCTGGTGTATCCACTGATGCGCGGATTGTCGCCGTTGGTGGTGCTGGCGCTGACACTGATTTTCGCCGGAGAGGTACTGACCCATCAGCAGATCTTCGGCATCTTGCTGATCCCGCTCGGCATGCTGTGCCTGCTGTGGCAAGGCGGAGGCGGGGCGCGGCTGCCGTGGTCGATGTTGCCGGTGGTGGCGTTGATCGGCCTGTGTATTGGCTGCTACACCTTTATCGACGGCCAGGCTTTGCGGCGCTGGTCACATCCATTGGATTACCTGGTGTGGGTGACGCTGATCAGCGCCTGGCCTTTTCCATTGCTGGCACTGGTGCGCAAGCGACCGACGTTCATGCTGTTCTGGCGCGAACAATGGCGGCTGGGATTGGCTGTCGGATTCTGCGTATTGTTCAGCTACGCTCTGGTGCTGTGGGCCATGCAGCTGGGCTCGATTGCCGAAGCGGCGGCGTTGCGCGAGATCAGTGTGATCCTGGTGGTGCTGTTCGGCATGCGCTACCTGAAAGAACCTTTCGGCCGGCCGCGGCTCTTAGCCTGTGGGCTGGTACTGATCGGCATGCTGGTGATGAAGTTTTAACGCTGATAACAATTCTGGAACTTGAAAAGGGACTGCTTTATGACGGTTGCTCTGTGGTGCATCTTGATCGCGATATTTCTGCCCTACGTCTGCGTCGGCGTGGCCAAGATCAGTGGTGGGTACAGGTTGAAAGACAACCACGACCCTCGGGACTTTCTTGAATCGTTGAATGGGTTTGGTCGACGCGCGCATGCGGCGCAACTGAACAGCTTCGAAGTGACCCCAGCGTTTGCAGCTGCGGTGATCGTGGCGCACCTGGCCGGCAATGCGGAACTGGTGACGATCAATGTGCTGTCGGTGTTGTTTATCACCAGCCGCTTGCTCTACATCATCTGCTACCTGGCAGATTGGGCGATCTTGCGGTCGTTGGTGTGGTTTGTGGGGATGGGCCTGATTATCAGTTTGTTTGTGGTGTCGGCGTAAGATCAGGAGATCGCAGCCTCGTTGCCCTCGACAGCTCCTACGCAGATCCCTGCAGGAGCTGTGTAGGAGCTGTCGAGTGCAACGAGGCTGCGATCTTTGTCATCGTCTAGAGTTTGTCAGCCACCTGAGGCACCTGCGGCAACGCCGCGCCCTTGGGCCATAACATCCAGATCTGACCCTGCTGTTTCATATCCCCGGCCAACTGCCCGGCAGCTTCACCGGTGCCCCAGAACAGGTCCGCGCGTACTTCGCCGGCAATCGCTCCGCCAGTATCCTGTGCCGCTACCGGTCGAACCAGCGCCGTTCCGTCAGGTCGGGTGGTGGAAAGCCACAACAGGCTGCCCAGCGGGATCACCTTGCGATCAACCGCCGCGCTGTAGCCGGCGGTGAGCGGTACGTTGAGCGACCCGCGAGGGCCTTCGTTGCTGTCCGGATTGCGGGTGAAAAACACGTAGCTCGGGTTGCTGCCAAGTAGCTCCGGTATGCGAGCCGGATTGGCCTTGGCCCAATCACTGATGGCGCCCATCGTCACATCTTCTTTTTTCAGCTCGCCCTGTTCCACCAGCCAGCGGCCGATCGGTCGATAGGGGTGGCCGTTTTGATCGGCGTAAGCAATGCGCAACTGACGGCCATCATCGAGCTGGATGCGACCCGAACCCTGGATCTGCAGGAATTGCAGATTCATCGGGTCGGTCAGCCAGGCCACGACGGGTGCCTTCACCCCTTTGGTTTCGATGGTGGCTGCATCGTCGTAGGGCTTGAGTACGCGACCTTCGAGCCTTCCGCGCAGGCGTTTGCCTTTGAGTTCCGGGTAGATGCTGTCCAGCGAGACAATGATCATGTCCTCCGGCACGCCGTACACCGGAATATTCGCCACTGCAGTCTGAGTCAGGCTGCCAGGGTAGACCGGTTCGTAATAACCGGTGATCAGGCCGTTGGGGTTGTCATTGGCAGCGCGCAAGCCGTAGACGTCCAGGTGTTGCTTGAGGAATCCGCGGATTTCGTTGGCGGTTGCCGGGACGTTGGCGGAGGCCGCACAAGTGGCGCCCCAGACCGCGTCGGCCTTGAGTCGGTTACAGGCGCTGCGCCACGAACCGAAGCCGGCGATCAGGTCGTTGTCCGACACCGTTGGCAACGCTTCCCAGGTGGCGCTGGAGTAAGTCGCCAGCGCGTGGGTTTTGGGTGGGGTGTTTTCGCCCCCGGTGCAGCCGGCGAGCACGGCGACTATCGGGAGAGTCCAGGACAGGCGAGGGCGCCATGCCTTGATGCAGCTGATCATGGAGTAATTCCTTTGCCGGTTGCCTGAGTGCTCCATGCGCTCGAACAACCCATATTGATAATAGGGCTATTGGTCTTTACGGATGACGCGAGGATACTGGCCGCCGTTCCCGTGACCTGAAGCCACCATGACTCTTAAAAGACTTTCCGTTGTATTGCTCGCCTGCCTGACGTTGACTGCTTGTGGCGGCGTCGACCCGGATTCGCCGCTGGGCCAGCGCAAGGCGATTTTCAAACAGATGCTCAAGACCGCTGAAGACCTGGGTGGCATGTTGCGGGGTCGCATTGCATTCGATGGCGCGAAGTTCGCTGACGGTGCCGTGAAGCTCGATGCCTTGTCCCATGAGCCCTGGAAACATTTCCCGCAGGTGCGCGAAGAAGATCACACCAGCGCCAAAGATGATGTCTGGCAGAAACAGGCACGCTTCCAGGAAATGGCTCGCACGCTTGAAGCCGCCACCGGTGAATTGGTGGTTGCCAGCAAGGTTCAACCCTACAAGGCCAGCAACCTGGGGCCGGCGGTGCAGAAAGTCGAAGATGCCTGCAGTGCGTGCCATAAAGAATTTCGGGATCATTGATTTGCAGCGCTCTGGCTGACGATTCGACTTGATCGCGAAGAGGCCAGTCAGAGCAACCGAAAGCTTCGGTCATTCTTTATATTTATTTATCCAGCTCATCCAGCGCTTCCTGCAATTCCTTGCGGGACTCGGCGAGCTTGTCTTTGCGTTTGTTGATCTTCTCCGGGTCGCCTTTCTTCATGGCCTTGTCCAGGTCTGCCTGGCGCTTGCTGACTTCATGCTTGGCGTCCAGCACCTTGTTTTCCCGTTCTTTCTGCAGCGATGCGTCGGTGCAGTGGGTGGTGACTTCGCTCAGGGCTTTTTCCAGGCCGGCCTGTTGATCAGCATTACCGTGGGACTTGGCCAGTTCGATCTGGTTCATGATGCCCTGTTTCTTGGCCGCGCAACCGGTCAGGCCGGGAGCCTCTTCAGCGGCCATCAGTGGAGCGGCCATGACGCTGCAAAGCGTCAACAGGGCGAGTGGAGAAAGAAATTTCATAAAAGCTCCATGTGTAAAGGCAATCGTGTCGGTGTGACGACGGGCCGTTTGAGCCGGATCGGCACCTATGGGTTCCCGTATGCACGGTATTGCCGGCCGCTAAAAACCGTCAACTCCCGCCATACGTAATGTTTCGCTCAAGGCCAGGACCTGCGGGTCACGGAAAAACGCGCTTAATTGCGCCGCGCGTCCCGGGCCTATACCGGCCTGGGCCTGCCATTGTTCGGTTTCACGTTGCGCCAGTTCCCGCCACGAATCAGCAAGCTGTGCCTGACCGATTGGCGGCATGCCCAACGCATTGAGCCAGCGTGCGAACGGACGTTGTCGGGCGCTGTTGAAGCTGTTTAAAAGCTGAGCCGTGCTGCGCTCGCCGAAACCGTTAATGTTAGCAAGCTCTTGAGCATCGAGGGTCAACCAATCCAGCAGTCCCTTCAGTCGGCCTGTTTCCAGAAGTTTCTCCCAGGTGCCCGGGCCGATGTTTGGCATGTCCAGCCCTTGCTTGCCGCTGAGCCAGGTCAGTCGCGCGAGAAACTGGCTTTGACAGCCCTGAGTGGGTTGCCAGCAACTGAGCTGATGAAAATCCGCAGCTTCTGGAACCTCCATGTGAACGCGCTCGACGCTACGCAGTATGACGCCGTCCAGCCTTGGAATGGTCAGGCCGGCCAGGCTGATGGACACCTGGTCGCCAGGGCGGATATCCAGCGCTTGCCAGCGTGGCAGGGAACTGACGCTGACGCGCTTGATCTGGCGATCATCGAGCCATATCGGCGATACATCCAGCACTGGAGTGATCCGGCCAGTGCGTCCGATGTTGAAATGGACCTTGCGAACTTCGGCCAGCGCCTGGGCGAAAGGGTATTTCCAGGCCGCGATCCAGTAGGGCGCCTTGGCTTGCCAGCGATCGGCAGAGGTGCGCTCGTCCTGGCGCAGGACAATGCCATCGCTGGCGAAAGGCAGGGGTGAGCGGTACCAATGCTCACGCCAGCGCACGACGTCGGCCAGTTCCGCGATCGGGTGGCTCAAGGGCGCGGTGCTATCGAATCCCAATGCGTCCAGGGCGGCAATGCGCGCGGAAAGACTGGCTGGGCCTTCTGGCCATTCCCACACGAACAGGCCGATGCCTGCGGCGTCCTGCGCGCTTAGTTGCTTGCGCGCCATCAGCCCGGCGACGTTGCCCCGAGCATTGAGGCTGCCGGCACTGGCTTGAACGTGGCCATCCAGGCGCCAATACAATTCACCTTGCACCACCAGGTCCCGGGGTTGCGAAAGCTGTTGCGGGATGCCGCCAATCCGCCGCGCCGATGCGGTCCAGTCCTTGCCCTGCACCCCGTTGCCGCGACTGATCGCGCGCACCAGTACACCTTTCTCATACACCAGGCTCACTGCCACGCCATCGACCTTGGGTTGAACCCAGACTTCGTTACGATTTTTCAGCCAGTCTTCAATGGCTGCGCCATCAATGAGTTTGGCCAGGCCGGTGTGCGGGATGGGATGGGTAATCGAGCCGCCAGCGGTGCGTAGTGGATCTGCCGGCGCGTCCAGATTGAAGCATTGCTGCCAGTTGGTCAGTTGAGCGCGGGCTTGATCGTAAAGTTCGTCGGCGACCATGGACTGGCCTTGGCGATGGTAGCTGTCGTCCCACAGGTCGATCTGTTTTTGCAGGGCGCTGATTTCTTCCTGGCCTCGCCCGGGGGGCCAGTCGGGGCATTGGGCTGCGTGGACGGAGAGCGAGAGGAAGGTCAGGAGAATAGCGATCAACAAGCGCATCGTGAGCGTCCTTGCTCATTGGGGGTTGTTGAAGATTAGTCAGTATTGCCAGGCCCGGAGGGTGAGTGTTTTGCCTGGTATTTCCCGCGGTGAATGGGCCTGCCCCATCGCGAGCAGGCTCGCTCCCACAGTGCTGAGCTTGAGACACAGCCAAAAAAAGCCCCGCACGGCGAACCGTGCGGGGCTTTGGGTACCGCCGGGGAAGTCTTACAAACCAGCAGCGGAACGCAGGGCGTCGGCGCGGTCGGTTTTTTCCCAGGTGAACGTGGTGAAGGTGTCTTCGCCCACGGTCTTGGTTTCCGGGGTACGGCCGAAGTGGCCGTAAGCGGCGGTCTCCTGGTACATCGGGTGCAGCAGGTCGAGCATGGTGGTGATGGCGTAAGGACGCAGGTCGAACACTTCACGCACCAGGTTGATGATTTTCTCATCGCTGATCTTGCCGGTGCCGAAGGTGTTCAGCGAGATCGACGTAGGCTGGGCCACGCCGATTGCGTAGGAAACCTGAATCTCGCAACGTTCGGCCAGGCCAGCAGCCACAATGTTCTTGGCCACGTAACGACCGGCGTAGGCGGCCGAACGGTCAACCTTGGAAGGATCCTTGCCGGAGAACGCACCGCCACCGTGACGAGCCATGCCGCCGTAGGTGTCGACGATGATCTTGCGACCGGTCAGGCCGCAGTCGCCAACCGGGCCACCAATGATGAACTGGCCAGTCGGGTTGATGTGGAACTGGGTGTCCTTGTGCAGCAGCTCGGCAGGCAGTACATGCTTGACGATCAGCTCCATCACGCCTTCGCGCAGGTCTTTGTACGACACTTCAGGGTTGTGCTGGGTCGACAGGACCACGGCATCGATGCCCACGACTTTGCCGTTTTCGTAACGGCAGGTGACCTGAGACTTGGCGTCCGGGCGCAGCCACGGCAGCAGGCCGGATTTGCGCGCTTCAGCCTGACGCTGTACCAGCTGGTGAGAAAAGGTGATTGGTGCCGGCATCAGCACGTCGGTCTCGTTGCTGGCGTAGCCGAACATCAGGCCCTGGTCGCCGGCGCCCTGATCTTCAGGCTTGGCACGGTCGACACCCTGGTTGATGTCAGGGGACTGCTTGCCGATGATGTTCATCACGCCGCAGGTCGCACCGTCAAAACCAACGTCGGAGCTGGTGTAGCCGATGTCGGTGATCACATCACGAACGATCTGCTCCAGGTCAACCCAGGCCGAGGTGGTGACTTCGCCGGCGATGATCGCCACGCCCGTTTTCACCAGCGTCTCGCACGCCACGCGGGCGAACTTGTCTTCAGCAATGATTGCGTCCAGCACCGCATCAGAAATCTGGTCGGCGATTTTGTCCGGATGCCCTTCAGACACGGACTCGGAGGTGAAGAGGGAGTATTCGCTCATCTCGATGTTTTCCTGAATTTACCGATGGTGAGTGTCGCCAGCCGGCCGCTGAAAGTGGCGGACCTGAATCTGGAAACCATTACGTAAGCCTACATAGAGGCTTTCCCCGGGAACGAGTCCCGCAGCGGTGGCCCAACGGGCCAGATCGTCCTGTTCAAACCCCAACCAGAGATCACCGCAGGCCTCCTTGGCCCAACTCTGGTTGTGGCTACATAACTCTGTCACTAACAGGCTACCGCCTGGTTTCAGCAAAACGGCCATGTGCCTCAGGGCATCAGCCGGTGCGGCAAAATGGTGCAGTACCATGTTCAATACAACGCAATCAGCCGTGAGGCTGACGCCGTTCAACGCATCGGCGAGCTGCAGGCTGACATTGCCCAGGGCTTCGCGTTCACAGACCTGGCGTGCCAGTTCAAGCATGGCCGGGCTGTTATCCAGTGCCGTTACGTGCATGAAACGCCGCGCCAGTTCCGGCAGGAAGGCGCCGTCACCGGGGCCCACTTCGATCGCCGTGGCGCTCTCGCCGAAACCCAGCTTGTCGAGCAGTGCCACCACGCTGTCGCGGTACTGCGGCAAGCCGGCAATCAGGTCCTGCTGGGCGCGAAATTTTTCTGCGACCCGCGAGAAGAAGTCCTGGCTGGCAGCTGCTCGTTGCCCATGGACCTGACCGATCCGCGACTGCACATCGGCAGGCAGGGTCAGGTTATCCACTTCTTCGAGCAGGGCGGCATGCAGCTTGCCGCCCAGCAGTTCAGTGTGGGGCAGGGCGCGACGATAGAAAATCGCATTGCCTTCACGGCGAGTCGCCACCAGTTCGGCCTGGGCCAGTACTTTGAGGTGGTGACTCATGCCCGACTGACCCATGCCGAAAATCTGCGCCAGTTCCAGTACGCCAAACGAATCGTTGGCCAGCACGCGCAACACATTCAGGCGCAAAGGATCGCCGCCGGCCTTGCAAAGGGCCGCCAGCTCGTCGCAGTCGTCATGTTGAATGGATGGCACGCGTAAATTCATAAGGCCGGCAGTCTAGTCACGGGTCGAAAACACCGCAAGAGCAATATCAAAAAGTTTTGATATTGCTCGATAGATGGCACTTCCCGGCGCCTGCTTTACTCTACAAACGTACAGCGGAAAGGTTTCACCAAGCGAAACCGCCGCCTGTCATGGGAAAAACGTCCTCATATGACTATCTGTCATTGCCCCGAGGCCGGTCGGTGAGGGAAAATGCTCGCCTTTTTTCCGATTCGTTTTATTCACTCTCGATTCAATATCCGCAGGAGAACAGCGATGCCCAGCCGTCGTGAGCGTGCCAACGCCATTCGTGCCCTCAGCATGGATGCCGTGCAAAAAGCCAACAGCGGCCATCCCGGTGCCCCTATGGGTATGGCGGATATCGCCGAAGTACTTTGGCGTGACTACCTGAAGCACAACCCGAGCAATCCATCGTTCGCTGACCGTGACCGCTTCGTGCTGTCCAACGGCCATGGCTCGATGTTGATCTACTCGCTGCTGCACCTGACCGGCTACGACCTGTCGATCGATGACCTGAAAAACTTCCGCCAACTGCACAGCCGCACCCCGGGCCACCCGGAATTCGGCTACACCCCTGGCGTTGAAACCACCACCGGTCCACTGGGCCAAGGCCTGGCCAATGCCGTTGGTTTCGCCCTGGCAGAAAAAGTCCTGGCGGCGCAATTCAACCGTCCGGGCCACAACGTTGTTGATCACCACACCTACGTATTCCTGGGTGATGGCTGCATGATGGAAGGCATTTCCCACGAAGTCGGCTCCCTGGCCGGTACTTTGGGCCTCGGTAAGCTGATCGCCTTCTACGATGACAACGGTATTTCCATCGACGGCGAAGTCGAAGGCTGGTTCACCGACGACACGCCAAAGCGTTTCGAAGCCTACAACTGGCAGGTGATCCGCAACGTCGATGGTCACGACCCTGAAGAAATCAAGACGGCCATCGACACCGCTCGCAAAAGCGACCAGCCGACGCTGATCTGCTGCAAGACCACGATCGGCTTCGGTTCGCCGAACAAGCAGGGTAAAGAAGACTGCCACGGTGCCCCGCTGGGTGATGCGGAAATCGCTCTGACCCGCACCGCGCTGAACTGGAACCACGGTCCGTTCGAAATCCCGGCTGACATCTACGCCGAGTGGGATGCCAAGGAAGCCGGTCTTGCCGCTGAAGCCGAGTGGGATCAGCGTTTTGCCGCCTATTCCGCTGCCTTCCCTGACCTGGCCAACGAACTGGTTCGTCGCCTGAGCGGTGAATTGCCAGCTGACTTCGCCGAAAAAGCCTCTGCCTATATTGCTGAAGTCGCGGCCAAAGGCGAGACCATCGCCAGCCGCAAGGCCAGCCAGAACGCCCTGAATGCCTACGGTCCGCTGTTGCCTGAACTGCTGGGCGGCTCCGCTGACCTGGCCGGTTCCAACCTGACCCTGTGGAAAGGTTGCAAAGGTGTCACCGGCGAAGACGCCAGCGGCAACTACATGTACTACGGCGTTCGTGAGTTCGGCATGAGCGCGATCATGAACGGCGTCGCCCTGCACGGCGGCCTGGTGCCTTACGGCGCGACCTTCCTGATGTTCATGGAATACGCACGCAACGCAGTGCGCATGGCGTCGCTGATGAAAAAGCGCGTGGTGTTCGTCTACACCCACGACTCCATCGGCCTGGGGGAAGATGGCCCGACTCACCAGCCAATCGAGCAACTGACCAGCCTGCGCAGCACCCCGAACCTCGATACCTGGCGTCCAGCGGATGCCGTTGAATCGGCGGTTTGCTGGAAACTGGCAATCGAGCGCAAGGACGGCCCTTCGGCGCTGATCTTCTCGCGTCAGAACCTGCAGCATCAGGATCGTGATGCCGGCCAGATCGCCGACATCGCCCGTGGCGGCTACGTGTTGAAGGACTGCGTGGGCGAGCCTGAGCTGATCCTGATTTCCACTGGTTCGGAAGTGGGCCTGGCTGTTCAGGCGTACGACAAGCTGACTGCGCAAGGTCGCAATGTGCGTGTGGTGTCTATGCCTTGCACCAGCGTGTTCGATGCCCAGGATGCCGACTACAAGCAATCGGTATTGCCGTTGCAGGTCAGCGCCCGTATCGCCATCGAAGCCGCGCATGCGGACTACTGGTACAAGTACGTGGGCCTGGAAGGCCGCGTCATCGGCATGACCACCTACGGCGAGTCGGCGCCTGCCCCTGCCTTGTTCGAAGAGTTCGGTTTTACCCTGGAAAACATCCTGGGTCAGGCTGAAGAGCTGCTGGAAGACTGAGTGCAGGTGATGTATTGCCTGTTCTGACGCCATCGCGGGCAAGCCCGCTCCCACAAGGATCTCCATCGGTCCTGTGGGAGCGGGCTTGCCCGCGATAGCGGTCGATCAGGCAACGGTGCAATGAAAGGATTCACCACAGTAATCGAGAACCCCATGCCCCAACCGCGTCCTTACAAAGTTGCACTCAACGGCTACGGCCGGATTGGTCGTTGCGTCTTGCGTGCGTTGTTCGAGCGAGGCGACAAGGCCGGGTTTGAGATTGTCGCGATCAACGATCTGGCCGACATGGCCAGCATCGAATACCTGACACGCTTCGACTCCACGCACGGGCGTTTTCCCGGCGAAGTGAAAGTCGACGGCGATTGTCTGCATATTAATGGCAACTGCGTGAAGGTCCTGCGCAGTGCTACGCCCGAAGGCATCGATTGGGCGGCACTGGACGTCGATCTGGTGCTCGAATGCTCTGGTGCCTACCACACCCGCGAGGATGGCCAGCGTTTCCTCAATGCCGGCGCGCCGCGAGTGCTGTTTTCCCAGCCGATGGCCAGCGAGGCCGACGTTGACGCCACTATCGTCTACGGTGTGAACCAGGATTGCCTGACCGGCGCCGAGCTGCTGGTGTCCAACGCGTCCTGCACCACCAACTGCGGCGTGCCGCTGTTGCGCCTGCTGGACAAGGCCATCGGCCTGGATTACGTGTCGATCACCACCATTCACTCGGCGATGAACGATCAGCCAGTGATCGACGCCTATCACCACGAAGACCTGCGCCGCACCCGTTCGGCGTTTCAGTCGGTGATTCCGGTGTCCACTGGTCTGGCGCGTGGCATCGAACGCCTGTTGCCGGAACTTGCCGGCAGAATTCAGGCCAAAGCCGTGCGGGTGCCGACGGTAAACGTCTCCTGCCTCGACATTACGATGCAGACCGCTACCGCTACTGATGCCACCGAGATCAACCGGATCCTGCGGGAGGCGGCCACCAGCGGTCCGCTCAAGGGCTTGCTCGCCTATACCGAGTTGCCTCACGCAAGCTGTGATTTCAACCACGACCCACATTCTGCCATCGTCGATGCCAGTCAGACTCGGGTCTCCGGCCCCAAGCTGGTGAACATCCTGGCCTGGTTCGACAACGAATGGGGTTTTGCCAACCGAATGCTGGACGTTGCAGAGCACTATCTGCAAGCAGCTTCTCCACTCTCTGCTTCTCAAAAGCCGTAACTCAGGAAATGCGACCCATGACCGTGTTGAAGATGACCGACCTCGATCTGCAAGGTAAGCGCGTACTGATTCGCGAAGACCTCAACGTCCCAGTCAAGGACGGTGTTGTCACCAGCGATGCGCGAATCCTGGCTTCGCTGCCGACCATCAAGCTGGCCCTGGAGAAAGGTGCAGCCGTGATGGTCTGCTCGCACCTTGGCCGTCCGACCGAAGGCGAGTTCTCGGCCGAGAACAGCCTCAAGCCAGTCGCCGATTACCTGAGCAAGGCCCTGGGCCGCGAAGTGCCACTGGTTGCCGATTACCTGGGCGGCGTTGACGTCAAGGCCGGCGACATCGTGTTGTTCGAAAACGTGCGCTTCAACAAGGGCGAGAAAAAGAACGCTGACGAACTGGCCCAGCAATACGCCGCACTGTGCGACGTGTTCGTGATGGACGCCTTCGGCACCGCTCACCGCGCCGAAGGCTCGACCCATGGCGTGGCCAAATTCGCCAAAGTCGCCGCTGCAGGTCCGCTGCTCGCGGCTGAACTGGACGCTCTGGGCAAAGCCCTGGGTGCACCGGCCCAGCCAATGGCCGCCATCGTCGCCGGCTCGAAGGTGTCGACCAAGCTCGACGTACTCAACAGCCTGAGCCAGATCTGCAACCAGCTGATCGTCGGCGGCGGCATTGCCAACACGTTCCTGGCCGCAGCCGGCCATCCGGTTGGTAAATCCCTGTACGAGCCGGACCTGCTGGACACCGCTCGCGCAATCGCCGCCAAGGTAAGCGTGCCGCTGCCGGTAGACGTGGTGGTGGCCAAGGAGTTCGCCGAAAGTGCGACCGCCACCGTCAAGCTGATCGCCGACGTGGCCGCCGATGACATGATTCTGGACATCGGCCCGCAGACCGCGGCGAATTTCGCCGAGTTGCTGAAATCGTCCAAAACCATCCTGTGGAACGGCCCGGTGGGCGTGTTCGAGTTCGACCAGTTCGGCAACGGCACCAAGGTCCTGGCCCAGGCCATCGCCGAAAGCTCGGCCTTCTCCATCGCCGGTGGCGGAGATACCCTGGCCGCTATCGATAAATATGGCGTTGCCGACCAGATCTCCTACATTTCTACCGGCGGCGGTGCGTTCCTCGAATTCGTCGAAGGCAAAGTGCTGCCGGCGGTTGAAGTCCTGGAAAGCCGGGCCAAGGCCTGAGGTCTGCTCTGTTGACCAGGAAAGGGAGTGTTCAGATGGTCAAGACACTGGCGCTGTTGGTCGTCGTGGCATCGCTGGCCGCCTGCGGGAGTAATCCCAAGGCCAAGCCGGAGCCTGCACCGTCCGAGGTGGAAAAAGGCTGTTACCAGGCTGACTGGCAGGCCGAGACCAACCCGGTGATCAACAAGCGTTCCGGGCCTGATGGCCTGGAGAAATATGAGACCCGGACCCCGGCCAAGGAACATGGTTGCCCTTGACGGGTCTGACTCTTTACCCAGCGCTGGCGGCGCGTGCCGCCAGTCGAGGAACATGGATGAAAGGTTTTATCGCCGTTACGGCATTGGCACTGCTGGCAGGTTGCTCGAACTTCAACCTGTTCACGCCTGCCGAACCGACTGACAGCTGGACGAGCTGGACCTGTGACAGCCAGGCCAAGGTGCTGTGGCGCTATACCGATGCCAGCCGTGAGGCGGTGGATGTGCGCCTCGGCGGGGCCGATCAGGTCTATCGCCTGAAGCAGGAACAGGGCGCCTCGGGTGCGCTGTACAGCAACGACATGCTGGCGTTTCACATGAAAGGTGAGGAAGGCCTGGTGTACTGGGTCGCCACCAATGATTTGATTGGCCGCGGTTGCCATCTGTAGGAGCGAGCTTGCTCGCGATGGTCGTTAACGATAACGCTGGGTGCCTGAGTGCCCGCGCTGTCTGGGCCATCTTCGCGAGCAAGCTCGCTTCTACAGGGGGCCGATGCAACACCGAATTCGCAGGCAGGGCCAACCCCCGATCTGCAATAACTTGAATAGCCGCCGCCGCTACGGCAGGCTGGCACGATTAACGACCCAAACCGGGAGAGACACACACAATGGCACTTATCAGCATGCGCCAGATGTTGGACCACGCAGCCGAGTTCGGCTACGGCGTTCCAGCCTTCAACGTCAACAACCTTGAGCAGATGCGCGCCATCATGGAAGCCGCTGACAAGACTGACTCCCCGGTGATCGTCCAGGCTTCGGCCGGTGCTCGCAAATACGCCGGCGCGCCGTTCCTGCGTCACCTGATCCTGGCGGCTATCGAAGAATTCCCGCACATCCCGGTGTGCATGCACCAGGACCACGGCACCAGCCCTGACGTCTGCCAGCGCTCGATCCAGCTGGGCTTCAGCTCGGTGATGATGGACGGCTCCCTCGGCGAAGACGGCAAGACCCCAACTGACTACGACTACAACATTCGGGTCACCCAGCAAACCGTTGCCATGGCTCACGCCTGCGGTGTTTCGGTTGAGGGCGAGTTGGGTTGCCTGGGCTCCCTGGAAACCGGCATGGCCGGTGAAGAAGACGGCATCGGGGCCGAAGGCGTACTGGATCACAGCCAGATGCTGACCGACCCGGAAGAAGCTGCTGACTTCGTCAAGCGCACTCAGGTCGACGCCTTGGCAATTGCCATCGGCACCAGCCACGGCGCCTACAAGTTCACCAAGCCGCCTACCGGCGACGTGCTGGCGATCGACCGTATCAAAGAGATCCACAAACGCATCCCCAACACTCACCTGGTGATGCACGGCTCGTCTTCGGTGCCTCAGGACTGGCTGGCGATCATCAACCAGTACGGTGGCGACATTAAAGAAACCTACGGCGTACCGGTTGAAGAAATCGTCGAAGGCATCAAGCACGGCGTGCGCAAGGTCAACATCGACACCGACCTGCGCCTGGCTTCCACCGGTGCGATGCGTCGCCTGATGGCTACCAACCCAAGCGAGTTCGACCCGCGTAAATTCTTCGGCGCTACCGTCACCGCCATGCGCGACGTGTGCATCGCGCGCTACGAAGCCTTCGGCACTGCCGGCAACGCTTCGAAGATCAAGCCGATCTCCCTGGAAGGTATGTACCAGCGTTACCTGAAGGGCGAGTTGAACGCCAAGGTCAACTGAGTCCGGCTTCAGTCAGCATTGAAAAACCCGCAGCGATGCGGGTTTTTTTTGCCTGTCGTTCCGAGGTTCCGGGATGTCCTGCACTCCAGCGCACGCAAGGCCGCCGGCACAACACAGAATGTGTTCGCGCTACTTGTCGTGATCGATATCCAGTTTGCTGAACGTCACCTTGGCACCTTCGCTGGTGTATCCCGTATTGTCCTGGACATAAACACCCGCCTTGAAATACAGCGGCTTGTCGCGCCAGGTGGCGCTGATGTTGGTGTCCCATTGATATCCCGCAGCACTGATACCCAATGCGCCGCCGGGGCTGAGGTGAATCAGGTAGGAAAACTGCCGGTCGAGCTTGATGCCGGTCGCCAGGGTAATGACCCGGCCTTCGCCGTCATCCGGGTGCATGCGCACTTTGGCAACGATATTCCCGGTTTGCGTCTTGGTCTTGTACTGGTATTCGAGTTTCACCATGGGTTTCTGGCTTTCGTAGGCATGGATCTGACCGATGACCACTTTGCCTGAGCTGGGCACCTGATTGACCGCCAGGGTTGCGCGCAGGGAGTTGTCGGCGTCGGGGTAGTACCAGTTGCGAAGCGTGCCATTGCTATAGGTTTCACGAAGTTCAGTGCGCGGGTATTTGGCATTTTCGGTGCGTGAACCGGTCACCGGGGACCAGAAAAATAATGTGCCGGTGTCGGAGTGGAAGTATTGATCCTTGAACCCCTTCACCAATTTGGCTGTTTCAACGGTGTAGGGCGGATTGCCGACAGGAACACTCAGGTTCCAGGTTGCGAGATCGATCATAGACAAAGCTTCCACAGTTTTCTTGCACGCACGTACCAGACGCTCTGGCACGCAGCTCGGAGGTGGGTCTTTATAAGCGCGTAAGCCCTCCTTGTTAACGCAAAGCTGACAGATGGGTGACGTCAAAATCCTGTCAAAAAGCCATCTTCCCCGGTTTCAGCGGGCTACAGCCGTGACCGTTAGTCGGTGAATTAACGCTTTAGTTAGATGATGGCGCTCTGACAGCTACTGCTTTGTTGGATCCAGGTCTAGAGTGAGGGCTTAGTATTTGTCCGGTTTTTCCAAAAACAACCGGCCTGACTCCCCGAACGAAGAGAAGCAGCATGGAATGCGGGCCACTTACGCCAGGTGAAGGCAATTCGATTCTGTTAATCGTCGATGATTACCCGGAAAATCTGATTAGCATGCGGGCCTTGCTCGAACGTGAGGATTGGCAGGTCATGACCGCCACCTCGGGTTTCGAGGCATTGGGGTTGATGCTGGAGCATGATGTCGACCTGGTGCTGCTGGATGTGCAGATGCCAGGCATGGACGGTTTTGAGGTCGCGCAGTTGATGCGGGGCAGTCAGCGAACCCGTCTTACCCCGATCATCTTCCTCACGGCTAACGAACAGTCTCAGGACGCCGTGCTCAAGGGCTATGCCAGCGGCGCGGTGGATTACCTGTTTAAACCCTTCGACCCGCAGATCCTCAAGCCAAAAGTTCAGGCGCTACTCGAGCATCAACGCAATCGCCGGGCGCTGCAACGCCTGAGCCATGATCTGGAGCTCGCTCGCGCGTTTAATGCGTCGGTGCTGGATAACGCCGCCGAAGGCATTCTGGTGGTCGATGAGGGGGGGCTGATTCGCTTTGCCAATCCGGCGATGTCGCGGATGCTCAGTGCTACTGTGCAGGAACTGGAGGGCAAGGAGTTTCTGGATTTCCTGCAAAAACCGCATATTCCCCTCTGGGCCGACTCCGAACTGCTGGCCGGCTACAGGCGCGGTGAAACCCTGCGTCTGCACGATGCGCTGCTGCGAACAGCCCCCAATCAGCAGGTGCCGGTTGCGCTGTCCTGTGCACCATTGCCTCCTGAACAGCGCGCTATGGTGGTGACGGTGCTCGACATGTCAGTGGTGCGCCATCTGCATAAGCAACTGGAGTTCCAGGCCATTACCGACCCCCTTACCGGGCTGCTTAATCGTCGAGGTTTCTATCAGACGGTTGAGAATCTGCTGCTGCGCGGTGAGCGCTCCGACAGCGCCTGGGTGTTGTTGTACCTGGACCTTGATGGCTTCAAGCGGGTGAACGATTCGCTCGGTCATGATGCCGGGGACAGGGTGCTGCGCTGGGTTTCCGAGCAATTGAAGGCCTGTTTGCAACCCTTGGATATTCTCGCCCGCATGGGCGGCGACGAGTTCACCGCGCTGCTGGACCTGGAGTTTCCCGAGCAGGCAGCGCGGATTGCCGAAAAGCTGATCGAGCGGGTCTCGGTCTGTCAGCAGATTGATGGACTGGACGTCGCGCTGGGTGCCAGTATCGGCATCGCCACGTTCCCGGACTGCGGTTCCAACCTTGATGGTTTGTTGCGTGCGGCGGACATCGCCATGTACGAAGCCAAGCGTGCCGGTCGCCAGCAGTACCGCTTTTATGACCATGAAATGAACGGCCGCGCGCGCTCACGATTGATGCTTGAGGAGAGCGTGCGCGATGCCATCGAGAACCGTGATTTCAACCTGGTCTACCAGCCCCAGGTGGCCATTAACGGTGGGCAGATTCGCGGGTTCGAAGCCCTGTTGCGCTGGCAGCACCCCAGCGTTGGTGACGTGCCGCCGGGGCTGTTTTTGCCGTTGCTGGAAGAAGCGCGGCTGATCAGTCGCCTGGGCAGCTGGATCTACCAGTGCGGTGCGGGACAGCGCAAGGCGTGGGAAACCTTGTTTGCCGAGGACTTGGTACTGGGCGTGAGTTTGAGCAGTACCCAGTTCGGCATGCCGAACCTGGCCACCGAGTTGCGCCAGGTGCTGGAGCGTCATGGGCTCAAGCCTCGCCATCTGGAAGTCGAAATCACCGAGGCGGCGTTGGCACAAAACCCCGAGGAAACTCGCAAGCAACTGCGCTTGCTGCGCAACCTGGGGGTGCGGGTCGCTTTGGATGACTTCGGCTCCGGAGCTTGTTCGTTGTCGCATCTGCGCGACCTGGAGCTGGACACCTTGAAAATCGACAGGCACCTGATCGCCCGGTTGCCGCAGTCGTCCCGGGATGCGGCATTGGTGAGTAATGTGATTGATTTGTGCCGCCAGTACGGGATTCTGGTCATCGCCGAAGGCGTGGAAACCGTTGCGCAATATGAATGGCTGCAGGCGCACGGTTGCGAATATGTGCAGGGCTTCCTGGTAGCGCGACCGATGGTGGCCGAGGACGTCGGCGAATTTGTCCTGCCGTTCGACTGGAACACGCTGGCATCGTGAATTCGCTACACTGGCGGCCTGTTCGTCATTGATGTTGCCCTTTTCATGACCGCGTTGAAATACCTCCAGGCCTATCCCGCCGCGCTGCAGGATCAGGTTCGCCAGCTGATCGCCGAGAAGCGGCTGGGCGAGTACCTGACCCGGCGCTATCCGGACAAACATGGTGTGCAGAGCGACAAGGCGCTGTACACCTATGCGCTGGACCTCAAACAGGAATACCTGCGTAACGCCCCTTCCATCGACAAGGTGCTGTTCGACAACCGTCTGGACCTGACCCATCGCGCCCTCGGTCTGCACACCACCATTTCCCGGGTGCAGGGCGGCAAGCTCAAGGCGAAGAAAGAGATCCGGGTGGCTTCGTTGTTCAAGGAGGCTCCGTCCGAGTTCCTGAAGATGATCGTGGTGCACGAACTGGCGCACTTCAAGGAATCGGATCACAACAAGGCTTTCTACAAGTTGTGCGAACACATGTTGCCAGGGTATCACCAGGTGGAGTTTGACCTGCGGGTGTACCTGACTTGGCGGGATATGCTGTAGGAGCTGCCGAAGGCTGCGATTCTCTGATCTTCTAACAACAAGGACCGAACGTGAGCAAGACCAAAACCAGTTTCTACCGCCGCCTGTATGTGGCCTACCTGATCGACAGCGGACTCGCCAGCAGCGTTCCGGCGCTGACCGAGTCAACAGGCATGCCCCGGCGTACGGCGCAGGACACCATCGCAGCGCTGGCCGACCTGGATATCGTCTGCGAGTTCGAGCAGGAGGAGGGCGCGCGCAATCATGCCGGCCGCTATCGCATTCGCGATTGGGGGGCGATTGATCGGGGGTGGATTGAGCGCAATTTGCAGCAGGTCAAGGCGGTGCTTGAGTATCCCTGATTGTGCGGTGCTGGTGCTGAACTCTTCGCGAGCAAGCCCGCTCCCAAAATGATGTGCGCAACGCCGCAGATCCCGAACTCTGGCAAAAAACTGTGGGAGCGGGCTTGCTCGCGACTATCCTAAGGACGACGCATGCCTATGTGTGGAATGTCATCCTCCAGGTATTCTTCACCTGCCACCACAAACCCGTACCGCCCGTAATACCCCTGCAAATGCGCCTGGGCCGACAGATAGATCGGCACATCCGGCCAATGCTTTTCTGCCTGTTTCAGCGCCTGGGCCATCAGGTCATGACCCAGCCCGGTGCCGCGCACCTGAGGTGCAATGATCACTCGCCCGATCACTACATCGCCGCCCTGCAGCTCCGGGTCGAGCAGGCGCAGATAGGCCACCAGTCGGTCCTCGCTCCAGGCCATCAGATGGCGGGTGTCGCCTTCAAGGTCCTGGCCATCGATGTCCTGGTACACACACTTCTGCTCGACCACGAAGACTTCCGCCCGCAGTTGCAAGATGGCGTACAGCTGCTCTTTACCCAGATCGCTGTGGTGTTTGCAGACCCATTCAACTGTCATCTTCAAATTCCTTGTTCAACATTGCTCTGATACTAAGCGCCCCGAGGGAAGATGTCTTGATGACGCAGAATTCTGTGACAAAGGCCAAAATGCCATCATTCAATTCGTGCGGCTCACTCTTCTTTGTGTAATCTTCGATGACAGCCCGCCCGCCAAGGATTTTCCAGCATGCCGCGAGTGCCTCATGCCTTTGCTCTGATCGGATTGCTGTTGTTGTTTCAGAATGCTCAGGCGGAAAAGCTGCGGCTGGTGGCGGATGCCTGGCCGCCGTTTACCGATGCCACGCTGATCAATGGCGGCTTGGCCACAGACATTGTCAGCACTGCACTGGCGCGCGCCGGTTATGCCAGCGACTTCGAGCAGGTGCCGTGGGCGCGGGCCATGCTCGGGGTTGGCGAGGGGCGTTATGACGTGCTGGTCAATGCCTGGTACAACGAGGAACGCACCCGGATCGGGCAATTCTCCGGTGAGTATCTGTTGAACCGGGTGCGCTTCATCAAGCGCAAAGACGCCCCCATCGAATACAACAACCTGCAGCAGCTTCACACCTACCCGATCGCGGTGGTGCGGGGTTACGCCTATTCCACGGCATTCGACGACGATGTGTCGTTGCAGAAAGTCCCGGTGCACAGCTTTGCCATGGCGGTGCGGATGCTCGTTGCCGACCGGGTAAAACTCACGCTGGAAGATGAATTCGTGGCACGTTACTACCTGTCGCGCGAATCCGCCAAGGTACGCAACTCAGTGGAGTTCCTGCCCAAGCCTTTGAGCGAGAACAGCCTGCATATCCTGGTCAGCCTGAAGAACCCCCAGCATGAGCAAATCGTCGCGGGATTCGATCGGGAGATTGCGGCAATGAAGGCGGATGGAAGCTATGCGCGGCTGTTCAAGCAGCATGGGATGTGAAGGGGGAAGCCGCTCCAGGCTTTAAACTTCGCTGCCGTCCTTGATCAAATGCGCCGCCAGGGTCCGTAACGGCCCGAGCTGACGGCAGATCAGTGCCAATTGAGTCTGCACCAGGCGCTGCCCTTCATCGATCTCGTCCGGCATCTGTTCGAGCTCATTGGCCAGCGCCTCTTCTTCATCGCTTTGAATAGCGATGGGCGTCTTGCTTGCCAGACCCTGGGCGATTTCGTCGATGCTGGCGGCCAGCTTGATGCCGGCGCCCTCGATCAAGTACTCGCGCATCTGCGCCGGCAACTGCGTCTCGCGGTGGGCGCCGAGGCCGGACAGATAACTGAGCAAGGTGTGCGAGAGCACCAGGAAGCGGAAGCCGACATCGGCCTCCTTCCGGAAATGCCCAGGCTCCATCAGCATATTGGCCAATGTCGTGGACAGGGCCGCATCGGCGTTGTGGGCATTGCGTCGGGCCAGGCGATAGGCCAGGTCATCGCTCTTGCCGGCGGCATACTGCTGCATGATCTGACGCAGATAGATGCTGTTGCAGGTGAGAGTGTTGGCCAGGACTTTGTTCAGGCGTCGACCCTGCCAGTCCGGCAGGAACAGGAACACCGCCAGGCCGGCGATCAGGCTGCCCAGCAAGGTATCGAACAGCCGGGGCAGGAACAAACCGTAACCGTCGCCGACCTGATTGAAGCAGAACAACACCATCAGGGTGATCGCGGCGGTTGCCAGGGTGTAGCGGGTGGTGCGGTTGATAAAGAACACCACGCCTGCGGCGATCGCGAAGCACGACTGCACCAGCGGGTTGGGGAACAGGTCGAACAGCGCCCAGGCTACGGTGAGGCCAATGGCAGTGCCGATAATCCGCTGGCCGAGCTTGCGCCGGGTGGCGCCATAGTTGGGCTGGCAGACAAACAGTGTCGTGAGGATGATCCAGTAACCCTGGGACGGGTGGATCAAATGCACCATGCCGTAGCCGATACTCAAGGCCAGGGGCAATCGCAAGGCGTGGCGGAACAGCAACGAGGTGGGTGTCAGCTGCGTGCGCAGGCGAATCCAGACATCCTTGAGGCTGCGGGGCGAACGGTCGAGCAGGCTGCTGTCGGTGGCGTCGGCCAGGGCGTCGGGATTACTCGCGTCGCTGAGCAGGCGGTCGAGGGTGCCGAGATTGGCCGCCAACGCCCGCAGCGAGCGCAGCAGGCCGCGCCAGGCCGGGTTGCTCTGCACTCGCAGGTGTTCGAGAGAAGCGTGCAGGTCGCTCAGGGCCTCGGCGAAACTGGCGTCGTAGACGAACGGCTGGCGCATCTGGATCGACTCGGCCAGGGCGCGGCAGGCTTTGCCTTGCTGGCGCAGCAGACGCTGGCAACGGAACAGCACGTCGCTGTGGAAGAACGCGTCCGCCAGGGCGTTGTAGGGATAATGCGAGGAACTGGCGCGCTCGTGGATGTCCTGCGCGAGGAAGTACAGCTTCAGGTAGCGACTGACTTTCGAGCCGGGGCGACCATTGCCGACCCGATGCAGGATGATTTCCTTGGCGGCATTGAGGGCGGCGACCACCCGACCATTCTGCTGTGCCAGCTCCAGGCGACGAGCTTCCACGTCCATTTGCCGTATCGGTTCGAACAGCGAAGATTTCAGCTTCAGGTAGAAACCCAGTTCACGGAACAGTCGCGCCAGGCTCTGTTGCACCGGCTGATTGGAAAACATCGCCTGCCACAGCACCGAGAGCAGGCCGTACCATGCCGCACCGGCCACCAGCAGCAGCGGTTCATGCCAGAAATCGGTGACCGCGCCCCCGCGCTGGTCCACGCCGATCATGGTGTAGACCGACAGAATCAGGGTCGCCGAGGCAATCGCCCCATAGCGTTCGCCCAGAGCGCCGAGCATGGTCAGGCCGAAGCTGGCGAGGGCCAGGGCGATGACAAAGACGATGGGATAGGGGAACAGCAGCTCGACCGAGAGTGCGGCAACACTGAAGCACACCAGCGTAACCGCCAGGGCATTGAGGCGGCCTTGCCAACTGTCGTCGGTCTCGGCCAGGGCGCTGGCGATGATCCCCAGGAACAGCGGAATCAGTAGGCCCATTTCATCCTGATACCAGCACAGTGCCATGCTGCCGGTCAGGGCAATGAACACCCGCACGCTGTAGCTGAATTTATCCAATGCCCAGAGGCGGCGCAGAGACTGACGAAATGAACTTGATGGCATGAAGTGCGAAGGCCTTCCGAGGCAATGACGCTAAATTGAGCCAGTAATGACGTAGACGCAATGGCGTCGATCACATCTGACAGCAAAATCTGTTCCTTGTCCGGCAGAACACGGTCCCGTGTCCGGCAGAACACGGGACCGTAGGAGCTGCCGAAGGCTGCGATCTTTTGATCTTGATCTTGATCTTGAAGATCAAAAGATCGCAGCCTCGTTTCACTCGACAGCTCCTACGCAGCTCCTACGCAGCTCCTGCAGGGTGCGTCGCGCGGTGTTTCAGACGTACTGCGCGGCGGCGTAGCCTGAAGCCCAGGCCCACTGGAAGTTGAAGCCGCCCAGGTGGCCGGTGACATCCAGCACTTCACCGATGAAATACAGCCCAGGGCTTTTCAGTGATTCCATGGTCTTCGACGACACCTCGTGGGTGTCGACGCCGCCCAGAGTCACCTCTGCCGTTCGATACCCTTCGGTCCCTGCCGGTACCACCTTCCAGCTGGCCAGTTTCTCGGCAATCTCGGCCAATTCTCCATGGGTGTACTGCTTCATCGGCTTGGAGACGAACCAGTTGTCGGCCAGCAGGTTGGCCATCTTCTTGGTGAAGATTTCCCCCAGCAAGGTCTTCAGCTCACTGTTCGGGCGTTCGGCTTGCTGTTGCTGCAACCAGGCCGGTACATCATGGTCGGGCATCAAGTTGATCTCGACGGCGTCGCCAGACTCCCAGAACGAGGAAATCTGCAAAATCGCCGGCCCGCTGAGGCCGCGATGGGTGAACAGGATGTTCTCGCGAAAGCTTTGCTCGTTGCAGCTCACCAGGCAATCCACCGACGTGCCGGAAAGCTCGGTGCACAACTCCTTGAGCTGATCGGTGATGGTGAAGGGCACCAGGCCGGCGCGGGTAGGCAGTAATTCGTGGCCGAATTGCCTGGCCACCTGATAACCGAAACCGGTAGCACCCAGCGTCGGAATCGACAGGCCGCCCGTGGCGATGACCAGGGACTGGCAGCTCAACTGGCCCAGCGTGGTGTCCAGCAGATAGCCGCTTTCGATTTTCTCGATGGTCTGGATCGAGGTGTCCAGGTGCAGGCTGACGCCGACCTGGTCGCACTCGTTGAGCAGCATCTCGAGGATGTCACTGGATTTGTTATCGCAGAACAGCTGGCCGAGCTTTTTCTCGTGGTACGGCACGCCGTGCTTGGCGACCATGGCGATGAAATCCCACTGGGTGTAACGCGCCAGTGCGGATTTGCAAAAATGGGGATTCTGGGACAGGAAATTGCCCGGTTCCGTGTACATGTTGGTGAAATTGCAGCGACCACCGCCCGACATCAGGATTTTCTTGCCGGCCTTGTTCGCGTGGTCCAGCAACATCACTTTGCGCCCGCGCCCGGCGGCGGTCAGCGCACACATTAAACCTGCGGCGCCAGCGCCAATGATCACGACTTCGGTAGAGCGCAAAACGGTGTCCTCTAGATGTGTCACCACAAAACAAACTGTGGGAGCGAGCTTGCTCGCGATGGCGGACTGACAGACAACATTGATGCTGAATGTGCTGGCCTCATCGCGAGCAAGCTCGCTCCCACAGGGGATATTCGTTGGGCAGATGATCTCTTACAAGATACGCACGCGCAGCGAGCGGCCTTTGATCTTGCCGTCGTTCAAGCGCTGCAAAGCCTGCTTGGCAATGCCTCGTTCCACTGCCACGTAGGCCTGGAAATCGAAAATGGCGATCTTGCCGACCTGGGCGCCGGGGATGCCGGCGTCGCCTGTCAGTGCGCCCAGAATGTCACCAGGGCGAACTTTGTCTTTACGGCCTGCGCCAATCACCAGCGTGCTCATCACCGGCAGCAGTGGGGCGCCGCCCTGGGATTTGAGGTTGTCCAGCTGATCCCAGCTCAACGGCGATTTCTGCAGTTGTTCGATGGCCTGGGCGCGGTGCGCTTCGGACGGAGCGACCAGGCTGATTGCGATACCCTTCTCGCCAGCACGACCGGTACGGCCAACACGGTGAATGTGGATTTCCGAGTCACGTGCCAGCTCGACGTTGATCACCATGTCCAGTGCATCGATGTCCAGGCCGCGTGCGGCGACGTCGGTGGCAACCAGTACCGAAGTGCTGCGATTGGCGAACATCGCCAATACCTGGTCGCGATCGCGCTGTTCCAGGTCGCCGTGCAGGCCGACGGCGGAGATACCTTTGGAGGTCAGGTGATCAACCGTTTCCTGAACTTGCTGCTTGGTGAAGCAGAAGGCTACGCAGGAAGCCGGACGGTGATGCGCGAGGACTTTGACGACCGCGTCCATACGCTCTTCCGGGGAGATTTCGTAAAAGCGCTGCTCGATCTGCGTGTCGTCGTGGAATGCCTCGGCCTTCACTTGCTGAGGGTTGCGCATGAACTTGGACGCCAGCTGCTTGATGCCGACCGGGTAGGTAGCCGAGAACAGCAGGGTCTGGCGACGTTCCGGGGCCTGCATGATGATTTCTTCGATGGAATCGTAGAAACCCATGTCCAGCATGCGGTCGGCTTCGTCGAGAATCAGCGTATTCAGGCCATGCAGCACCAGCGAGCCCTTGCGCAGGTGCTGCTGGATGCGACCCGGTGTGCCGACGATGATGTGCGCGCCGTGCTCCAGCGAGCCGATCTGCGGGCCGAAAGCCACGCCGCCGCACAAGGTCAGGACTTTGATGTTGTCTTCGGCACGGGCCAGGCGACGGATTTCCTTGGCCACCTGGTCGGCCAGCTCGCGAGTCGGGCAAATGACCAGTGCCTGGCAACCGAAGAAGCGCGGATTGATCGGGTTCAACAGGCCGATACCGAAGGCTGCGGTCTTGCCGCTGCCGGTCTTGGCCTGGGCGATCAGGTCCATCCCCTTGAGGATCACCGGCAAGCTTTGCGCCTGGATCGGCGTCATCTGGGCATAACCGAGGGAGTCGAGGTTAGCCAGCATGGCGGCGGACAGCGGCAAAGTATTAAAAGCGGTGGCGATGGTGGTCACGGGACTGGCCTGCAAAACAAAATGTCGCGTAGTGTATCAGTCCCGTGGCTACTGGCCTGTATTTTCCGGACGGAAAGTCGCCAGGCGCAGCCACTTGTCGTCCGCAAACTAAGGTTCGATGTGCTCCTCTGGACGTTTGACACGCCGTCCGTCTTCCTTTGATAGCTGCGAGAAGATGGCAGCCGCCAGCATCGCCATGATTCCCACGGTGACGAAGGTCAGCTGGAAGGCGCCCAGCACTGTGTCCACGCCGTCATTGCCGACTTCGGCGGTGAAGCCGCCGAGCAAAGCGCCGGCGCAAGCAACTCCCAGGCTCAGGGACAATTGCGCAACCACGGACAGCAAGCTGTTGCCGCTGCTGGCGCTGGCATCGTCCAGGTCGATCAGGGTCACGGTGTTCATTGCAGTGAATTGCAGCGAGTTGATTGCACCCAGGATCGCCAGCATGCCCAACAGCAGCCAATAGGGCGTCTGCTCGCTGACCAGGCCCATGCTCGCGAGCATCACCCCCAGAGCCAGGGTGTTGCCGGTCAGCACGATGCGATAACCCAGGCGTTCGATCAGCGGCCGAGCCACCGACTTGGCCACCATGGCTGCGGCGGCCAGTGGCAACATGCTCATGCCGGCCTGGGAGGGCGAGTAGCCCAGCGCCACTTGCAGCAGCAGCGGTACAAGGAACGGCAAGGCGCCGCTGCCGAGGCGGGCGAACAGATTGCCGAGGATGCCCACGGCGAAGGTCCGGGTCTTGAACAGCGAAGGCGCAAACAGCGGATTATCGATGTGCCCGGCTCTTAGCCAATACGCAGCGAGGCAGGCCATGCCGGCGAACAGCAGCAACATCACGCGCAGGTGCGGCAGGTGCAGCTCGCCCAGGCCTTCCATGGCGATGGTGATCAGCACCATCGCGGCGCCAAACAGCAGGAAGCCAAGGCTGTCGAAGCGGGTACGCTCGGTGCCGCGCAGGTCGGGAATGAATTTCCACACGGCGTAGCAACCGATGACACCCACCGGCAGGTTGAGCAGGAAGATCCAGTGCCAGGACAAATACTCAACCATCCAGCCGCCAGTGGTGGGGCCCAGCAGTGGGCCGAGCAAACCGGGGATGGTGATAAAGCCCATGATCCGCACCAGCTCTGACCGCGGATAGGCGCGCAGCACTACCAGGCGTCCGACCGGCAGCATCAGCGCGCCGCCCAGGCCCTGGATGACCCGGGCGCCGATCAGCATGCCCAGGCTATTGGACAGTGCGCACAGCAACGAACCGATGCTGAACAGCAGGATGGCGCCGAAGAATATCTTGCGGGTGCCAAAACGATCGGCGATCCAGCCCGAAGCCGGGATCAGCAGGGCGACGGTGAGCATGTAGGCAATGATCACGCCTTGCATGCGCAACGGATCTTCCGCCAGATCGCGGGCCATGGCCGGCAGTGCGGTGTTGAGGATGGTCCCATCGAGGGACTGCATGAAAAAAGCGATGGCCACCACCCAAGGCAGCCAGCGGGCGGTGACGGGATCCAGAGGCGGGCGATTGGGCATGGGACCTCTTGTCAATTGGAACAACGCACCTGTAGAAGCGAGCTTGCTCGCAATGGTTGTCAACGATAACGCGGGGCATCTGATGCCCCTCAGCGCTCTCCGGTTTTTCGCGAGCAAGCTCGCTCCTACAAGGATTTGTGGATTTACAGGGTCAGGGTTAACCGACTGATCAGCGCGCCCGGCAACAACGCCGAGGCCGTTGCCCGCTGACTATAGGTGCTGGCGGACAGCAGGAGTTCCCGCTCCTGCGTCAACGCTTCCAACTGAGAGCCGAGCAAGCTGTAGGCCGTGTCATCAAAGCGCATGGTGCTCACCGGTGCCTGTATCTCGCCGTTCTCGACCCAGAAGGTGGCGAACCGTGTCATGCCGGTCATGCGGGCACCTGGCTGGTCCGAGTAATTCAGATACCACAGGTTGCTGATGTACAGGCCGGTCCCCAATTGCTTGAGAATGTCGGCGTCCGGCAACGACCCTGCCGCCATGTTCACGGCGCTGGGCGATTCACCGCTGCCGGCGCCGTTGGCGGCCAGGCCATATTCGGCGGCGCTGCGTGAGCCCACCAACTGCTCGCCCGCCCGGCCTTCGACGATCAGCTTCAGGTCGCTGCGCGGATAACCTTCGCCGGAAAACGCCGGGCTCAACGAACCGCTCACGTGTTCATCCAGCGACACTAGCGCACTGAATGCCTGGTCGCCGGCATAGAGCTTCTGCAGCGGGCTGCTCTTGCTGGCAATCGACTGCGCGGAAAACCCGCCCCAGCACAGCATGCCGATGATTTCTTCCAGCGCAGCAGGTGCGAGGTAGGCGCGGTACTGACCCGGCGCCAGGGTGCGTAGCGGGCGGCCGAGAAATTCAAGTTGCTCGCGGGCTTGCTCGAAGCGTTTGGCAAAACCCTCGCTGTTCCACTCATGCCCGGCATAGCTGGCTTTTACCGCCTGGCCGTTTTCGTGAAACAGGCTGAAATCGAAATTGAAACTGTTCGCCTGATGCCAGCCGAACGCTCCCGAAGAGCTGGCGAAACCGCGGCTGATCGGACCCGCTGCATAAAAGCCCACAAGGTCCAGGCCTGCCGCCGCACGGGTGATTTCAGCCACGGCCTGTGTGGTCTCCGGTAGCGGATGATCCTGCACGTTCTGGCTCTGCCAGTCGTTGAAGTTGAGCAGCAGGTACGGGTCTTCGGGCAACAGCGGCAGGGTCTCGCGCAGCTGCTGCAGGCCCTCGGCCAGACGCTGGATATCTGTCCGGGGGTCATCCGACAGGGTGATGTCCAGGTCGGCGTGGCGCCCCTGGTCGATCAGCTTGAAGCCGATACTGGCCTGCTGCACCTGTCCGGCCTGGCGCACCTTGCCATGGTTGAAGCGCACGAAAGCCGAGGACTCGGCGGCGTAGCTCAGGGTGAACTGTTCCGGCTCGCGAATGGCGCCCTGCAGCCAGGACACCAGTGCCCTGAACGACTCGGCCTGATTGACTGGAATACTCATCAGGCGTCTCCCCCGAATACATCCACGTTGCTGAATACACAGGCGGGCGAGGCATGGCCTACGCGGATCACCTGATTCGGTTCACCTTTGCCGCAGTTCGGTGTGCCTAATACCTTGAAGGTGCTGGCGTCGCCGACGGCGCTGAGGTTTTTCCAGAACTGTGCGGAGATTGCCCGGTAATTAGGGTTTTTCACCACGCCCTTGAGTTCGCCATTCTCGATCAACTGGCCCCACTCGCAGCCGAACTGGAATTTGTTGCGTGCATCGTCGATCGACCAGGAGCGGTTGGTGCTCATCAGGATGCCGTGCTCGATAGTGCCGATGAGTTGCTCCAGCGGTTGATCCCCAGGCTCAATGTTCAGGTTGGCCATGCGATCGATCGGCGGACGGTTCCAGCTACAGGCGCGACTGTTGGCCACGCCCTCCATGCCCGCACGAAACTGCGAGAGAGCACCACCCAATGGCCGCAGCAACAAACCTTGCTTGATCAGAAACTGCTTGCTGGCGGCGCTGCCATCGTCGTCATGCCCGTAGCTTGCGAGTTGTTCGGGAATGTCCGGGTCGAAGGTCACGTTGAGCAGGTGCGAGCCGTACTGCAGTTGACCGAAGTCTTGCGCCTTGACGAAGCTGGTGCCCGCGTAATTGCGTTCATCGCCCAGGATGCGGTCCAGTTCCAGGGGGTGACCGATGGACTCGTGGATTTGCAGCATCATCTGGTCGGGCATCAATAGCAGGTCACGCGGGCCTTGCGGGGTGTTGGGTGCCAGCAGCAACTGCAGGGCCTGATCTGCTACTTGCGGACCGGCGCCGACCAGTCCGCAGCGGCTGATCACGTCGGCACTGCCCTGCTGGCCAAAGTTCTCGCGGCCCAGGCTGCGGGTCTGGCTGTCGTTCCCATCGTAGGCAGTGACGTCGAGGCCCGGGTAGACGAAGCGCTGGGCCTGGCGCAACTCGGCGCCGGCGCTGTTGAGGTAGATCTGCTCGACGTGGGTGACGCCGATGCTGACCTGCCAGTTCACCAGCCGCTCATCCTTGGGCACAGCGGCGGATTCGGCGCCGAGCAACTGATAGCAATCACTGAGCGAGGGGAAGGGCTGGTCGAGATTGGGCGAAAAATAGTCGGCGCGATCACTGGAAACGGCCTGCTCGCGAAGGTCGAGCAAGGCATGGGGCTTGAATAGTCGGGCCTGTTGCTCGGCTTTTTCGAGTGCTGCTTGCAGGCCTGGTTGCGACAGGTCGTTGGTCGCCGCATAGGCTTCAACGCCATTGACCCGCACCGTCAGCATCGCCCCTTCGTCACGGCTCAGGCTCGGCGGTTCGGCGACGTTCTTGCGCACTGACAGGTACTGGCCGGACTCGCGCACATAGCGTAGCGAAAAGAACTCGGCGCCCGTGCGCAAGGCAGCAAAACGCTGCTTGAGCTGGGGGTGGAAATCGAACATTCGGGAACCTCCCTGGATGGAGTGGCGGTGACGCGGTGTCGCGAAGGGGGTGAAACGTTTGCGTGGCGCTAGATTAGGCCTGGGCCTGGGGTAGATCAAGGGCGGGGGCGCAGAGGGCAGGGGTTGCCGGGTGTATCAGGGTGCAGATGGGTGGTTGGGCCGGGCCCTTTCGCGAGCAAGTGGAACGTCGCACCGCCGCTCCCACATTGGATATTCAGTGAGCACAGATTATGTGAACACCCGAGATCCCTGTGGGAGCGGCGGTGCGACGTTCGACTTGCCCGCGATGGCCGCGCCGCAGTCTGACTGTCTTACTGAGCAGTCAGGCTCACATCCCGCATCGGCTTGCCACGTACCGGAGCATCGCCGGCCACATAGTAATCCGCCGTGCTGCGCGGCAGAGGCTGGCGGCCGCGGATCTTGTCGGCGATTTTCTCGGCGATCATGATCGTTGGCGCATTCAGGTTACCGGTGGTGATGATCGGCATGATCGAGGCATCGACCACTCGCAGACCCTGCATGCCATGCACGCGGCCTTCGCCATCGACCACAGCCATTTCGTCGGTGCCCATCTTGCACGAGCAGGACGGATGGAACGCGGTTTCAGCGTGTTCGCGGATGAACTTGTCGAGCTGCTCATCGGTTTGCACTTCGATGCCCGGGCTGATTTCGCGGCCACGGTACTGGTCCAGCGCCGGCTGTTGCATGATTTCACGGGTCAGGCGAATGCCGTCGCGAAATTCCTGCCAGTCCTGCTCGGTGGCCATGTAGTTGAACAGAATGCTCGGGTACTCGCGCGGATCCTTGGACTTGGCCTGGATGCGACCGCGGCTCGGCGAACGCATGGAACCCATGTGTGCCTGGAAACCGTGCTCTTTCACACCGTTGCTGCCGTTGTAGTTAATCGCCACCGGCAGGAAGTGATACTGGATGTTCGGCCAATCGAAATCTTCGCGGGTACGAATGAAACCGCCGGCTTCGAACTGGTTGCTGGCGCCGATGCCGGTGCCGTTGAACAGCCACTCGGCACCGATGGCTGGCTGGTTGTACCAGAGCAGCGATGGGTACAGCGAAACCGGTTGAGTGCAAGCGTACTGCAAGTACAGCTCGAGGTGATCCTGCAGGTTTTCGCCAACGCCTGGCAGGTCGTGGACCACCGGGATGTCGAGCTTGTTCAGCAGTTCGGCCGGGCCGACGCCGGAGCGTTGCAGGATTTGCGGCGAGGCGATGGCGCCGGAGCACAGCAGCACTTCCTTGCGGGCACGGGCTTCAACGCGCTCTTCGGCGGCGCCGATCAGGTAACGCACGCCGACCGCACGCTTGCCTTCGAACAGGATCTTGTCGGTCAGGGCGTGGGTGACGATGGTCAGGGTCGAACGCTTCTTGGCCGTGTCCAGGTAGCCGCGAGCGGTGCTGGCGCGACGACCGTTCGGCGTGACGGTGCGGTCCATCGGGCCGAAGCCTTCCTGCTGGTAACCGTTCAGGTCTTCGGTGCGCGGGTAACCGGCTTGCACGCCTGCTTCAACCATCGCGTGGAACAGCGGGTTGTTGCCGGCCTTTGGCGTGGTCACGCTGACCGGGCCATCGCCACCGTGGTAGTCGTTCGGGCCGATGTCACGGGTTTCCGCCTTGCGGAAATACGGCAGGCAGTTCAAGTAATCCCAGTCTTCCAGGCCAGGCAGCTTGGCCCAGTTGTCGTAATCCATGGCGTTGCCGCGGATGTAGCACATGCCGTTGATCAACGAAGAGCCACCCAGGCCCTTGCCGCGACCGCATTCCATCCGGCGACCGTCCATGTGTGGTTCAGGATCGGTTTCGTAGGCCCAGTTGTAGCGACGGCCTTGCAGCGGAAACGCCAGGGCGGCTGGCATCTGCGTGCGGAAGTCCAGACGGTAATCCGGGCCACCGGCTTCGAGCAGCAGGACGGTGACGCCTTCGTCTTCAGTCAGACGGGTCGCCAGGGTGTTACCGGCAGAGCCGGCACCGATGATGATGTAATCGAATTCTTGGGACATTGAATGCACCCTCTTTGAAGTAGGTCAGGTCAGACCGTTGCGAGTGCTGCGCACTCGATCGCCAGCAGGCTGGCTCCCACATTGGAATGCGTACTCCTGTGGGAGCCAGCCTGCTGGCGATGACGGCCTCGCAGGCGAAGCAGATGCCGCCTTAGAACACCGAGGCGTAATCGCCCAGTTCGACCTGTACCGATTTGATGCGTGTGAAGTTGTTCAGCGAGCTGATGCCGTTCTCACGACCAACACCCGACTGCTTGTAGCCACCCACCGGCATCTTCGCGTCGGACTCGCCCCAGGCGTTGATCCAGCAGATACCCGCTTCCAGTTGATGAATCACGCGGTGAGCGCGGTTCAGGTCCTTGGTGACGATGCCGGCGGCCAGGCCGAAGTCGGTGTCGTTGGCACGACGGATCACTTCTTCTTCGCTGTCGTAGGTCAGGATCGCCATCACCGGCCCGAAGATTTCTTCGCGAACGATGGTCATCTCGTCGGTGCAGTCGGTGAACACGGTCGGTGCCACGAAGGCGCCTTTGGCGAATTCGCCTTCGGTCAGACGGCTGCCGCCGCACAGAACGCGAGCACCTTCTTCTTTGCCCTTGGCGATGTAACCCAACACGCTTTCCATGTGGGCGAAGCTGACCAGCGGGCCAAAGTTGGTGTTCTCGTCTTCCGGATTGCCGATGCGGATGCGCGCCACACGCTCGGCGATCTTGGCTTCGAACGCAGCTTTCAGATGGGTCGGTACGAACACGCGAGTGCCGTTGGTGCAGACCTGGCCGGAGCTGTAGAAGTTGGCCATCATCGCGGTGTCGGCGGCGCGATCGAGGTCGGCGTCGTCGAAAATGATCAAGGGCGATTTGCCGCCCAGCTCCATGGTCACTTCCTTGAGCGACGAGCTCGAAGCGCTGGCCATGACTTTCTTGCCGGTGTCAGTGCCGCCGGTGAAGGACACTTTCTCAATGCGCGGGTGCTCGGTCAGCCAGGTGCCGACTTCACGGCCGCTGCCGGTCAGAACGTTGAACACGCCAGCCGGAACGCCGGCTTCAGTGTAGATTTCGGCCAGTTTGAGGGTCGTCAGGGAAGTGACTTCACTTGGCTTGAAGATCATTGCATTGCCGGCTGCCAGGGCAGGGGCAGACTTCCACAGGGCGATCTGGATCGGGTAGTTCCACGCGCCAATACCGGCCACTACGCCCAACGGCTCGCGACGGGTGTACACGAAGGAAGTGTCGCGCAGCGGGATCTGCTCGCCTTCGATGGCCGGTACCAGGCCTGCGTAGTATTCCAGCACGTCCGCACCGGTGACGATGTCGACGTACTTGGTTTCGGAGAACGATTTGCCGGTGTCGAGGGTTTCCAGGGCCGCCAGTTCATCGTTGCGCTCGCGCAGGATGTCGACGGCGCGACGCAGGATGCGCGAACGCTCCATGGCGGTCATCGCGGCCCAGATTTTCTGGCCCTTTTCGGCGCTGACCACGGCGCGTTCCACGTCTTCCTTGGTCGCGCGCTGCACGTTTGCGAGGACTTCACCGTTAGCCGGGTTGATGGCTTCGAAGGTGGCGTCGCTGCTGGCATCGCTGTAGCCGCCATCAATGTAGAGTTTTTGCAGTTCGAAACGGGCCATAAAGTCCTCGCAAGAGCATAAGTGGGTTGGCGGTAACCACCGCTGGTGTAGCCAGTTCCCTAAGGTTGTGGCAACACCGGTCAGTAGCAGTTCAGGGGTTGAGCGTTTATGTGTGCTCTAACTCACCTGCTTGGCCAATTGGAAATCCATGTATTCGTAAGCGATCTGGTGCGCCTGGGCAGTGTCGAAAGCATCTCCGGACAACGCACCGCGCAACCACAAACCGTCAATGAGCGCCGCCAGGCCGCGGGCTGCACTGCGCGCGTCATCCAGCGGCAGTACGCGGCGGAACTGGCAACACAGGTTGGAATACAGGCGGTGATCGTTGATCCGCTGCAACCTGTGCAATGACGGGTGGTGCATGCTGGTGGCCCAGAAGGCCAGCCAGGTTTTCATTGCCGGGCCATTGACCTGGCTGGCGTCGAAGTTGCCTTCGATGATCACCTGCAGATGTGCCCGCGGGCTGTCATCTGCCAGCGCCTGACGGCGCGCGGTGACGTTCTCGCTGAGGACACTCATCAGATACTGCGCCGTGGCAGCGATCAGGCCGTTCTTGTCCTGAAAATAGTGACTGATGATGCCGTTCGAGACACCGGCCAAACGGGCGATCAGCGCAATGCTGGCGTCCCCCATTCCAACCTGATCGACAGCCTGCAAAGTGGCTTCGATCAACTGCTGACGGCGGATGGGTTGCATACCGACCTTGGGCATCTTGCACATCTCCTTAGGCCTTCCGGCAGACGTGGAACGTCTATCGGATTGAAGGCCAGTCTATTTTGTTTTGATTGAACGTTCAATCAATAAAGAATAAGCTCTGCGACAAATCGTCGCTATTTACAGTTTTTTGCCTGCGTGTAAATGGCGATAAACCGACATCCAAAATCGCTCGAAACCTGTGCGCCCCGGTGCTTGCGGACTTTCAGGCATTTTCGGGGTGTCTTTATATCACCCGCTGGTCGGCTGCCAACTAACCGATTGGTCGGGTACCGCTTTGCCTTGTGTTCTTCTCTCGCACTGCCCGGAGCATCTGTGCCATGAGTTCTGCCTCTCTTATAAAGACCCCACCCGAGAAGGTGACGGTCAACGGTTGGGTGTTCTACACCTCTACCGCGCTGATCCTGTTGTTGACCGCCATTCTGATCATTGCCCCGCAAGAGGCCGGCAGAGTGCTCGGCGTCGCCCAGGCCTGGTTGTCCCGCAGCTTCGGCTGGTACTACATGGTGGTGATTGCCGCTTACCTGGTGTTTGTCATCGGCCTGGCGTTCTCGTCCTACGGCAAACTCAAACTGGGCAGCAAGGACGACACCCCGGACTTCAGCTATGGCGCCTGGGCGGGCATGCTGTTCTCGTCGGGTATTGGCATCTCGCTGTTGTACTTCGGCGCTTCTGAACCGCTGGATCACTACTTCAACCCGCCGGAAGGCGTGGCCGGCAGCAACATGGCTGCACGTCAGGCGGTACAGCTGACGTTCCTGCACTGGGGCCTGCATGGCTGGGCGATTTATGCGCTGGTCGGCCTTGCCGTGGCGTACTTCGCCTACCGTCATAACCAGCCGCTGGCGCTGCGTTCGGCGCTGTATCCACTGGTGGGCGAGCGCTGGGTCAAGGGCGCGGCCGGTCATGCGGTGGATGGCTTCGGGATGTTCGTGACCCTGCTGGGCCTGGTGACCAATCTGGGGATCGGGTCGCTGCAAGTGTCGTCGGGACTGGAAAACCTGTTCGGCATGGAGCACAGCAACACCAACCTGCTGATTGTGATCATCGTGATGAGCACCGTGGCGACCATTGCTGCCGTGTCGGGTGTGGAGAATGGCATTCGTCGGCTGTCCAACCTGAACATCATCCTGTTCAGCGGCCTGTTGATCTTCGTCCTGCTGTTCGGCCCGACGCTGCACCTGCTCAACGGTTTTGTGCAGAACATTGGCGACTACCTCAACGGCGTGGTGCTGAAGACCTTCGACCTCTATGTGTATGAGGGCGACGCTGACAAGACCGAGCGCTGGATGGGCCTGTGGACCCTGTTCTATTGGGCCTGGTGGATCTCCTGGGCACCGTTCGTGGGCATGTTCATCGCGCGTATTTCCCGTGGGCGCACGGTGCGTGAACTGGTGGCCGGCGTATTGCTGATTCCCCTGGGCTTCACCCTGGCGTGGCTGTCGATCTTCGGTAACTCGGCCCTGGACCTGGTGATGAATCATGGTGCAGTGGAACTCGGCAAGACCGCGCTGGAACAGCCGTCCATGGCGATCTACCAGCTTCTGGAGCATTACCCGGCGTCGAAAGTGGTGATCGGCGTGTCGATCTTTGTTGGTTTTGTGCTGTTCCTGACGCCGGCGGATTCCGGCGCGGTGATGATGGCGAACCTGTCGTGCAAGGGTGGCAACGTTGATGAAGATGCGCCGCACTGGTTGCGGATCTTCTGGTCTGCGGTGATCACGCTGGTGACCATCGGCCTGCTGTTCGCCGGTAACTTCGAAGCCATGCAAACCATGGTGGTGCTGGCTGGCCTGCCGTTCTCGGTGGTGCTGGTGTTCTTCATGTTCGGCTTGCACAAGGCCATGCGCCAGGACGTGCAAATCGAACAGGAGCAGGCGGAGCTGGCAGCCCGTGGTCGGCGCGGTTTCAGCGAGCGCCTGACCCAGCTGGACCTGCAACCGAACCAGTCGATCGTTCAACGTTTCATGGACAAACAGGTGACCCCGGCGCTGGAAGAGGCGGCGGTTCTGTTGCGTGGCCAGGGCCTGGATGTGCAGACATTGCTGGGCAAGGCCAAGCGCTGCATGGGCCTGCGGATCGAGATGGAAGAGGGTAACCCGTTTGTCTACGAAGTGAGCCTGGATGGCTACCTGGCGGCGGCAAGCGAGACGGTCTCGGCTGAAAGTGTCGATGAGCCCCGGGCACGCTACTACCGCGCCGAGGTTTACCTGCACAATGGCAGCCAGGATTACGATCTGATGGGTTTCACTCAGGATCAGATCACCCGTGACGTGCTCGATCAGTTTGAAAGCCATCGGCAGCTCCTTGGCCGGGTCTATAGCTGAGTAGTCAAGTAAGCGGTGTTGCTGTCTGAAGCACCGCATCGGCTTTATCGCCAGCAGGCTGGCTCCCACAAGAGCATGCATTCCAATGTGGGAGCCAGCCTGCTGGCGATGGGGGCTTCTACTTCAACGACTGCATCACCCGATATCCCATAAACGAAAACGCCGCGATCCTCTCGCGGCGTTTTTGTGTCTGTTGTGTTACCCCAGGTTCTTGCCGAGCAGCGCGTGGTATAGCTCGCTGTCACCGAGGATCCCTACCACTTTGTTGTTGTCATGCAGCACCAGTTTGTTGCCGGTCTGGTAGCGAATCTGCAGCGCATCGCGCATGCCGATATTGGAGTCCACCAGGGTCGGCCGACGACCCAGGCCGTCCACTGCCTGCCCGGGTGCCCAGTTCTGCAGATCCAGGCTCGCACCGTTCTGGCGGGCGCCCTTGATGGTGTTGCCTTCGGCCAGGTCCAGCCATGAATCGCCGCCCGGGTCGAGGCAGACCGAACCGTTAATGCGTTTGCACTTGTCCAGGGTGCGCATCAGGCTGCGGCCGCACAGCACGTTCAGCGGGTTGGTGTGGGCGACGAAGGTGCGCACGTAATCGTCCGCAGGGTTCAACACGATCTCTTCCGGCTTGCTGTACTGGATGATCCGGCCGTCTTTCATGATCGCGATGCGACTGCCCAGCTTCAGGGCCTCATCAAGGTCATGACTCACGAAGACGATGGTCTTGCTGAGCTTGCTCTGCAGTTCCAGCAATTCATCTTGCAAGCCCTGGCGAATCAGCGGGTCGAGGGCCGAGAAGGGTTCGTCCATTAGCAGAATGTCGGCGTCCATGGCCAGCGCGCGCGCCAGGCCGACGCGTTGCTGCATGCCGCCGGATAGCTCGTCGGGCTTTTTATTGCGCCACTGGGTCAGGCCGACCAGCTCGAGTTTTTCATCGACCAGCTTCTTGCGCTCCTTCTCCGGACGCCCCTGCATTTCCAGGCCGAAGCTGATGTTTTCCCGCACCGTCAGCCAAGGCATCAGGGCGAACTTCTGGAACACCATGGCGATGCGCTTGGTGCGCATCATCTTCAGCTCTGCCGGGGTACAGGAAGCGATGTCGATCTGCTTGCCTTCGTGTTCGACGAACAGCTTGCCACGGCTCACGGTATTGAGGCCGTTGATGCAACGCAGCAGGCTGGATTTGCCGGAACCGGACAGGCCCATCAATACGCAGATTTCACCTTTATCGACATCCAGGCTGGCTTTTTCCACGCCGACAATTTGCCCGGTTTTTTTCAGGATCTGGTCGCGGGTCATGCCCTGATCGAGCAGCTTGAGCGCCTCGCGCGGGTCCTTGGAAAAGATTACATCGACGTCTTCGAAGCGAATAATGCTCATGCGTCACCCCCTACTTTAGCGTCGGGTTGTTTGCAGATACGGTCGAGCATGATCGCCAGCAATACGATCGCCAGGCCCGCTTCGAAGCCCAGGGCGATATCAGCAGTGTTCAGTGCGTTGACCACGGGTTTGCCCAGGCCATCGGCGCCCACCAGTGCGGCAATCACCACCATCGACAACGACAGCATGATGCACTGGGTGATACCGGCCGCAATGCTTGGCATCGCGTGGGGCAGTTCAATCCGTGAGAGCAATTGACGACGCGAGCAGCCGAAGGCTTTGCCGGCGTCCATCAGTTCCTGTGGAACATCCCGGATACCCAGGTAAGTCAGGCGGATGGGCGCGGCGATCGCGAACACCACCGTGGAGATCAGCCCCGGCACCACGCCCAGCCCGAAGAGGGTCAGGGTAGGAATGAGGTAGACGAAGGTCGGCACGGTCTGCATCAGATCGAGCACCGGACGCATCATGGTGTAGAACATCGGCTTATGCGCGGCAACAATGCCCAGCGGCACGCCGATGACCACGCAGACCAGGGTGGCGAACAACACCTGGGCGAGGGTTTCCATGGTTTCCTGCCAGTATCCCAGGTTGAGGATCAGCAGGAAGGAGGCGATGACGAAAACTGTCAGTCCCCACTTTCGTTGAATGAAATGCGCAAGTAGTGCGATAAGGCCGATCAATGCCAGCGGGTTGAACCAGGTCAGCGCAAAAGTCACGCCGTGGATCATCGTTTCCAGAGACACGGCGATGGCGTCGAAGGTGTTGGCGCCATGTTGCGTCAACCATTCGACGAAGCCCGCAATGTACTGGCCTAAAGGGATTTTCTGATCAATCAGCATGGTATTGAACGTCCGCATGCAAGGAAATAACAGCCCGGGTGAGCACGCTCACCCGGCATAAACGATGCTCCTGAACTCAAGGCTGCGCGAGCTTGGCTTTCACGGCCTCCAGGCCTGGTTTACCGTCAATGGTGGTTACGCCAGCGAGCCAGGTATCGAGCACCTGTGGATTCTTTTTCAGCCACGCCCTGGCAGCCGCGTCAGGCTTCATCTTGTCGTCCAGGACGTTGCCCATCAGCGTGCTTTCCATGTCGAGGCTGAACACCAGGTTCTTGAGCAGCTGACCAACGTTGCTGCATTCCTGGGCGTAGCCCTTGCGGGTGTTGGTGAAGATGGTCGCCTGGCCGAAGTTGGGGCCGAAGTAATCGTCGCCGCCGGTCAGGTACTTCATCTTGAAGCGCGTGTTCATCGGGTGTGGTTCCCAGCCCAGGAATACCACGGCGGTATTGCGCCGCTGCGCGCGATCGACTTGCGAGAGCATGCCTGCCTCGCTGGACTCGACGACCTTGAAGCCGGCTTCCTTGAGGCCGAAGGCGTTCTTGTCGATCATGCTCTGGATCAGACGATTGCCGTCGTTGCCAGGTTCGATGCCGTAGATCTTGCCATCGAGCTCTTTCTTGAACTTGGCGATGTCGGCGAAATCTTTCAGCCCCTTGTTATACAACTCTTCGGGAACGGCGAGGGTGTATTTCGCGTTTTCCAGGTTGGCGCGCAGGGTTTCCACGGTACCGGCATCACGATAGGCCTTGATGTCGTTCTCCATGGTCGGCATCCAGTTGCCCAGGAACACGTCCATGTTCTTGCCATCTGCCAGCGACTTATAGGTCACCGGCACGGAGATCATTGTAGTTTTGGTCTTGTACCCCAGTGCGTCGAGCACGACGCTGGTGGTAGCGGTGGTGACGGTGATGTCGGTCCAGCCGACATCGGAGAAGTTTACAGTGCTGCACTGGGCCGGTTCTGCAGCTTGCGCCAGAACCGGCAGACTAAGCATGGCGGCCAACAACAACGACGGGGAACCTTTCATTGACTGACTCCTTGGTGTTTTTTTCGGCAGTGTTCCGACTGGACCACCGCACTTATAGGTTGCGGTTGGATGGCGTTTTCAGACAGCTCTACCACGGCGCCTTGCAATCGAGTCGATACGATCATGTACCAGTGAAAATCTGACGCCTACAGGGTGCGTCGTAACCAGTACAGGGATGGTCGCATCCAGTGTCGGTGACGTCGTTTACAGCTTTTTTCTGCCCTGTTTGTCCCTCTGCGCCGTAAAAAAACGGCGGAACCATAGCGTTGGCGACTCGCGGCGTTGGTGGACAAGAGTGCGTCGGTTCGAGACGTCGAACGACCGGGTAAAAGCCTGATGATGCAGCCATATCGGCGGATTGCAGCTTGAGCGTAGCAGCTCCGTCACTGGGCGCTTTTGCGTCTGGAGTTGGGCATATCCAGGAGTTCGGCAGTAATGGCTATCAGCGTTTTCGACCTGTTCAAAATCGGCATCGGCCCTTCCAGTTCGCACACGGTGGGGCCTATGCGTGCAGCCGCACTGTTTGTGCAGGGCCTGCGAGAAAAGGGGCTGCTGGATCAGGTCCGGCGCGTCGAAGTGCAGCTGTATGGTTCGCTGTCGGCCACCGGCATCGGTCACGGTAGCGACAATGCGGTGATCATGGGCCTGATGGGTGAGTGGCCGGACGCGATCGATCCGTCGCAAATCGGCATTCGTATCGCCACCCTGCGCGAAACCGACGAGTTATTGCTCGATGGTCATCTGCCGGTGCCGTTCATCTGGGCCCGGGACATGCGCCTGATCGATGAAAACCTGCCGTTCCATCCCAATGCCATGACGTTGATGGTTGAAGGTGATGCGGGAGAAATGCACCGCGATACCTACTATTCAGTGGGTGGCGGTTTTGTCGTGGATCAGGCGCAGGCCAGTAGCGGCGTGGTGGACATGGATCGCACCGAGTTGCCTTACGATTTTTCCAGCGCGGTCGAGTTGTTGAGCTTGTGCCAGAAGCACAACCTGCGAGTTGCCGAACTGATGATGGCCAACGAAAAGGTCTGGCGCAGTGAAGACGAAATTCGTGCCGGCCTGATGAAGCTCTGGCGAGCCATGCAGGACTGCGTCGAGCAAGGCCTCAAGCATGAAGGCATCCTGCCCGGTGGCCTGAATGTGCGACGTCGCGCCGCCAGATTGCACCGCAGCTTGCAGGAGCTGGGCAAGCCGAATGTGATCGGCTCGACGCTCAGTGCCATGGAATGGGTCAACCTGTTCGCCCTGGCCGTCAACGAAGAGAATGCGGCGGGTGGGCGCATGGTCACGGCGCCGACCAACGGCGCGGCGGGGATCATTCCTGCGGTGCTGCATTACTTCATGAAGTTCAGCGAAGCGGTGACTGACGCCAATGTCGTCGACTATTTCCTGAGCGCGGCGGCTGTGGGGATCCTGTGCAAGAAGAACGCTTCCATCTCCGGGGCCGAAGTCGGCTGCCAGGGTGAGGTCGGTTCGGCCTGCGCCATGGCGGCGGCGGGGTTGGCGGAGATCCTCGGTGCCACGCCGGAGCAGCTGTGCAACGCGGCTGAGATTGGACTCGAACACAACCTGGGGCTGACGTGTGACCCCGTGGGCGGACTGGTGCAGGTGCCTTGCATCGAGCGTAATGCAATTGCTGCGGTGAAGGCGATCAATGCGGCGCAGATGGCGTTGCGCGGTGACGGGCAGCACTTTATCTCGCTGGACCGGGTGATCCGGACCATGCGTGATACCGGGGCGGACATGCATGACAAATATAAGGAAACCTCGCGCGGTGGATTAGCGGTCAGTGCGGTGGAGTGCTGATATCGGGTTGATCCCATCGCGGGCAAGCCCGCTCCCACAGGATTTGTCGTGCAACCGAGAAGTGGAGCACACCACAAATCCCTGTGGGAGCGGGCTTGCCCGCGATGTTGCCAGATCAGTCAAAACTGCGCGCAAAGTGAACACACCTTCCCTGATACGCCACCTTTTGGCGCGTCGCTTACAGATAAGCGACTTCGACAGGATCAGGGATCCCAATCGTCGCTGACCGCCTGTCACCTGTGCTTGTGGTGACACTCTTTCAATGCACGCCGCAGCCCTGTTCCCACAAGTGCTACCGATTTGCTCACACGCTAAGGGACAGAGCCCTTGCTGCTATTGATGGCACTTATATCCCCCCACTCTACGCGGTCATATACAGACACATTCCGACGTCGTTTTCAGGAGTTATTGAACGCGCATTCAATTTTAGGCATGGCAATTGCTCTGTCATTACAAAGCCCGTCTCCCACGCGAGAACGATGGCAATAACAAGAGCCTCCGCCTGAGGCCATCACCCGCTTTGTGTGAGGAGATATTGCGATGACGACGTTCAACTCCGGGACTCAACCCCAGAACCGTGCGCCTCAATCCATCGGCTTTCTGCTGCTGGACAATTTCACGCTGATTTCTCTGGCGTCCGCAGTGGAACCACTGCGCATGGCCAACCAGTTGTCCGGTCGCGAGCTGTATCGCTGGACCACACTCACCGTCGATGGCGGGCAGGTCTGGGCCAGTGACGGCCTGCAGATTACCCCCGATTGCTCCATGCACAAGGCTCCCGCGCTGGACACCATCATTGTCTGCGGTGGTATCGGTATCCAGCGCACGGTCACCCGCGAACACGTTTCGTGGCTACAGAGCCAGGCGCGCCAGTCGCGTCGTCTCGGCGCAGTGTGCACGGGTAGCTGGGCCCTGGCGTGCGCCGGGCTGCTGGACGGTTTTGATTGCAGCGTGCACTGGGAATGCCTGGCATCGATGCAGGAAGCTTTCCCGCGCGTGGCCATGAGCACCCGGTTGTTCACCCTCGACCGTAATCGCTTCACCAGCTCTGGTGGCACTGCGCCGCTGGACATGATGCTGCACCTGATCAGCCGTGATCACGGACGCGAACTGTCGGCCGCGATCTCGGAAATGTTTGTCTACGAGCGCATCCGCAATGAGCAGGATCACCAGCGTGTGCCGCTCAAGCACATGCTTGGCACCAACCAGCCGAAGTTGCAGGAAATCGTCGCACTGATGGAGGCCAATCTGGAAGAGCCGATCGACCTGGATGAGCTGGCGGTATACGTCGCGGTGTCGCGTCGTCAGCTGGAGCGGTTGTTCCAGAAGTACCTGCATTGTTCGCCGTCGCGCTACTACCTGAAACTGCGCCTGATCCGCGCCCGGCAGTTGCTCAAGCAAACACCGATGTCGATTATCGAAGTGGCGTCGGTATGTGGCTTCGTGTCCACTCCGCACTTTTCCAAGTGCTATCGCGAATACTTCGGCATTCCGCCGCGTGACGAGCGCGTAGGGTCCAACACCACCCAGCAGGTAGCAATGATGCCGCTGCCGCAGGCACTGGTGCTGTCGCCATTGTCAGGGCCGTTGTCGGCATTGAGTCAGGCGCGTAATGAGTCGACTTTTGCCAGTGTAAGGCTCTAAACCGAGTCGACTTCAAAAGATCGTCCGATCGGACGATCTTTTGATTTTTGCTCAGGCGCTACGGCTCTGCTGGTACGCCGCCAATGCCGGCAGCAATTGCCTGTCGATCGCCTGGCGCACAGCCGGCAGGATGGTAGCGCTGCTGGTGTACATCTGCTTGACCATTGTCCGTAGCGTTATCGCCCGTTCATCGTTCAAACCGCGCACCGCGCATTCGCAAGCCTGCTCGGCTGTAGAGCCGCTGGGTACTTGAAAACCCAATGATTTCAGCTGGCCCAGCAGGTCTTCCTGGTCAATCAAATCGGCGTGCATCATGACGCAATCCTTCTTCAGGGAACGGTGTCGTGTCTCGATTCTCATCGGGGGGCGCGGTGGCGGCAAGGGCGATCTGTCGTAATGGCCGCGATACCTATGAACAGGTCGTTTTCGGCTAATTGCGTTCACAGAGGAGTGGGCACACTGGTTACAGCTGACTTCACGAAGGTTGGTCACCCTCGCGCAACGGCTCCTCAACAGTACCCACCTCTGCCTCGATCCTGTCACGGCTTGATCGGGGTTTTTTTTGCCTGTGAGTGCGGGAATTGGGTGTTGCCTGTGCGACCGCCATCGCTGGCAAGCCAGCTCCCACAGGACTGGGGTGGGGGCGCAGATTTGGCGAACGACGCCAAACCTGTGGGAGCGTGGCTTGCCCGCGATGAACGATGATGCGGTCTAGCGTTGGAGCACGAGGATCCGCGACAACAACTCATCCCGATCCACATAGCATCCCTGGAAATGCCGGGCACCCGTGGCGGGATCGAACGCATTGCGCGCATGGAGCGTGCGGCGGTTATCAAAACACCACATCTCCCCCGGATTGAGCCGCGTCATCACCCGGAATCGCGCTTCGCGAGTCATCGCAATAAAACGCCGATAAGCGCGATACAGCTTGGGCATCTCCTCTGCAGACGCATCGAACGGACCGCGCAAAAAGTTCGCCATGCGGATTTCAGATGTCTGCCCCAAGGCATCCAACGCGATGATCGGCGCGAGGCAGCGATAGTCGCTGTGACGGTCCTTGTTGCGAAACTCCACGGGGATTTCACACAGGGCTTTGAACGACTCGGGATCTTCCTCGCGCAGCGCGTGGGCAATCGCGAAACCGTCGACAAAAATACTCTCGCCGCCATCCGCGTCATTGACCAGGCAATGTAGAAATTGCAGCCCCGGTTGCAATTCACGGGTTGGCAGGTCGCTGTGCAATGGCAGGTTGAACGCGGTGTAGGCGTTGCTGTCGGCATCGGCCTTGGATTGCACGTTGAACAGCACGCCAAAATTGCTCTCGCGGATGAAGGAAATCCGCTGGGCGATCAGTTTCAGCGAACCGGGTTCGGTGGGTACGCCACGCACTTGTGTCAGGCCGATATCGCGCACGGCCAGCAGCCACTGCATCAAGGCGTCGTTGTCATTCATCAGCGCCTGATAGTCGAACACCGGCAGCGGCAAGTCGCTTTTCCACAGGCTGGATTTCGGCTTGCTGGCTTGGCGTTCGGCGCGGGAGACGTCGTCATAAGCGTGGGCCCGCAACCAGCCCGGATCGAAGCGACTCCGGTGACCGTCCTGCCAATCGACACACAGGCAACCTTCAGCATCGACACCCACATTTGCCGCCGTCAGGTTCTCTGCAACATCGACGATTTCCAGCACCTGTTCACGGGTCACTGTGTAGACGCATTGCGGGCACGGGCAGTTGTCCCGCAGCCATTGATGATGAAAAGGGCTGACTCGGGTATCAGCCCATGTCACAAGAACGCGATCCGCCAGGGCCTGCACGCCACTCAGCGCGCTGATCAACGGATAAGTACGGAAGTCGGCAAAAGCGGCGGCGGTGTTCATGGCGATCTCCTTGTTATTTTTTTGGGGGGAGCGCGATCACTCGACCCATGTAGTCCGGGGTGGGCAGGTCGGTTTGTTGCGCAACGATGGTTTGCAGCTTGCCAAGCGTTTCTTCGCTGAACGGCGCGGAGCGGGGACCGGCAAGGTCGACGTGCAGCAGCATTTGTTCGTTGCCCGCCAGCTCTTTGTCGTCACCGGCCAGATGCAGGCTGTGATAGAGGTGCAGGCGTTTGTTGTCGTGAGCGATGATCTGGGTGTGCACTTCAACGTCGGCATCGAGCTTCACTTCATGCAGGTAATTGAGGTGCAGCTCGAGGGTGAACAGCGAATGGCCGCTGGCTTCGCGGTTGTTGCTGTCCATGCCTAACCGATCCATCAGCGCATCGGTGGCGTAGCTGAAAATCAGCAGGTAAAACGCGTCGCGCAGGTGGCCGTTGTAGTCGACCCAATCGGGGATGATTGTGGTTTGGTAGGTGGTCAGTGCAGGCATGTCATCAAGTCCTGAAATAACGAGAACCTGTAGAAGCCAGCTTGCTGGCGATGAACGATAACGCGGTCACTCTGAAACACCGCGTCTATCCGATCGCCAGTAAGCTGGCTCCTACAGAAAGCGCTGGGGTTTAGTCGGCGAACGCCATCCCATGCTTCTCTTTGGTGGTCTTCACCGCCTCCAGCACCGCCAGCAGGCAATCATCACGATAGCGCTCCAGTGCCGAAATGCTGTGTTTGCCCAACTGATCGCTGGTGCCGTCCACCACATCATCAATCAGCTTGCCGGTCAGCTCCGGGGCCGGCAGATGGGTCCACGGCAACTGCAACGCCGGACCGAACTGTGCCATGAAGTGACGCATGCCCGCGTCGCCGCCCGCGAGGGTATAGGTTAAGAACGTGCCCATGAACGACCAGCGCAAACCGGCGCCAAAGCGAATGGCATCATCGATTTCACCGGTGGTCGCCACACCATCGTTCACCAGATGCAGCGCTTCACGCCACAGCGCTTCGAGCAATCGGTCGGCGATAAAACCAGGTACTTCCTTACGCACATGCAGCGGACGCATGCCCAGGGATTCGTAGACTTTCATCGCCGCTTGAACAGCTTCCGGCGCCGTGTTTTTACCGCCCACCACTTCCACCAGGGGCAGCAGGTAAACCGGGTTGAACGGGTGGCCAACAACGCAGCGTTCCGGATGGGTCGAACTCTCGTAGAACTCGCTGGGCAACAGGCCCGAAGTGCTGGAGCCGATCAAGGCGTCGGGTTTGGCTACTGCACTGATCTTGCTGTGCAATTCGAGCTTCAGGTCCAGGCGCTCGGGGGCGCTTTCCTGAATGAAATCGGCATCGCGCACACACTCTTCGATGGTCGCGACAAAGCGCAGGCGATCCTGCGAAGCGCCCGGGGCCAGGCCTTGTTTTTCCAGGGCGCCCCAGGCGTTGGCGACGCGTTTGCGCAGGGCGGCTTCAGCACCAGGCGCGGGGTCCCAGGCCACTACGTCGAGGCCGTGGGCGAGGGCGCGGGACACCCAGCCGCTGCCGATGACACCGCTACCCAGGGCGGCGAAGGTTTTGATTTCGGTGATGAACGTCATGGCGACTTCCTAAAAAAATTCGGTGATCCCCTGTAGGAGCAGCCTTCGGTAGCTCCTACAGGGGATATGTGTGGGCTCAGCCGCGCTTGGTCAGGCCCATTTTTGCCCGGCCTTCGGCTGGGGTCAGGACACGGGCGCCGAGGCGGCTGAGGATTTCGCTGGCGCGCTCCACCAGCTGGCCATTGGTGGCCAACACGCCTTTGTCCAGCCAGATGTTGTCTTCCAGGCCGACCCGCACATTGCCGCCGAGCAGTACCGCTTGCGCAGCCATCGGCATCTGCATGCGTCCGATGCCAAAGCCGGCCCAGACCGCGTTGGCTGGAAGGTTGTCGACCATGGCTTTCATGGTGGTGGTATCGGCCGGTGCGCCCCACGGAATGCCCAGGCACAGCTGGAACAGCGGATCATCGAGCAAGCCTTCCTTGATCATCTGCTTGGCAAACCACAGGTGCCCGGTGTCGAAGATTTCCAGCTCGGCCTTGACGCCCAACTCTTGTATGCGCTTGGCGCCCGCGCGCAGTTGCGCCGGTGTGGATACGTAAATGGTGTCGCCATCGCCGAAGTTCAGCGTGCCGCAATCCAGGGTACAGATTTCCGGCAGCAGCTCTTCGACGTGGGCCAGGCGTGTCAGGGGGCCGACCAGGTCAGTGTTGGTGCCGAATTCCATCGGGTTTTCGCCAGCGCCGATTTCCAGGTCGCCGCCCATGCCGGCGGTCAGGTTGACGATGATGTCGACGTCCGCTTCGCGGATGCGCTCCATCACTTCGCGGTACAGCGCCACATCCCGGCTGAACTTGCCGGTTTCGGGATTGCGCACATGGCAATGCACCACGGTGGCGCCCGCCTTGGCGGCTTCCACGGCAGCGGCTGCGATTTGCTTCGGGGTGACCGGTACGTGTGGGCTCTTGGCGGTCGTGTCGCCAGCACCGGTAAGTGCGCAGGTGATGATGACGTCGTGGTTCATGAGGCAGGTTCCTGTTCTGTAGGGGAATGGCGGGCGTGATGAGTCCGTTCGCAGCCCGTTGGGGGCTGCGATTCGGCGTTCAGTCAGGGTTTATTTACTGGTCAGTTTCAGGTGTTCAGCTGCCGGTTTGCCGTCGAAGGTGGTCACGCCTTCGAGCCAGCGCTGTTTGTCCTGGGGGTGATCATTGAGCCACTGTTTGGCCGATTCGAACGCGTCCTTGTGATCCAGCAGCGGCTGCATCATCCGGCTCTCGTCTTCGGCGGAGTAGGTCAGGTTACTGAGCAGGCGGCCGATGTTCGGGCATTGCTGGGCATAGTTCGGCGAGGTAACGGTCCATACGGTGGCCATGCCTTCGTTCGGGCCGAGCGCATCGTCGCTGCCGGTGAGATAGGTCATCTGCACATTAACGTTCATTGGATGCGGCGCCCAGCCGAAGAACACCACGGCCTCCTTGCGCCGCACGGCACGATCTACTGCCGCGAGCATACCGGCCTCACTGGACTCGACCAGCTGGAATTTGCCCAGGCCGAACTGGTTCTTGGCGATCATCGCCTTGATCTGGGTATTGGCGCCCGAGCCTGGCTCGATCCCGTAGATCTTGCCGCCCAGTTCTTTCTCGAACCTGGCGATGTCGGCGAAAGTCTTCAGGCCTTTGTCTGCCAGGTAGGTCGGCACGGCAAGGGTCGCGCGGGCGTCTTTGAGGCTTGGCGCATCAAGCACCTTGACCTGTTTGGCGTCGACGAAAGGAGTGATGGTCTGGGTCATCAGCGGGTTCCAGTACCCCAGGAACAAGTCCAGGCGCTGGTCGCGGATCCCGGCGAAGATGATTTGCTGGGACGCGCTGGTTTGTTTGGTGTTGTAGCCGAGGCCGTCTAGCAGCACCTGAGTCATGGCGCTGGTAGCGATCACGTCGGTCCAGTTCACCACGCCCATGCGTACGTTCTGGCAAGAAGCGGGTTCGGCCGCCATGACGCTGGCGCTCAGGAAAGCGGTACCGCTCAGTGCAAGAACACAGCTGCTGATGAGTCGTTTCATGTCGGGTTCCTCGGCAGACGTTATTGTGGGTTCCGGTGTCTATGTGCACCGGTGATGCCAAGTTACGCAGCTAAGCCCCCGCCAACACGCACTATGGCGACCAGCTCTTGCACTGGAGCGACCTGCCCCTTGAATGCCGCTTGCAACTGGCGTATCAACGTCCACACGCTTCCCGCCCTCTCGTTACCTGCCAGTCGAGTGCGCTCCATGTCCCAGGATTTCTACTTCTTGTTGATGCCGGGTTTTTCGGCCATCGGGTTTATCTCGGCCATCGAGCCTCTACGGGTGGCCAATCGCTTTCGCGGTGAACTCTATCGCTGGCATGTGCTGAGCGCCGATGGCGGTGCTGTTCTGGCCAGTAACGGCATGTCGGTCAACGCCGATGCCGCGCTGGAGCCGCTCGGCAAAGGGGCGACGTTGCTGGTAGTCGCCGGCTTCGAACCGCTGAAATTCGCTACGCCTGCGCTTGAGCACTGGCTGCGCCGGCTGGACAGCGACGGCGTGACCCTGGGCGCCATCGACACCGGCAGCTTCGTCCTCGCCGAGGCAGGGTTGCTTGAGGGCCATCGCCTGACCCTGCACTGGGAAGCCATCGACGCGTTCAAGGAATACTATCCGCTGCTCAGCGTCACCCAGGAGCTTTTCGAGATCGACCGCAGACGCATTACCTCGGCGGGCGGCACGGCGTCAATTGACCTGATGCTCGACCTCATCGGCCAGGCCCACGGACCGGAACTGGCGATTCAGGTCAGCGAACAATTCGTACTCGGTCGCATCCGTCCGCGCAAGGATCACCAGCGCATGGAAGTTGCCAGTCGGTACGGTATTCGCAACAAGAAACTGGTGCAGGTGATCGGCGAGATGGAACAGCACAGTGAGCCGCCGTTGAGTACGCTGGCCCTGGCCGAATCGATCAAAGTGACGCGGCGCCAGCTGGAGCGCCTGTTTCGCTTGCACTTGAATGACACACCGAGCAACTTCTATCTGCGGTTGAGGCTGGAGAAGGCGCAGCAGCTGTTGCGCCAGACGGACATGAGCGTGCTTGAAGTGAGCATTGCGTGCGGGTTTGAATCGCCGTCGTACTTCACTCGCAGCTATCGAGCGAAGTTTGAGCGGTGCCCGCGGGAAGACCGACGTACCGCAAAAGCATGAACACAGAAAATGTAGGATCTGCGTGCGCTATTACTTCTTCATCAGCGCAGAACACGCCGCCTTGTAGGCCTCATGCTGGTATTTGTTCAGCGTCCCCGGCAGTTCAAAATTGTGCTTTTTGGCCTGGGCATTGATCGTCTGTGGCGACAGCAGCGTCACCTCACAACTGTCCAGCAACTGAAAAACCCCCTCGATCTTGAAGGTGGTCGGCCCACCGGCAAACTCGCCTTTCTTGCTGCGCTTCTTGATCACGATCCGGTCGATTGAGTTCTCCCGAATGAACGATGCCACCTGTGCGGCAAACACTTTGACGTTGGCCGCTTCGTCGTCATCGTCCAGGGCGATTTTCTTGGTGGCCAGGGGCAGGTGGCTGAGCGCCTGATTGTCGAGGGACGCGACGGCGATGATGGCTTCACTGCCTTTGATTTCAATGCCACAGATTTTCATTTCGTGCGCTTCCAAGTCGGTAAAGTGTGATGGTGGCGCAGCCTTGAGGTGAAGTCACGGCATGAGTGTTACAGGGTGGTGGACTGCCCCCGACGATCCAGTTCAAACACTTTGTTCTGTTGCAGGCGCGTCTTCAGCCAGCGTTCGGCTTTGCCCATCTTGCGGGTACGGGCCCAGAGCAGGTCAACACCCACATGCCAGTCGGTGTGGGGATACGCACCCAATTGCAGTTCGACCAGTTCGCCATTGGCCAGTTCACGCTGGATCAACTGGCGCGGCAACGTGGCCCAACCGAGGCCGGCACGGACCATTTCCAGCAGCGCCAGGTAGTTTTCGGCCTGCCAGATCCGAGTGGAACGCAGGTACTCGCTGCTGGGCAGCTTTTCGGCGTGTGCGCTAAACGCCAGGCGGCGGTGCACGTGCAGGTCTTCGAAAGTCACGCTGCTCAATTTCGCCAGCGCATGTGCGGGGTGACAGACGTGCAGCATGATCAGCTTGCCCATCTGCTGGAATTCGAGCTGCGGCGGGTACTGCGGCTGGGAGAAGGCGATCCCCAGCACGGCCTGGCCCTGAGCTACGAGTTCGCTGACATCCCCATATACGGGGTGCCTGATCACCAGATCGACATAGGGGAAAGCCTCTTCGAACTCCAGCAGCACCGGCATGACGGCGTTGTAGGGCGTTTCAATGGCCAGTGACACGCTGGGTTCGATCGCGTCGGACAGGCAATCCGCATGGGCCTGGAGGGTCAGGCAACGTTCCAGCACCGACTGCGCCTGCAACAACATTTTCTGGCCGGCCTGGGTCAGCACCGGGTTTCGATTCGAGCGATCGAACAGTTCCACGCCCAGGTCCTGTTCCAGATTGGAAATCGCCACGCTCACGGTTGACTGAGTCTTGCCCAGCTTGCGCGCGGCCGCTGAGAACGACCCGCTGTGCACGGCCTGGACGAATGTTTGCAACTGGTCCAGAGAGAACTGCATGGGGGTGACCTCAAGCGACTATAGCTATCGTTAAAAACGATGGTTGCTCATTTGCTCCATCGTTTACAAGCAGAGAATATCGGCCTTGAAACGAGCTCTTCTGCTGCATCGATTTGCGCTGTGCCTGGCCTGTGGACGCCTCCCAGGACTACAAGAAAAAAGCACTTCAGGAGACATTCGATATGAGCAATTCACAGGTTCATCCGGTGGACGAAATTCTGCCGGTTCGCCAGTTGGTGACATTCGGTTTGCAGCATGTGCTGGTGATGTATGCAGGTGCGGTGGCGGTACCACTCATATTGGGCAGCGCACTGGGGCTGACGTCGGCGCAGGTAGTGACGTTGATCAATGCGAATCTGCTGACGTCGGGCATCGCCACGATGATTCAGACCCTCGGCTTCTGGAAGTTCGGGGCGCGCCTGCCGCTGATTCAGGGCTGCTCATTCATTGCGCTGGCACCGATGATCATGATCGGCAAGGAGTTCGGGCTCACTGAAGTGTTCGGCGCGGTGATCGCGGCGGGGGCGATCACAATTGCCATGGCGCCCGTGTTCAGTAGGTTGCTGCGGTTCTTTCCGCCCGTGGTGATCGGCAGCCTGATCACCATCATCGGCATTTCCCTGATGCCTGCCGCGGCAATCTGGCTAGGTGGCGGCAATCCTGATTCCGCAGATTTCGGTGCGCCATCGAACCTGCTGCTGGGGCTGGCCACGGTCATCGTTACATTGGTGATCTATGCCAGGTTTTCCGGTTTCATTGGCAACCTCAGCGTACTGATCGGCTTGTTCGTGGGCAGCCTGATAGCGGCAGCGTTCGGCATGACGCACTTTGGGCAGGTGAGCAGCGCAGCCTGGTTCGAGCTGAGCCCGCCCATGGCATTCGGCATGCCGCAGTTTTCCCTGATGCCGATACTGGTCATGACGTTGGCGATGTTGGTGATCATGGCCGAAACCACCGGTAACTGCCTGGCGATCGGCAAATTGACCGGCAAGACCACCACACAAACAACCCTTGGCAATGCATTCCGTGCCGATGGGCTATCAACAATGCTCGGCGGGTTGTTCAACAGCTTCCCCTACAACGCTTTTACCCAAAACACCGGCCTTATTGCGCTCTCCAACGTCAAGAGCCGGTATGTCGTGGCTTCGGCGGGGGCAATCATGGTGCTGATGGGCCTGTTCCCCAAGCTGGGTGCGCTGATCGCAGCAGTGCCGACGCCGGTGTTGGGCGGTTGCGCCGTGGTGATGTTCGGCATGACCACGGTGGCCGGTATCCAGGAGCTCTCACGGGTGACATTCGAGGGGACTCGCAACGCAATCATCGTTGCCGTATCGATCAGCGTCGGTGTGCTGCCGATGTCGTTCCCGGCGCTGTTCGAACACGCCAGCGGCACTCTCAAACTGGTACTGGAAAGCGGAATCTTCCTCGGTGCGATCACTGCAATCGTGCTCAATATCCTGCTCAATCCGCAGAGCAGGCGCGAGCCGGTGGCACCAGCCGCCGAGCTGGCCGACTGACAGGTGTTTAGCCCCTGGGCGACGCGGTCAGGGGCACAGTTGAAAATAATAAGGAGTTTCACATGACAAGCTTCACTTGCGCTTTACCTGCCGGCATCACCGAACTTGATCTGCAACTGCTGCGCCGCTCACTCGAACTGGCAGAGGACTCAAAAGCCCGTGGTCGTCATCCGTTTGCTGCACTGGTCGCGGATGGGGCCGGCAACATCATTGCGGCGGCGGGCAATAATTCCATGCCGCCGGAAGGCGATCCCACCCAGCATGCCGAACTTGCTGCAGCCGCGCAGGCTGCCAAGCTGCTAAGCCCGGCAGACCTGGCGCAATGCACGCTCTACACCAGTGCCGAACCCTGCTGCATGTGTGCGGGGGCGATTTACTGGACGGGCATTGGCCGAGTGGTCTACGCGCTGTCCGAGCATGCCTTGCTGGGGCTCACGGGTGGCCACCCGGAAAACCCGACGTTCTCGTTGCCGTGCCGGGAAGTGTTCGCGCGCGGCCAGCGACAGATTCCGACATTCGGGCCGATGTTGGAAGCAGAGGCTGCGCGCGCGCATGAAGGGTTCTGGACGTGACTGGGTAGGGCGGTTTTTGCTGAGTGGAGGCGGGGCTGCCTCCCTTGGCTTTGGGGTTTGATGCTGGGGTTTAATGGTGGAAAAGATCGCAGCCTCGTTGCACTCGACAGCTCCTACACAGCTCCTGCACCGCTGCTGTATGGGCACTTTCCGCATTTCTAACTCACTCCTGCCCGATCGACTCCAAAAACTCCGACCTTTCATCACTCATGCGTGCAATGCAGTCATTTTGCGCAATGGTGAACGCCTTGCTGCCACTCGTCGCCGGGAACGCTTCGACTGCGCAATCGGCGTCTCGCGTCTTCAGCCATTGGTGCTGCGCCGCTTTGATTTTTGCGGTGATGTCTGCCAGCTGGGTCGGGTTCTTGCCGTAGAGTATTTGCATGCGCTCGGCCAGGGTCTGGTAGTTGTCCTTGAGCAGGTCTTCGGCGGCGGTTCGGCCATAAACCGAGCATTCGAGGGTCTGGACGTCGTTTTCGACAGCGTCGCAGGGGGTGGTCTCGGATTCTTCTTGCGCGTGTACGCCCGTGGCGGTCAATGCCAGAACCAGAAAGATCATTTTCATTGCGCTGCCGTCCCTCATTCCAGTTGAACCTCAGTGAAGCATCCAGTCGTGCAGCGGATTCTGGCTCAACCTGACGGGCTTGAACAGGCGGGCGAGCAGGGGTGGCGACGACGCTTTGTCGCGGATTGACGCTTTCGGCAATTCCCCTGTCGTTTTTGCACCCGGCTGTCCCGGTGCTCAGGCATATGCTGGCTCCAAAGCGCCGGCACACGATTCGGCGCATGAATCGACAATAGGGGACAGCCTGATGAGCCCAGCCGAACTGCACGCCGACAGCATCGTTATCGACGGGCTGATTATCGCCAAGTGGAACCGTGAGCTGTTCGAGGACATGCGCAAAGGCGGCCTGACGGCGGCCAACTGCACCGTGTCGGTGTGGGAGGGCTTCCAGGCCACTGTCAACAACATCGCCGCCAGTCAGAAGCTGATTCGTGAAAACAGCGACCTGGTCATTCCGGTTCGCACCACCGCCGACATCCGCAAGGCCAAGGAGCAGGGCAAGACCGGTATCCTCTTCGGCTTCCAGAATGCCCACGCCTTTGAAGACCAGATCGGCTATGTCGAGGTGTTCAAGCAGCTCGGTGTCGGTATTGTGCAGATGTGCTACAACACCCAGAACCTGGTCGGTACCGGTTGCTACGAGCGCGATGGCGGCCTGTCAGGTTTCGGTCGTGAAATCGTCGCCGAGATGAACCGAGTTGGCGTGATGTGCGACCTGTCCCACGTCGGATCGAAAACCTCTGAAGAGGTGATTCTCGAATCGAAGAAACCCGTCTGCTACTCCCACTGCCTGCCGTCGGGCCTGAAGATTCACCCGCGCAACAAATCCGATGAAGAACTCAAGTTCATTGCGGATCACGGCGGCTTTGTCGGCGTGACCATGTTCGCGCCGTTCCTCGCCAAGGGCATCGATTCGACCATCGACGACTACGCCGAAGCCATCGAATACACCATGAACATCGTCGGCGAAGACGCCATCGGCATCGGCACCGACTTTACCCAGGGGCACGGCCAGGACTTCTTCGAGTACCTGACCCATGACAAGGGTTACGCCCGCCGCCTGACCAGCTTCGGCAAGATCATCAACCCGCTGGGCATCCGCACTGTCGGCGAGTTCCCGAACCTCACCGAAACCCTGCTCAAGCGCGGCCATAGCGAGCGCGTGGTGCGCAAGATCATGGGCGAGAACTGGGTCAACGTGCTCAAAGACGTCTGGGGCGAATAAGCCGCCGCACTTCTGAATCCTTACCTGGGGCCATCCGCGCCGCAGGCAACACCCCAATTTTTCTGGAGTTAAGTTTCCATGGCCAAGATCGCCCCGCAATTGCCTATCGAAGTCGACAGCGAAACCGGTGTCTGGACCTCCGATGCCCTGCCGATGCTGTACGTGCCACGTCATTTCTTCGTCAACAACCACATGGGCATCGAGGAAGTGCTGGGCGCCGACGCCTATGCCGAAATCCTCTACAAGGCCGGCTACAAGTCCGCCTGGCACTGGTGCGAAAAAGAAGCCGAATGCCACGGCCTTGAAGGCGTCGCGGTGTTTGAGCACTACATGAAGCGCCTGTCGCAACGTGGCTGGGGCCTGTTCAAAATCCAGGACATCGACCTCGATAAAGGCACCGCCAGCGTCAAGCTCGAGCACTCCGCCTTCGTCTACGTGTACGGCAAGGTCGGGCGCAAGGTCGACTACATGTTCACCGGCTGGTTTGCCGGTGCCATGGATCAGATTCTGCAAGCCCGCGGCAGCCAGATCCGCACGGTTGCCGAGCAAGTCTACGGTGGCTCCGAAGAAGGCCACGACGACGGTTTGTTCACCGTCAAGCCGTTGTAAGTCGAGGAACCCTCCATGGCTTTCGAAGCAATGTTCCAGCCGATCCAGATCGGCAAACTGACCATCCGCAACCGCGTGCTCAGCACCGCGCACGCCGAGGTCTACGCGACCGACGGCGGTATGACCACCGACCGGTACGTCAAGTATTACGAAGAGAAAGCCAAGGGCGGGATCGGTCTGGCCATTTGCGGCGGTTCTTCAGTGGTGGCCATCGACAGCCCGCAGGAGTGGTGGAGCTCGGTGAATCTGTCCACCGACCGGATCATTCCGCACTTCCAGAATCTCGCTGACGCCATGCACAAGCACGGCGCCAAGATCATGATCCAGATTACTCACATGGGCCGGCGTTCGCGCTGGGACGGCTTCAACTGGCCGACCCTGATGTCGCCGTCCGGGGTGCGTGAGCCGGTACACCGTGCTACTTGCAAAACCATTGAGCCGGAAGAAATCTGGCGGGTTATCGGCAACTACGCGCAAGCGGCACGCCGTGCCAAGGCCGGTGGCCTGGACGGCGTCGAATTGTCCGCCGTGCACCAGCACATGATCGACCAGTTCTGGAGCCCGCGCGTCAACAAGCGAACTGATGAGTGGGGTGGCAGCTTCGAGAACCGCATGCGTTTCGGCCTGGAAGTATTGAAAGCCGTGCGCGCCGAAGTCGGTCCCGATTTCTGCGTCGGCATCCGCCTCTGCGGCGATGAATTCCATCCGGATGGTTTGTCCCACGAGGACATGAAGCAGATCGCCAAGTACTACGACGACACCGGCATGCTGGACTTCATCGGCGTGGTGGGCTCGGGTTGCGACACCCACAACACCCTGGCCAACGTGATCCCGAACATGAGTTATCCACCGGAGCCGTTTCTGCACCTGGCAGCCGGTATCAAGGAAGTGGTCAAGGCCCCGGTTCTGCACGCGCAGAACATCAAGGACCCGAACCAGGCGACGCGCATTCTCGAAGGCGGTTACGTCGACATGGTCGGCATGACCCGCGCGCACATCGCCGACCCGCACCTGATCGCCAAGATCAAGATGGGCCAGATCGACCAGATCAAACAGTGCGTCGGTGCCAACTACTGCATCGACCGGCAATACCAGGGCCTGGATGTGCTGTGCATCCAGAACGCAGCGACTTCCCGTGAATACATGGGCGTTCCGCACATCATCGAAAAGACTACCGGGCTCAAACGCAAGGTCGTAGTAGTGGGTGCCGGGCCTGCCGGTATGGAGGCAGCGCGCGTGGCCGCCGAACGCGGCCACGACGTGACCCTGTTCGAGAAGAAGGAATTCATCGGCGGGCAAATCACCACGGCGTCGAAAGCGCCGCAGCGCGACCAGATCGCCGGCATTACTCGCTGGTATCAGCTGGAACTGGCGCGTTTGAAAGTCGACCTGCGCCTGGGTGTGGCGGCCGATGCGCCGACCATTATGGATTTGCGCCCGGACGTTGTCGTGCTCGCCGTCGGCGGTCATCCCTTCCTGGAGCAGAACGAGCACTGGGGCGCGGCTGAAGGCCTGGTGGTCAGTAGCTGGGACATCCTCGATGGCAAGGTTGCACCGGGCAAGAACGTGCTGGTGTACGACACCATTTGCGAGTTTACCGGCATGTCGACCGCCGACTTCCTCGCGGACAAAGGCAGCCAGGTCGAGATCGTTACCGACGACATCAAGCCAGGCGTGGCAATTGGCGGCACATCGTTCCCGACCTACTACCGAAGCATGTACCCCAAAGAAGTGATCATGACCGGGGACATGATGCTGGATAAGGTCTACCGCGAAGGCGACAAGCTGGTGGCGGTGCTGGAGAACGAATACACCGGCGCCAAGGAGGAGCGGGTGGTGGATCAGGTAGTCGTGGAAAACGGCGTGCGCCCGGACGAAGAAATCTATTACGCGATGAAGGAAGGTTCGCGCAACAAGGGCCAGATCGACGTCGAAGCCCTGTTCGCGATCAAGCCTCAGCCTTGTCTGGAACAGAGCGGCGATGGCTACTTGCTGTTCCGCATAGGCGACTGCGTAGCCCAGCGCAACGTGCACGCGGCGATCTATGACGCATTGCGGTTGTGCAAGGATTTCTAAGTTTTTGACGTCACCTGCGTAGGAGCTGCCGCAGGCTGCGATCTTTTGCTCGTGTTTTTCAAGATCAAGATCAAAAGATCGCAGCCTGCGGCAGCTCCTACGCCGAACGCGTTTCTCCAAGATGTACTGGTGGGAGCTTCACCATGTTGAACACCCTTCTTCCAATCCTGTTGTTCGCCGCCTTGGGCCTGGCTGTCCTTGGCGCGTTGCGGCGGGTGGCCATGTGGCGTCGGGGCCGGGCTTCCAAAGTCGACCTGATCGGCGGCCTGCTTGCCATGCCAAAGCGCTACATGGTCGACTTGCACCACGTGGTGGCGCGGGACAAATACATCGCCAATACCCACGTCGCCACCGCCGGTGGTGCGGTGGCTTCCGCCGTGCTGGCGATCCTGGTTCACGGTTTCGGCCTGCATAACCGCTTCCTCGGGTATGCACTGCTGCTGATGACTGCCGTGATGTTCGTGGGGGCGATTTTCGTCTACCTGCGCCGACGCAATCCTCCGGCCCGTTTGTCCAAAGGCCCGTGGATGCGCCTGCCGAAAAGTCTCCTGGCGTTCTCCGCTTCGTTTTTCCTGGTGACCCTGCCAGTCGCAGGCATCCTCCCGGAAAATTTCGGCGGCTGGATCCTGGCGGCAATCCTGTTTGTCGGCGTGTTGTGGGGCGTCTGCGAGTTGTTCTTCGGCATGACTTGGGGCGGCCCGATGAAGCACGCCTTTGCCGGTGCTCTGCACCTGGCCTGGCACCGTCGCGCCGAGCGCTTTGGCGGCGGTCGCTCCACCGGTTTGAAACCGCTGGATCTGAACGATCCGACCGCGCCACTGGGTGTGGAAAAGCCCAAGGATTTCACCTGGAACCAGTTGCTCGGATTCGACGCTTGCGTACAGTGTGGCAAGTGCGAGGCTGCGTGCCCGGCATTTGCTGCCGGCCAGCCGTTGAACCCGAAAAAACTGATTCAGGACATGGTCGTTGGCCTGGCCGGTGGCACCGATGCCAAGTTTGCCGGCAGCCCATACCCAGGCAAGCCCATCGGTGAGCACGCCGGCAATCCGCATCAACCGATCGTCAACGGTCTGGTGGACGCCGAAACCCTATGGTCCTGTACCACTTGCCGCGCCTGCGTTGAAGAGTGCCCGATGATGATCGAGCACGTCGATGCCATCGTCGACATGCGCCGCCATCTGACCCTGGAAAAAGGCGCGACCCCGAACAAGGGCGCCGAAGTCCTGGAAAACCTGATTGCCACCGACAACCCCGGCGGCTTCGCCCCGGGAGGCCGGATGAACTGGGCGGCGGACTTGAACCTCAATCTGATGAGCGAGAAAAAATCCGTCGACGTGCTGTTCTGGGTCGGCGACGGTGCCTTCGACATGCGCAACCAGCGCACCCTGCGTGCGTTTGTCAAAGTGCTGAAAGCGGCCAGGGTCGACTTCGCGGTTTTGGGCCTTGAAGAACGCGACAGCGGAGACGTGGCACGGCGACTGGGTGACGAAGCGACGTTCCAGCTGTTGGCCAAACGCAATATCCAGACCCTGGCCAGGTACAGCTTCAACCGCATCGTCACCTGTGACCCCCATAGCTTCCACGTGTTGAAGAACGAGTACGGCGCCTTCGACGGCAACTACCTCGTGCAGCACCACAGCACCTACATGGCAGAAATAATTGCTGCCGGCGCCCTTAGCCTCGGTCAGCACAAAGGCAGCAGCGTCACCTATCACGACCCGTGCTACCTCGGTCGATACAACGGCGAGTACGAAGCGCCCCGTGAAGTGCTGCGTGCCCTTGGCATCGAAGTCAAAGAGATGCAGCGTTCAGGTTTCCGTTCCCGTTGCTGCGGCGGCGGTGGCGGTGCGCCGATCACCGACATCCCGGGCAAGCAACGAATCCCCGACATGCGCATGGAAGACATTCGCGAAACCGGCGCCGAACTGGTGGCAGTCGGTTGTCCACAGTGCACCGCGATGCTTGAGGGCGTGGTCGAACCGCGACCGCTGATCAAGGACATCGCTGAACTGGTGGCCGACGCGCTGCTCGAAGAGGCGGTGCCGAACAAGCCCAATGCACCGGTGCAACATGAAGAACCTGCGGAGGCCCACTGATGAGCGACATTATCCGCCGCGATCCGCGCGCCGAATGGATCGCCCGCAACCGCCTGCACCCGCTGCACGCGGCCATGCAACCGGCGCAACACAGCTGGATGGGGCCTAACGGGGTCATCCGCAAGAACCCCCACGGCGTCGGCTTTATCGGGCCCAACGGGCTGAAGCGCATCGACCGCAGCGGGGCCCAGCAAGGTGGGGCGACCAAGCGTACCGCCGCTGTAGAAGTACAATTGCCGCTGCATCAGGTGCCTGCGCCGGCGTTCTATATTTGCGTGGTCCCGGACATGGTCGGTGGCCGCCTGAGCAGTCACGACCGTGACTTGCTGGGGCTGGCTCATCAATTGGCCGGCTCGGACGGCGCGGTATTGGCTGTGGTGTTCGGTGAACACAAGGAAAGCACATTTGCCACCGCTGGCGTGGATCGCCTGTTGGTGCTGGACGGCGAGGAATTCAGCGGTTATGCACCGGAACAACGAGTGCAGGGCCTGCGGGCTGTGGATAACCAGTTCAATCCGCGTCACTGGTTGTTGCCGGACAGCCGTACCGGTGGTGGCGAACTAGGCCGTCGCTTTGCCGCAGCCTCGGGCGAACGCCCCGCAACAAGGGTCTGGCAGGTCAAGGACCAGGAGTGCATCGGCCGCGCCGGTGCTGGCCTGCAGGATCTTGCCCGACCGGTTGCGCGCCTGATTCTGGCTGCCGTCGAATGTGCCGAACCGGTCAGTGAAAGCCGTCATGAAGTCTTGCCGGTGGAGTTATCCACAGCCGTGGCGCGCAGCCTTTCGCGCATCGAAGATCTGGGCGCAGTGGCTGTCGATCCGGCAGCTATTCCCATGGCCGAAGCGGAATTCATCTTCTCTGGCGGGAACGGCGTCAAGGATTGGGGACTTTTCCACAGTACCGCCCAAGCGTTGGGCGCTACCGAAGGCGCATCGCGGGTAGCGGTGGACGACGGCTTCATGGCGCGCGACCGTCAGGTCGGTGCGTCCGGCACCTGGGTCACCGCACGGGTCTATGTAGCGGTGGGGATTTCCGGGGCGATCCAGCACCTGCAAGGCATTGGTGCCTGTGACAAGGTGGTGGCGATCAATCTCGACCCCCGTTGCGACATGATCAAACGGGCCGACCTGTCGGTGATCGGCGAGAGTGCCGAGATTCTACAAGCCTTGATCGATGCGGTAGCGGCTTACCGGAACGACGCCAAGCGCGATGCGGCTTAAGGGAAGGAAAAGGTCATGAGCACGAAAATCATCAGCCTGGTGTCCATCGGCGCCCACCCGACCTCCGGCCGGCCACGTCGCGCTGAGCAGGATGCGCGCGCGGTAGAACTGGGCCTGCAACTGGCTGGGGATAACTTGCAAGTCCTGCACGCAGGCGACGTCGCCGAGCCTGCCTTACGTGCCTATCTGGGTATGGGCCTTGAGCAACTGCATGTACTGGAACAACCGCAGGGCGCCGATGCATTGCCCGCATTGACCGCCTACTTGCGTGAAGCCGGCGCCCAAGTGGTACTCACCGGCAGCCAGGCGGAAACCGGCGAAGGGTCGGGCATGCTGCCGTTCCTGCTGGCTGAAAGCCTTGGTTGGCCGCTGGTAGTAGGGCTGGCACAAGTGGAATCCATCGACGGTAATTGCGCACTGGTGCTGCAGGCATTGCCGCGAGGCCAGCGTCGTCGCTTGAAGGTTCGCCTGCCGTTCCTGGCGACTGTGGATAACGCTGCGCCAAAACCACGGCAAAGCGCCTACGGCCCGGCGCGACGCGGCTTGTTGCAGGCGGACGAAGTCGAAGTATTCGACGATGAGTTACTCGCAGTAGCGACCCTGCAACCGGCCAAGCCACGGCCGAAACGCTTGAAGGTGATCAAGGCCAAAAGTGGCGCTGATCGCATGAAGGCCGCGACGGCCAAGGCCAGTGGCGGGGGCGGGCAGGTTTTGAAGGGATTGACTGCGCAAGCCGGCGCCGACGCGATCCTGAAGTTGTTGATCGAAGAAGGCGTCGTTCGCTAAGGCTTGCCAGCCATTCCTCGCGAGCCGCGAGCTCTGGGCCGGAGGATGCTGTGGCTTCAATACGTCAAACGATTCAGTTAATCCGGTGCTTGCTACTTGCCCACAATCGCTGTTGGCGCTTTTGTGGATAAGTTGTTTGCTGTCGGCTACGGGCGCCATAAACCGGGCTTCTCAAGCGTTTGATTAAAAAATAGCCAATCTGTCATTGTCCACTTGAATATCCTTCGAAATCGCTGATTTGGCGCGGTCGCCCCGGGTTTTCCACAGATCTCCAATAGTTGCCCCCAAAGTCTGTTGGCGCTTCTGTGGATAAGGTGTTTGCGATCCGCTGCGAGCCACGCAGGGCGTGGCTTTGAAGCATTAGATCAAAAAACGACCAGCTGCTTCGAGAAATGCAGGTTTCGGATAAGTCACGGATTTTATTTAGTTTATGCGCAGATGATTTGCGCCTATCCACAGTTGTCCCCAATTGCTGTGGGTGGAGATGTGGATAACTTGTTGGCGGAAGGCCACGAGCTGCGCACTGTATAGCGCTGAACGCAATTGATCATATTTCGTACAGTTATAACTTGGGTCGGGTGTTGTCGTTAAATATCGCAGCCTGTGTCAGCGCCTGCAGTGACGTGTGCACCGATAATTTATCGGACACAACAAAACTGCAAGCGCTGGCGCAGGCCGCGATCTTTTGACTTTGATCAACCTTGAACGGGAACGCCTTTGAGATACGGCGCAGGCTCAGCCCCCAGATTGTTCAGCAGGCGTTCGCTGTACCAGTCCACAAAGTTCACCACACCGAACTCATAGGTCTTGGAATACGGCCCAGGCTGGTAAGCCGTGGAGTTGATCCCGCGCTGGTTCTCTTCCGCCAGGCGACGGTCCTGGTCGTTGGTGGCATCCCAGACCTGGCGCATGCGATCAACGTCGTAGTCCACGCCTTCAACGGCGTCCTTGTGCACGATCCACTTGGTGGTGACCACGGTTTCCTGGGCACTGATCGGCCACACGGTGAACACAATGATGTGATCGCCCATGCAGTGGTTCCATGAGTGCGGCAGGTGCAGGATGCGCATCGATCCCAGATCGGGGTTCTTGATGCGGCCCATGAGTTTTGCGCAGCCCTGTTTGCCGTCCAGGGTCATCGAGACGGTGCCCTTGAGCAGCGGCATGCGCACGATGCGGTTACGCAGGCCGAAGCTGGCGTGGGCATAAGGGATCTTCTCGGCTTCCCAGGCAGCGGCCGAGGCGGCCACGTGGTCCTTGAACCCCTGGTCGGCGCGCGGGTCGGTGACGTCGTCCCATTCCAGCAGGGTTTTGAGCAGTTCCGGGTGCGAGGCGTTGCAGTGGTAGCACTCGCGATTGTTTTCCAGCACCAGCTTCCAGTTGGCTTTTTCAACCAGGGTGGTGGTAATCGCCACCTTGGTGTTCTCCATGTCGTAGGGTTCCATGTAGTGATTCAGCGTCGACAGGAAGTCATCGATGGCCGGCGGATTTTCCGCCAGGCTGATAAAGATGTAGCCGCCCGCAGTCTTCACGTTCACCGGCTTGAGACCGTACTGCTTCATGTCGAAGTCGGCACCCATTTCGGTGCCGGCGAACAGCAGGCGACCGTCCAGCTCGTAGGTCCATTGGTGGTAGTGACAGACCAGCTTGGCGACCTTGCCTTTTTCGCTGGTGCACAAACGCGAACCCCGGTGACGGCAGACGTTGTGGAACGCATGCACCACACCCTCGGCACCGCGGATGACGATGATCGGGTTCTTGCCGATCTGCAGGGTCAGGTAGTTGCCCTTGGTCGGGATCTCGCAGGTCATGCCGGCGATCAGCCACTCCTTCTGGAAAATTTCCTGCATGTCGATATCAAACAGCCGCTCGTCAGAGTAAAACGGCTGCGGCAGCGAGAAAGTGCGCTCGCGCTCTTGCAGCATCTGTGCGGTGGCCTTGCGTGCGGGTTCCAGCGGATCGCCCAGGCTGATTTTTGCGGTGACGTCCATCGATTTGATCCTCAAGGCCATTCTGTGTGGCCGGCGAAAGTGGCTATGTGGCCGGTTTAGCGGGTTTGCTACGCAAGGTGTAAAGAATCTGTCTTTGTGTGGAGCGAGTGTGGGGCCGGCGCTGCCCAGAACCTTATCCATGGGCGACATGGCCCAATCTGTTCCCGACGCGCAACCCCCGGTAACCAAGGGCTGGTCGCGATAAGTATGTGAATGTCGCAGATAGGTAAATGGGTGTTCCGCGCTATACGCAGAATCGCCAACACAAGGCCGACCATCGGCGGTGGAGAACAGCATGTCCAACAGCTTCCTGAACCCGGTAACCACGCAGACCTGGGCCAATGGTCGACACATCGTGCGTTGCGTCAAAGTCATCCAGGAAACCTGGGACGTGCGCACCTTCTGCTTTATGGCGGACCAGCCGATCCTGTTCTTTTTCAAGCCGGGGCAGTTCGTTACCCTTGAGCTGGAAATCGAAGGCGTGCCGATCATGCGTTCGTACACCATTTCCAGTTCCCCCTCGGTGCCGTACAGCTTTTCCGTGACCATCAAGCGCGTGCCGGGGGGCAAGGTGTCGAACTGGTTGCACGACACCCTGCACGAAGGCCAGGAGCTTGCGGTACACGGTCCGGTCGGGCTGTTCAACGCGATGGACTTCACCGCGCCAAAGGTCTTGTACCTCAGCGGTGGGGTCGGCATCACGCCAGTGATGTCCATGGCGCGCTGGTTCTACGACACCAACGGCAACGTCGACATGGTGTTCATTCACAGCGCCCGTTCACCCAAGGACATCATCTACCACCGTGAGCTGGAACACATGGCGTCGCGGATCGACAACTTCAGCCTGCACCTGATTTGCGAGAAGCATGGTCTGGGTGAGCCTTGGGCGGGGTATCGCGGTTACCTGAACCACAAGATGCTGGAACTGATGGCACCCGACTTCATGGAGCGCGAGGTGTTCTGCTGCGGCCCGACGCCGTACATGAATGCGGTCAAGCGCATGCTTGAAGCGGTCGGCTTCGACATGTCGCGTTATCACGAGGAATCCTTCGGCGCGACGCCACCGGAAGCCCGGGCGGATGCGGTGGAGCAGGCGGAAATTGCTGCCGACGCGCCGGAAGTCGATTTGGCGGATCTGCATCAGGTCGAATTTATCTCGTCCGGCAAGAGCATTCGTGTGGCACCCGGTGAAACCGTGCATGCGGCGGCGGCCAAGCTCGGTTTGCTGATTCCGAAGGCCTGCGGGATGGGTATTTGCGGTACGTGCAAGGTGTTGAAATTGGGGGGCGAGGTGGAGATGGACCACAACGGCGGAATTACCGAAGAGGACGAAGCGGAAGGGTTCATCCTGTCGTGCTGCAGCGTGCCGAAAGGGGACGTGCGCATTGAGTTTTAATCGGTATTGGTGATGACTGCTGATTGACCCTGCGGACCATGGGTGACGAAACCTGTAGGAGCTGCCGAGTGCAACGAGGCTGCGATCTTTTGATCTTGACTTCAAAACAACATCAAAAGATCGCAGCCTCGTTGCACTCGGCAGCTCCTACGGGTCCTACAGGTGCGCAGGTCCACAAGCAAGTAGCTCCGCAGGCCTGCACAGGGAAAGCTTAGCGGGACATGACCTCGCGAATGTCCGCCGCCAATTCACGTACCCGTTCCTCCTCGGTGTCCCACGAGCACATGAAGCGCGCGCCGCCGTTGCCGATGAAGGTGTAGAAGCGCCAGCCCTTGGCGGTCAGTGCGGCGATGGCCGGTTCCGACAGTTGCAGGAACACGCCGTTGGCCTGCACCGGGAACATCAGTTCCACTCCTGGAATATCGCTGACCAGCTCGGCCAGCAATTGCGCACAATGGTTGGCGTGGCGGGCGTATTTGAGCCAGGCGTCGTTTTCCAGGATCCCGACCCAGGGGGCCGAGAGGAAGCGCATTTTCGAGGCCAACTGCCCGGCCTGCTTGCAGCGGTAGTCGAAGTCTTCGGCCAGTTTGTGGTTGAAAAACAGGATCGCTTCACCCACCGCCATGCCGTTTTTCGTACCGCCAAAGCACAGCACGTCGACACCGGCCTTCCAGGTCAGGTCCGCTGGAGAGCAGCCGAGAAAAGCGCAGGCGTTGGAGAATCGCGCGCCGTCCATGTGCAGGTTCAGGCCGAGCTCCTTGCAAGTGGCGCTGATGGCACGGATTTCTTCAGGGGTGTAGATGCTGCCGACTTCAGTGGCCTGGGTCAGGGTCACGACCCGGGGTTTTGGGTAGTGAATATCCTGGCGCTTGAGAGCGACTTCACGAATGGATGCCGGGGTCAGCTTGCCATTTTCGGTGCGCGCAACCAGCAGCTTGGAGCCGTTGGAGAAGAATTCCGGCGCGCCGCATTCGTCGGTCTCGACGTGGGCGGTTTCCGAGCAGATTACGCTGTGGTAACTCTGGCACAGCGACGACAGGGCCAGGGAGTTGGCAGCAGTGCCGTTGAAGGCGAAGAACACTTCGCAGTCGGTTTCGAACAGTTTGCGGAATTGATCGGACGCGCGTGCGGTCCATTCATCGTCGCCATAAGCACGCTGGTGGCCGTGGTTGGCCTGCTCCATGGCAGCCCAGGCTTCAGGGCAGATACCGGAATAGTTGTCGCTGGCGAATTGTTGGCTCTTGTCGGTCATGGCCGGCTTCCGTGATCGAAGCTCTTATGGTGAAGAGCATTCGTGGTCAATGATGGTGCGCACTTTACCGAAGATCGTCCGGGGAGCACACGGGATGCTGCTTTCGAAAAAATACAGCGTTGGCGGACAATTATGCACATGACTCGGCGCGATGGTGCACTCGATCTGCTCAAGTGGCTGGCGCTTTTGAGCATGGTGCTCGATCACCTGCGATATGTCGGCTATTCCATTGATATCCTGTTTGCGCCGGGGCGATTGGCGTTCCCATGGTTCTGCCTGGCAATGGCTGCGAACCTGGCGCGCATGGGCGTATCCCGCGCCGGCACTCCGTGGCGGTATCTGCTGTGGTTGGTGGTGTTCAGCGCCATCAGCGAGATCCCGTATCGGCTGTTCATGCCGGCGCCCGACACGCTGAACGTGCTGCCCACGCTGGTTCTGGGGTTGTTGGTGGCGCGCGGTTGGCAGCAGCAAACGCTGGAATCGCGTCTGCTCGCGCTGGGTGCATTGGTACTGGCTGCATTGTTCCCGGAACGACTGATGTTCGGGTTCTTCGGCGTGCTGTTGCCGCTGGCGATGCTGCTGGTGATCAGGCGGCCCTGGTATTACAGCCTGTTGCCAGGGGTGGTGGGCCTGGCGGCGAATCAATGGCAAGTGCTATATCCGGCGGCGCAGTTTGGCAATGTCGCCGCCATCTGGGGCATTGTCACTTGTCTGATCGCGCCATGGCTGGGGATGGTCTTGTTGCAACATGCCAAACATCTCAAGCCTGTGCCAATGCGACGCTGGGCGTATGCGTTGTATCCGCTGCATTTCCTTGTGCTGTTACTCGTCCGCGAAATCATCGCTTAACCCTGTGGGAGCTGGCTTGCCAGCGATAGCGGCGTCACATCCAGCATTGATGGCGGCTGACACACCGCCATCGCTGGGAAGCCAGCTCCCACAGGGTTTTTCGTTGATTTGAGGATTGTGTTCGGCATGCCATTTGCGCCCATGTCGTAAACGCACCTTTGCGTGGCGTCCGTAGGCATTTGGCCTGTCTGCGCCGGTCATACCATCGCATCAAAGGGCACTGTCGCAACACCAGTGCCTCACCGAGACGAATGGCGCACAGATGCCGCTGGGAGAGACGCGATGTTCAGCAAGCAAGACCAGATCCAGGGTTACGACGATGCACTGCTGGCGGCGATGAATGCCGAGGAGCAACGTCAGGAAGATCATATCGAGCTGATCGCGTCCGAAAACTACACCAGCAAGCGCGTGATGCAAGCGCAAGGCAGCGGCCTGACCAACAAATACGCCGAAGGCTACCCAGGCAAGCGCTACTACGGTGGCTGCGAGCACGTCGACAAGGTTGAAGCGCTGGCCATCGAGCGCGCCAAGCAACTGTTTGGTGCCGATTACGCCAACGTCCAGCCGCATTCCGGCAGCCAGGCTAACGCCGCTGTCTATCTGGCCCTGCTGAACGCAGGCGATACCGTGCTGGGCATGAGCCTGGCCCACGGCGGTCACCTGACTCACGGCGCCAAGGTCAGCTTCTCCGGCAAGCTCTACAACGCCGTGCAGTACGGCATCGACACCACCACCGGCCTGATCGACTACGACGAAGTCGAGCGCCTGGCGGTCGAGCACAAGCCGAAAATGATTATCGCCGGGTTCTCCGCCTACTCCAAGACTCTGGACTTCCCGCGCTTCCGCCAGATCGCTGACAAAGTCGGTGCCTACTTCTTCGTCGACATGGCGCACGTCGCCGGTCTGGTCGCTGCCGGGCTGTACCCGAACCCTCTGCCATACGCCGACGTGGTCACCACCACCACCCACAAGACCCTGCGCGGTCCAAGGGGTGGCTTGATCCTGGCCAAGGCCAACGAAGAGCTGGAAAAGAAATTCAACGCTGCCGTGTTCCCCGGCGGCCAGGGCGGCCCGCTGATGCACGTGATCGCCGGTAAGGCGGTGTGCTTCAAGGAAGCGCTGGAGCCAGGTTTCAAGGCGTACCAGCAGCAAGTGATCGACAACGCCCAGGCCATGGCCGGCGTATTTATCAATCGCGGCTACGATGTAGTGTCCGGCGGCACCGATAACCACCTGTTCCTGGTCAGCCTGATCCGTCAGGGCCTAACCGGCAAAGAAGCGGATGCAGCACTCGGCCGCGCTCACATCACCGTGAACAAGAACGCTGTTCCGAACGATCCACAGTCGCCGTTCGTGACCTCTGGCCTGCGCATCGGCACTCCGGCGGTGACGACTCGCGGCTTCAAGGTGACGCAGTGCGTCACGCTGGCCGGCTGGATCTGCGACATCCTCGACAACCTCGGCGACGCCGACGTAGAAGCAAATGTTGCCCAGCAAGTGACGGCCCTGTGCGCGGACTTCCCGGTTTATCGCTGAGCGCGGTTTTGGAGTAAATGACTATGCAACGGTATTCGGGCTTCGGCCTCTTCAAACACTCCCTCAGCCATCACGAAAACTGGCAGAAAATGTGGCGCACGCCGACCCCTAAAAAGGTCTATGACGTGGTCATCGTCGGCGGTGGCGGGCATGGTCTCGCGACCGCCTACTACCTCGCCAAGGAACACGGCATCACCAATGTGGCCGTGGTCGAGAAAGGCTGGCTGGGCGGCGGTAACACCGCGCGCAACACCACCATCGTTCGTTCCAACTACCTGTGGGACGAGTCGGCGCACCTGTACGAACACGCGATGAAACTGTGGGAAGGCCTGTCACAGGACCTGAACTACAACGTGATGTTCTCCCAGCGCGGCGTCTACAACCTGTGCCACACCCTGCAGGACATCCGTGATTCCGAGCGTCGGGTCAGCGCCAACCGCCTCAACGGCGTGGACGGTGAACTGCTCGATGCCAAGCAAGTGGCCGACGAGATTCCGTACCTCGACTGCTCGAAAAACACTCGCTACCCGGTGATGGGCGCCACTGTCCAGCGTCGCGGCGGCGTGGCCCGTCACGATGCCGTGGCCTGGGGCTTTGCCCGTGCCGCCGATGCACTGGGTGTGGACCTGATCCAGCAGACCGAAGTGATCGGCTTCCGCAAGGAAAACGGCGTATGCATCGGCGTGGAAACCAACAAGGGCTTCATCGGCGCCAAGCGCGTTGGCGTGGTGACAGCCGGTAACTCCGGACACATGGCAAAGCTGGCGGGTTTCCGTCTGCCGATCGAATCCCACCCGCTGCAAGCGCTGGTATCCGAGCCGATCAAGCCGATTATCGACAGCGTGATCATGTCCAACGCCGTACACGGTTACATCAGCCAGTCCGACAAGGGCGACCTGGTGATCGGCGCCGGTATCGACGGCTACAACGGCTACGGCCAGCGCGGTTCGTACCCGGTGATCGAGCACACCATCCAGGCCATCGTCGAGATGTTCCCGGTGTTGTCCCGCGTGCGCATGAACCGGCAGTGGGGTGGCATCGTCGACACCACGCCGGACGCCTGCCCGATCATTTCAAAAACTCCGGTGCCGAACATGTTCTTCAACTGCGGTTGGGGCACCGGTGGCTTCAAGGCAACACCCGGCTCGGGCAACGTATTTGCCGCGAGCCTGGCCAAGGGTGAAATGCACCCATTGGCTGCACCTTTCTCCATCGACCGTTTCCACAACGGTGCGTTGATCGATGAACACGGCGCTGCTGCGGTTGCCCACTAACAGGAGAAATACCCATGTTGCATATCTTCTGTCCTCACTGCGGCGAGCTGCGCTCCGAAGAGGAATTTCACGCATCCGGCCAGGCGCACATACCGCGTCCACTGGACCCGACCTCCTGCACCGACGAGGAGTGGGGCGACTATATGTTCTTCCGCGATAACCCTCGCGGCCTGCACCATGAGCTGTGGATTCACGCCGCCGGTTGCCGTCAGTACTTCAACGCCACCCGCGACACCGTGACCTACGAAATTCTCGAAACCTACAAGATCGGCACCAAGCCACAATTCACCGACAAGACCGACAGCCCGAAAGCGGCCGCCACGGCTCTGGGAGAGAAGGTATGAGCCAGATCAATCGCCTGTCCAACGGCGGACGCATCGACCGCAACAAAGTGCTGAGCTTCACGTTCAACGGCCAGACCTACAAGGGCTATGAAGGTGACTCCCTGGCCGCCGCGCTGATCGCCAACGGCGTGGATATCATCGGTCGCAGCTTCAAGTATTCCCGCCCACGCGGCATCTTCGCCGCAGGTGCTGAAGAGCCGAACGCAGTGCTGCAGATCGGCGCAACCGAAGCCACGCAGATCCCCAACGTACGCGCCACGCAACAGGCGCTGTATCAAGGCCTGGTCGCCACCAGCACCAACGGCTGGCCAAGTGTGAACAACGACATGATGGGCATTCTGGGCAAGGTCGGCGGCAAGCTGATGCCGCCGGGCTTTTACTACAAAACCTTCATGTACCCGCAATCGTTCTGGATGACCTACGAGAAGTACATTCGTAAGGCCGCAGGTCTTGGTCGCTCGCCGACCGAGAACGATCCGGACACCTACGACTACATGAACCAGCACTGCGACGTGCTGATCGTTGGCGGTGGCCCTGCTGGCCTGGCCGCGGCACTGGCGGCTGCGCGCAGCGGTGCCCGGGTGATCCTGGCCGATGAACAGGAAGAGTTCGGCGGCAGCCTGCTCGATTCCCGCGAAAGCCTGGACGGCAAGCCTGCCGTGGAATGGATCGCCAGCGTCATCGACGAACTGAAGAATACCCCGGACGTGCTGCTGTTGCCGCGTGCCACGGTCAACGGTTACCACGACCATAACTTCCTGACCATTCACGAGCGCCTCACCGATCACCTCGGCGATCGCGCCCCGATCGGCCAGGTGCGTCAACGCATTCATCGCGTCCGCGCCAAGCGCGTGGTGCTGGCGACCGGTGCTCACGAGCGTCCGCTGGTCTACGGCAACAACGACGTGCCGGGCAACATGCTTGCCGGTGCCGTCTCGACTTACGTTCGTCGGTATGGCGTCGCACCGGGCAAAAAGCTTGTCCTGAGCACCAACAACGACCACGCCTATCGCGTGGCGCTGGATTGGCTCGATGCCAGCCTGCAGGTCGTGGCTATCGCTGATGCGCGCAGCAATCCGCGCGGCGCGCTGGTGGAAGAGGCGCGCGCCAAAGGCATTCGCATCCTGACCGGCAGTGCCGTGATCGAGGCTCGCGGCACCAAGCGCGTGACTGGCGCGCGCATTGCTGCCATTGACGTTAAAGGGCACAAGGTCACCAGCCCCGGCGAATGGCTGGACTGCGACCTGGTGGTCAGCTCCGGCGGCTACAGCCCGGTGGTGCACCTGGCGTCGCACCTGGGAGGCAAGCCGACCTGGCGTGAAGACATCCTCGGTTTTGTACCGGGCGAGGCACCGCAAAAACGCGTATGCGTCGGCGGTATCAATGGCGTCTACGGTCTGGGTGATTCCCTGGCCGATGGCTTTGAAGGTGGCGCCCGTGCCGCCAGCGAAGCCGGTTTCGGGGTGGTCGAAGGTACTTTGCCTAAAGCCCTGAGCCGCCTCGAAGAGCCAACCCTGGCGCTGTTCCAGGTGCCCCACGAGAAGAATTCGGCCCGTGCGCCCAAGCAATTCGTCGACTTCCAGAACGACGTCACCGCCGGTGGCATCGAACTGGCGACCCGCGAAGGTTTCGAGTCGGTGGAGCACGTCAAACGCTACACCGCACTGGGCTTCGGCACCGATCAGGGCAAGCTGGGTAACGTCAACGGCCTGGCCATCGCCGCCCGCTCGCTGAACGTCACCATCCCGCAGATGGGCACCACGATGTTCCGTCCCAACTACACGCCGGTGACTTTCGGTGCCGTAGCCGGTCGTCACTGTGGGCACATCTTCGAGCCTGTGCGTTTCACTGCATTGCATCACTGGCATGTGAAAAACGGCGCCGAGTTTGAAGACGTCGGCCAATGGAAACGCCCATGGTATTTCCCGAAAAACGGTGAAGACCTGCATGCCGCGGTCAAGCGCGAATGCAAGGCCGTACGCGACAGCGTCGGTCTGCTGGATGCTTCGACCCTGGGCAAGATCGACATCCAGGGCCCGGACGCCCGCGAATTCCTCAACCGCATCTACACCAACGCCTGGACCAAGCTCGATGTGGGCAAGGCGCGTTACGGCCTGATGTGCAAAGAAGACGGCATGGTGTTCGACGACGGCGTGACCGCTTGCCTGGCCGACAACCATTTTGTGATGACCACCACCACCGGCGGCGCCGCCCGGGTACTGCAATGGCTGGAAATTTACCAGCAGACCGAATGGCCAGACCTGAAGGTGTACTTCACTTCAGTGACTGATCATTGGGCAACCATGACCCTGTCCGGCCCGAACAGCCGCAAGCTGCTCAGCCAGGTCACGGACATCGACTTGAGCAACGAAGCCTTCCCGTTCATGACCTGGAAAGAAGGCGTGGTCGGCGGCGTGCCGGCGCGGGTGTTCCGGATTTCGTTCACCGGCGAGCTGTCGTATGAAGTCAACGTGCAAGCCGACTACGCGATGGGCGTGCTGGAGAAAATTGTCGAGGCGGGCAAGCAATACAACCTGACCCCGTATGGCACTGAAACCATGCACGTTCTGCGGGCCGAGAAGGGCTTCATCATCGTCGGCCAGGACACCGACGGTTCGATGACCCCGGATGACCTGAACATGGGCTGGTGTGTCGGTCGCACCAAACCGTTCTCGTGGATCGGCTGGCGCGGCATGAACCGTGAGGACTGCGTGCGCGATCAACGCAAACAGCTGGTTGGCCTGAAACCGATCGATCCGACCAAATGGCTCCCTGAGGGTGCGCAGCTGGTGTTCAACACCAAGCAGGCGATCCCGATGAGCATGGTCGGCCACGTGACCTCCAGCTACGCGCACAACTCCCTGGGCTATTCGTTTGCCATGGGCGTGGTCAAGGGCGGCCTGAACCGCATGGGCGAGCGAGTGTTCGCCCCGCTGGCGGATGGCAGCGTGATCGAGGCGGAAATCGTTTCTTCGGTGTTCTTTGATCCGAAAGGGGATCGTCAGAACGTGTAACACCACAGTACCTGTGGGAGCGTGGCCTGCCCGCGATGAACGATAACGCGGTGCTTCAGGCAGAACGCGTCGCTCCCATCGCGGGCAAGCCCGCTCCCACAGGGCACACGAATTCAGGAACAGGTGCTTTATGACCGCAGCCAATGTGTACCAACAACGCCCAACCACCGGCGCCAAGGCCGAGTCGTCGTTGCATCATGCCGACCTCGCCAGCCTGGTAGGCAAGGGTCGCAAGAATGCCGGCGTGATCGTGCGTGAGAAGAAACTCCTCGGCCACCTGACCATCCGTGGCGATGGCCACGATGCCGCGTTTTCCGAAGGGGTGCACAAGGCCCTTGGCATTGAATTGCCGGGCGCTCTGAGCGTGATCGTCAAAGGCGAGACCAGCCTGCAGTGGATGGGACCGGATGAATGGCTGCTGATCGTGCCAACCGGTGAAGAATTTGCCGCCGAGCAAAAGCTGCGTGCAGCGCTGGGTGATTTGCACATCCAGATCGTCAACGTTAGCGGCGGCCAGCAGATCCTCGAACTGAGCGGCCCGAATGTGCGCCAGGTCCTGATGAAATCGACCAGCTACGACGTGCACCCCAACAGCTTCCCCGTGGGCAAGGCCGTGGGCACGGTGTTCGCCAAGTCGCAACTGGTGATCCGCCATACCGCCGAAGACACCTGGGAGCTGCTGATCCGTCGCAGTTTCTCCGATTACTGGTGGTTGTGGTTGCAGGATGCCGCAGCCGAGTACGGCCTCAGCGTCCAGGCTTGATCACAACCGCTCACCTGTAGGAACGAGCTTGCTCGCGATGGACTTGAGGACGACGCGTTAACCCAGGCAGTACGCGTTATCGTTGGCGCCCATCGCGAGCAAGCTCGCTCCTACAGAGGTAGCGTCGTTTACCGATACCTCAGGAGTCACTGCACTATGAGCCGCGCCCCAGACACATGGATTCTGACCGCCGACTGCCCTAGCGTCCTCGGCACCGTGGACGCGGTGACGCGGTTTCTTTTCGAGCAGGGCTGCTACGTCACCGAGCACCACTCCTTCGATGATCGGCTCTCGGGACGGTTTTTCATCCGGGTGGAATTCCGTCAGCCTGACGGGTTCGATGAACAGTCATTCCGCGCCGGCTTGCAGGAGCGCGGTGAAGCGTTCGGCATGATCTTCGAACTGACTGCGCCGAACTATCGGCCAAAAGTGGTGATCATGGTGTCCAAGGCCGATCACTGCCTCAACGATCTGCTTTATCGCCAACGCATTGGCCAACTGTCCATGGACGTGGCCGCAGTGGTCTCCAATCATCCGGACCTCAAGCCCCTGGCCGACTGGCACCAGATTCCTTACTACCACTTCCCGCTCGACCCGAACGACAAGCCATCGCAAGAGCGTCAGGTGTGGCAAGTGATCGAAGAGTGCGGTGCGGAGCTGGTGATTCTTGCGCGCTACATGCAGGTCCTGTCACCGGAGCTGTGCCGCAAGCTCGATGGCAAGGCGATCAATATCCATCACTCCCTGTTGCCCGGTTTCAAGGGCGCCAAGCCGTATCACCAGGCCTATAACAAGGGCGTGAAACTGGTGGGCGCCACGGCGCACTACATCAACAACGACCTGGACGAAGGGCCGATCATTGCCCAAGGCGTGGAGGCCGTGGATCACAGTCACTACCCGGAAGACCTGATCGCCAAGGGCCGGGATATCGAAGGGCTGACCTTGGCGCGAGCGGTGGGTTATCACATTGAGCGGCGAGTGTTCCTGAACGCCAATCGCACCGTCGTTCTTTAAATCGCTATCGCTGGCAAGCCAGCTCCCACAGGGCTGAGGTCGCTCAGGAAATGTGCACGACCCTGACCTTGTGGGAGCGGGCTTGCCCGCGATGAGGCCTTCAAACACAACACAAGACACAAGACACACAGGCAATAACCCGAGCAATCAACGCGCCGCCGCTAAAAGGCGACGTGAGTGCTACATAAAAACAACAGCGAGGTGAAAGCATGTCTGGCAATCGTGGTGTGGTGTATCTCGGCGCTGGCAAGGTCGAAGTACAGAAAATTGACTATCCGAAAATGCAGGACCCGCGCGGCAGGAAGATCAACCACGCTGTGATCCTGCGCGTGGTGTCCACCAACATCTGTGGTTCCGACCAGCACATGGTGCGCGGTCGGACCACCGCTCAAACCGGCCTGGTGCTGGGGCACGAAATCACCGGTGAAGTGATCGAGAAGGGCAGCGACGTCGAGAACCTGCAAATCGGTGACCTGGTGTCCGTCCCGTTCAACGTGGCTTGCGGGCGCTGCCGTTCCTGCAAGGAAATGCACACCGGTGTCTGCCTCAGCGTTAACCCGGCACGTCCGGGCGGTGCTTACGGTTATGTCGACATGGGCGACTGGACCGGCGGCCAGGCTGAATACGCCTTGGTGCCTTACGCCGACTTCAACCTGTTGAAACTGCCAGACCGTGATCGCGCAATGGAAAAAATCCGCGACCTGACCTGCCTCTCCGACATCCTGCCGACCGGTTACCACGGCGCAGTCACTGCCGGCGTTGGCCCGGGCAGCACCGTGTACATTGCAGGCGCGGGTCCAGTCGGCCTGGCCGCTGCAGCTTCCGCTCGTCTACTGGGCGCCGCTGTGGTCATCATCGGCGACGTCAACACCGTGCGCCTGGCACACGCCAAGGCCCAGGGCTTCGAAATCGCTGACCTGTCCCTGGACACCCCACTGCATGAACAGATCGCTGCACTGCTGGGCGAGCCCGAAGTGGACTGCGCCGTCGACGCCGTGGGCTTCGAAGCGCGCGGTCATGGCCACGACGGGGTCAAGCACGAGGCCCCGGCCACGGTGCTCAACTCGTTGATGGGCGTGGTTCGTGTAGCCGGCAAAATCGGTATTCCGGGCCTGTACGTGACCGAAGATCCCGGTGCAGTGGATGCCGCAGCGAAAATGGGTAGCCTGAGCATTCGCTTTGGTCTGGGCTGGGCCAAATCCCACAGCTTCCACACCGGCCAGACGCCTGTGATGAAGTACAACCGCCAGCTGATGCAGGCGATCATGTGGGACCGTATCAACATTGCCGAAGTGGTGGGCGTGCAGGTGATCAGCCTGGATCAGGCGCCGGAAGGTTACGGCGAGTTTGATGCAGGTGTGCCGAAGAAGTTTGTGATCGATCCGCACAAGTTGTTCAGCGCGGCGTAAGCGGTTACGCAAAACAAAACGGCGACCTCCGGGTCGCCGTTTTTACATCAGAAGATCGCAGCCTTCGGCAGCTCCTATGCCGAACGCGTAACCCTGTAGGAGCTGCCGAAGGCTGCGATCTTTTGATCTTTTCGTTTGCTCACAACACCGCTAACGACCCTTGATACAACACCGGCCCCGTCGGCTGTCCGGTCGGCGAGCCACCCTTGGGCTCCAGGCTCACCGCCAACGCAATCGGTTTGCCGATCAGCACCTTTTGCGCATCGCTCAGCTCAACCTTGCCCTTGCCGCTCGCCGGAATCACGCCGAGGGACATCGGTTTGCCGTTCGCCGGTATCGCCCACAACTCCAGGCTGCGTTCCGGATCAACCGCCGCCAACGCCAGCGGCTCCACTTGCAGATAGTTGTCGTGGGCCAGAACCCTTAGCGCCGGTTGCGAATCGGCCGTCAGCAATGTCGCGCTGTATCGCGCCTCATCACGGTTGTAGAGCACGCTCAGGAACACGATGACCACCAGCGAACACAACGCCGCCGTCACCCGCATCCAGTTCCAGAAGGAACGCTTCTGTGGCACATGCAGTTTTTGTGGGTCGATACGCGCCGTGATGCCTTGCCACACGCGTTCCGGCACCGGTTGCTCGGGCAACGCTTCGGTCAGGCTGGCGAGACTGTCCTGCCAGTGCGCCAGTTCTGCGCGTAATGCCGCGTCTTCCAGCAGCAACTGTTCAAAGCGCCGACGAGCTGCTGCGGGCATCACGCCAATGGCGTAGTCGGCGGCGAGGGTTCGGCGCAGGCTCGGGGTTTGATAGTTCATGATTCAAGGCACCTGCGCAGGCGCTCCATGCCACGGCGGATCCAGGATTTGACCGAGCCCAGCGGCGCGGCCAGGTGTTCTGCCAGTTCCGAGCAGGACAGCCCTTGAAAGTACGCCACGGTAATCGATTGGCGCTGCCTGCCTTCGAGGCTTTCCAGGCAGCGGTTCAAGGCGTTGGCCTCGCGGGCGGTGTTCAATAATTCGTGGGCGGATGGGCTTTCATCCACGAGCGCCAGTTCTTCCTGATCGGTCAACGGCCGGTCGCGGTGTTTGCGCAACTGGTCGATGGCTTGATTGCGGGTGATGTTGATCATCCAGGTCAGCGGTGCCGACAGGTTCGATTCATAGCGCGAGGCGCTGTTCCAGATGCGCACGAAGCTTTCCTGTAGCACTTCTTCGGCCAGGTCTTGACGCCCCATGAATCGCAGGGCAACACCATGCAAACGCGGGCCGACACTGCGGTAAAGCGTCTCGAATGCGCGGCGGTCACCCAGCGAACACTGGGCCAGAAGCTGCCTGAGCTGATCGGTGTCGGCAATGGAAATAACGGTTCTCCAATCAGTCGAGGTGGTGAGGTGAGGCTGCGTGCGGTGCCGGTTGCAGGCAGAGGTTAGTTCACGGCGCGCAGTTGTTCCATTCACGGGCAGACACCTCGGAAAAATCCGCCGACCCCGATGCGCAGGGCCGGCGGTACAACTTAACCTTTCGGCATCAGCACTTTGTCGATGACCTGAATCACGCCGTTTGACTGGTACACGTCGTAGGTGGTGATGTCGGCGACATCACCTTTTTCATCTTTGATGGTGATGTTGTGCGGGCCGTTCATCATCGCCCAGAGCTTGCCGCCCGCCACGGTGGTGAGTTCGGTCTTGCCGCCACCGGCCTTGATCTTCTCGGTCAGGGTCATCATGTCGAGTTTGCCGGCGACGACGTGGTAGGTGAGGATTTTGGTCAGGGTGGCCTTGTTTTCAGGTTTGAGCAAAGTATCGACGGTGCCGGCGGGCAGGGCGGTGAAGGCCGAATTGACCGGTGCGAACACAGTGAATGGGCCTTTGCCTTTGAGGGTGTCGACGAGGCCGGCGGCTTTCACGGCGGCGACCAGCGTGGTGTGGTCTGAGGAGTTCACCGCGTTATCGACGATGTCTTTGCTCGGCAGCATGCTTTGGCCGCCGACCATCACCGCGTCATGGCTCATGGTTGCCGCTTGCACGATGTTCAGGGCGGATCCGCCGCCAAGGGCCAGGGTCAGCAGGCTGGCAATCAACGGCGTTTTCATCGAAGTGCGTTTCATGGTAGTGATCCTTGAGGATGGAATCGGCCAGGAATGTCTGTCCGTGCTTGATATACGCGGCGGGGTCCAGACTGGATGCACCACGAAGAAACTATTTTTAAGAGGCACAACGCCGGACCCTGCAGGAGCCTGCAATCTTTTGATCTTGATTTTGGGCGGGCTTGAATGCGCTGAAAATCAGAAGATCGCAGCCTTCGGCAGCTTCTACAGAAGCTGCGACAGGCTTACAGATGCGGGAACAATCCTCCGGGAATCCAGTCGAACGCACAGTTTTTCGCCGTTCATGGGTGGGCGGTTTATGCCTAAAGAGGTTGTCTCGATGAAGATTTCACGCGGTTTTGCACTGGCTTCGCTCATGACCCTGGCGGCCAGCCCGGTGTTCGCCGGGTTCAGCCTGGACGATCTGACCAAAGCGGCGTCGAGCATGCAGGGCGGTGATGCGGCCACGAATGCGGCGCCGACCTCGGAAACGGCGGGTCTGCTCGGCGCGTTAACTTCGCAGTTGAATGTAAAACCCGAGCAAGCCGTCGGCGGCACCGCGGCGATGCTCGGCCTGGCGAAGAATCAGCTGAGTTCGACCGACTATTCCGAACTGGCCAAAAGCGTTCCGGGGATCGACAAGTTGTCGGGCGGTGGTGAGCTGGGCGCGTTGGCCGGTTTGCTCGGCTCGAACGGCAAGGCGGCAGGGCTGGACAATGCCCTGGGCACCGTCAAAGACACCAACGACTTGAACAATGCGTTCAGCGCACTGGGCATGGACACCGGCATGATCGGCCAGTTTGCCCCCTTGATCCTGCAATACCTCGGTCAACAGGGCGTGGGTGGTTCGCTGCTGCAAAGCCTCGGCGGCATCTGGGGCGCAGGTACCGGCACTTGATTCAGCGGCGCCCGGCGCGCAAGGCGTCGATGCGCTGATCTTTTTCGATCCAGAGCTGGTTGACCCAGTTCTGGATTGTTTCGCGAAAAACCGGATCGTTCTCGTAATCGCCCTGCCACAGCGCGGGGTCGAGTTCGCGGGTGTTGATGTCAATGATGACCCTCGGCAAGTTGCCGCTGATCAGATCCCAGAAGCCCGGGATTTTCTGCTGCGGATAGACCACGGTGACGTCGAGAATCGCATCCAGCTGCTCGCCCATCGCCGCCAGAACAAACGCCACACCGCCCGCCTTGGGTTTGAGCAGGTGGGTGAACGGTGATTGCTGATGGGCGCTTTTCGCGGCAGTGAACCGGGTACCTTCCAGGTAATTGACCACTGTCACCGGCTGGCGCTTGAACAGCTCGCAGGCCGCCTTGGTGATTTTCAGATCCTGGCCGGCCAGCTCCGGGTTCTTCGCCAGGAAGGCTTTGGTATAGCGCTTCATGAACGGGTAATCCAGTGCCCACCACGCCAGCCCCAGGAAGGGCACCCAGATCAGTTCTTTCTTGAGGAAAAACTTGAAGAACGGCGTGCGCCGGTTCAGCGTCTGAATCAGCGCCGGAATATCGACCCAGGATTGATGATTGCTGATCACCAGGTAGGACGTGTCAGTGCGCAAGTTATCGCCGCCACGGATGTCCCATTGCGTGGGGATGCACAGCCGGAAGATCAGCTTGTCGACTTCCGCCCAGGTCTCGGCGATCCACATCACCGCCCCCGACGCGTAGTCGCGCAGGCGCCCTGGCAGTACCAGCTTGAGCAAGGCAAACACCATCAGCGGCCCGAACAGGACCAGGGTGTTGAGCAACAGCAGCAGGGTAACGAAACAGCCGGTGAGCAGTCGGCGCATAAGTCACTCTTGAAATCATTTGGGCGCGTCATGATAAGCAGCTTCGGACTCGAGGCCAAATCGGCGATGACAAATGTTTCACCTTGCTGGCGGTATGCTTGACCTCAATAACGGTCCTCAGGTCTTGTGGTGATTGATCAGACCTCTTCGCGGGCAATCCCGCTTCCACAGTAGATTGAGGTGTGCAAGATTTTTTGAACCACCCAAAACCCTGTGGGTGCGGGCTTGCCCGCGAAGCGATCGTAAGAACGAACGAATTGCCCACTGGCTGTCTAAAATTGCGCTGCCCACTTTTCAAGGATGCCCACTACGTGAAATCCCTCTTTGCCCTGCTGACCTTGGTGGCCCTGCCAGTGATGGCCGCCGAGCCGACCCTGTACGGTCGCTACGAATACATCGCGCTGCCGGAAATCGGCGGCGAAGTGCTCAAGGCCAAAATGGACACCGGCGCCCTGACCGCGTCGCTGTCGGCCAAAGACATCGAGACCTTCACCCGTGACGGTGATGAGTGGGTGCGTTTCCGCCTTGCGACCAAGGACGCGAGCAACAAGGTCTACGAGCACAAGATTGCGCGGATCAGCAAGATCAAGACCCGCTCGGAAGAGGATGCGGACGATGATGAGTCGGCGGCGCCGACCAAGCGTCCGGTGGTGGATCTGGAGCTGTGCCTGGGTAACGTCAAGCGCACGGTCGAGGTCAATTTGACGGATCGCAGCAGTTTTAACTATCCGTTGTTGATTGGGGCAAAGGCGCTGCGTGAGTTTGGTGCGGCGGTGAATCCGGCTCGGCGTTTTACCGCGGATAAGCCTGATTGCTGAGCATTGGCTGCCGATTGACGTCATCCACCATGGTTCACCGTTCGCCCACTTAACTGACGGGCTCGCACGCCATGCCCCATATCCTGATTGTCGAAGACGAAGCCGCCATCACCGATACCCTGATATTCGCGTTGCAACAAACCGTTGAGCCCCCAATCGGACGATTTTTTGAGGCCATTGCTTTGAACTGAAATTCAAACCTTGGGCATTGTGGCCAACATCGAAGGCCGCTGGCTCACCTCGAAATACCACGCTGCCAGCTGCGGATTCGCCTCGCGCCAGGCCAGGTCCGGATGGCGCAGATCCAGATAACCGAGGGCACAAGCCACACTGATCGCCGCCACATCAAAATGACTGGTCAGCTCGGCGATGGCATCCGTTTCAAGCAATGCGAGGGCGCGGCGGATTTTGTCGCGCTGGCCGTCCAGCCAGGCATCCCAGTGTTTCTCCGGGGCGCGCAGGGCGACTTCGTAGCGCGTGAGCACGGCGGCGTCCATGATGCCGTCGGCCATGGAGGCGAGAGTCAGGCGGCGCCAGCGGGCCGAGCCTTCGCGGGGGATCAGCGGATTACCGACGTGCTGGTGATCGAGGTAATCGAGGATCACCCGGCTGTCGTGGATGACGTTGCCGTCGGCCAGGCGCAGGGCGGGGATTTTGCTCAGGGGGTTGTCGTTGATCAGGCTCGGGTCTGGGTCGACTGGGGAGAGCACGCAGTTCTGCAGGGCGACTCGGTCCTGTTGACCGGTTTCGTGCAGCAGCACCATGACTTTGCGTACGAAAGGCGAGAGGGAGTTATGGTAGAGGGTCATGGTCGGGGTGGACATGGCGGCGTCTCGTTCAGTGGTGGTGGCGGGCAACTGTGGGAGCAAGGCTTGCCCGCGATGACGGTAGCACATCTGAATTTGATGTGGCTGATGCACCGCCATCGTTGTATCAGCCAACTTGGATGCCTTGGATATGCCGCTTTCGTGAGCAAGCCCGCCGCCCCAGGTTGCGCGTTTTCAGGTGGCGGACTGCGGCAGCTCCTACCGGAGACGTCGCGTTATCGGCGCTGCAGCAGGCCTCGCAGGGCGAAGGCGGCGGGAATGCCCAGGCCCAGCCAGCTCAGGGCATCCCACACGCCATCGCCCAGCAACGCCGCGAACAACCCGGCGGCGGTGAACAGGCCGATGACCGTGGGAATGGCAAAGACTTTCCAGAAATTCGACTGGCGCGGCCTCATGCTTGAGCCTCCGCAGTTTCAAGCACAGGCTTTGCCGCTTTGCGCCGCACGACCCACAGGTACACCCCGCTGCCGAGCACGATGATGGTCAGCACATCCAGGGTCGCCCACAGGATTTTCATCGGCATGCCGCCGTAATCACCAAAGTGCAAGGGCTGCGACATGCCCATGACGTCCATGTACCACGGCCGCTCCGCCACGGCGGTGACTTGCAGGGTGCTGGCGTCAATCAGCACTGGCGTCAGCAGGTGGGAGGTCAGGTGCGTGTTGCCTTTCATGAATACGGCGTAATGGTGCTCGCTGGAGAACCGCGTGCCGGGGAAGGCGATGAAGTCGGGTTGCATGTCCGGTGCGACCTCGCTGGCGATGTCCAGCAGGCGAGTCGGTGGCGCGAGCTGCGTCAGCGCGGGTGCGTCGGCATAGGGCGCGATCATCGCGCCCAAGGCCTCATTGCGCCAGGCCGCAATCAGCAGGTCGGCACAGGCGCTGATCACTCCGGTGACACCGACCACCAGCATCCAGGTCAGGGCCACGACGCCGATCAGGTTATGCAGGTCGAGCCAGCGCAGGCGGGTGGATTTATCCTGGCGCACGGTGGCGAATTTCAACCGGCGCATGAACGGCAGGTACAGCACTGTACCGGACACGATGGCTACCACGAACAGAATGCCCATGAACGCCAGGAACAGCTTGCCCGGCAGGCCGGCGAACATGTCCACGTGCAGTCGCAGCATGATCATCATGAAACCGCCGTTTGCCGAAGGCATTTCCAGTGCTTCACCGGTGCGGGCGTCGAGCATGAAGGTATGGGACGAATTCGGCTCGGTTCCGGCAGTAGCCGCCATGATCGCGAACGCGGCATTGGGGTCTTCTTCGTCGAAACCGAAGTACTGCATGACTTCGCCCGGCCGATGTTTTTCCGCCGCCAGCACCAGTTGCTGCAAGTTCAGCCGCGCAGTGCCGGCGGGCATTTCCTTGAGCTCGGGTGCATCGCCCAGGAGATGGTCGATCTCGTGGTGAAAAATCAATGGCAAGCCGGTCACTGCCAGCATCAGCAGGAACACCGTGCAAATCAGGCTGGTCCAGGTATGGACGAAGGACCAGCGGCGGATCGTTTTACTCTTCATTTGCAGCCCTTCAGAAATACCAAAGCCGTCCTCGAAGGACGGCCCGGTGTTGGGTGTGTCAGGTCAAGCGTTTACCACTTGTAGGTCGCACTGGCGACGACACTGCGCTGGTCGCCGTAGTAGCAATAGAAACTGTCACAGGTGGAGATGTAGTCCTTGTCGAACAAGTTGGTTGCGTTCAGTGCCAGGGACGCGCCTTTGAGGCTGTTGTCCAGGCGGCCGAGATCGTAGTGGACAGCGGCGTCGAACACGGTGAAAGCGTCCGCCTTGCCCAGCTCGGTGTTGGCCTGGTCGCCATAGGTATTGCCGGTGTAGCGAACGCCGCCGCCTACGCCAAAGCCGTCGAGCACACCGGTGTGCCAGGTGTAGTCGGTCCACAGCGAAGCCTGCTGGTTGGGCATCAGTTGCAGGCGATTGCCCTTGAACGCGCCGTCCTGTACCTCGGATTTGGCCAAGGTGTAGGCCGCGATGACCTTGAGGTTTTCGGTCACGTCGGAGACGGCTTCCAGTTCCAGCCCTTTGACTTTCACTTCGCCGGTCTGGCTCGTGATCGAGACATTATTGGAGTTGGTGGTGGTGACGGAGACGTTCTTCTGCGTCAGGGTATACACCGCAGCGGTCAGCAGGGTGTTGCTCCCAGGCGGTTGATACTTGATACCCAACTCCCATTGCTCGCCTTCGGTAGGCTTGAACGAATCGGTGGGCGAGGCCGTGGCGTTGCTGGTTGGCTGGAACGATTCGGCGTAGGACAGGTAGGGCACGATGCCGTTGTCGAACACGTAGCTGATGGCCGCATTGGCGCTGAATTTCTTGTCGCGCTCGGTGTTGGTGGCATCACCTTTGTTGAAAAATTTGGTACCGGTGTGCACCCAGTCTTCACGACCGCCCAGCGTCAGGCGCCATTGATCGATGTACATCTGGTCCTGCACATACAGGCCGGTCTGGTAGGTCTTCTGATCGTAGTCGTAGAAGGCATCGGAACGCGGCGGGCGCACGATGGGCAGTCCATAGATGGGATTGTTGACGTTGGTGGTCAGGCCATCGCCGAAAATCGAGGTGTAGTTGGTGTTGGTGCGCTGGTGATCGAGGCCGATCAACAAGGTGTGACCTACATCACCCGTGGCGAAATCGGCCTGGAAGTTGTTGTCCACGGCGAACTGGCTGATGTCTTCGTCGACACTGGTGCTCGAACGACCGACATTGCCTTGGGCGTCCACTTGGGTGAACGGGTAGGCGCCGGGGGTAAGCGCCTGGAACGACAGGTCTGATTTGGTGTAGCGCAGGTTCTGCTTGAACTGCCAGACATCGTTCAGGCGATGCTCGAAGGCATAACCCAAGGCGTAGTAGGTGCGGTCGTAGTATTCCCAGTCTGGATCACCGAGGTTCTTGTGATGGGAAATGTCACCCAGTGGCGAGCGGATTTTGGTGCCCTGTATCGGCAGGAACTGGCTGGTGATGCCGGTATCGTCGCGGGTGAACTGCGTCAGCAGGGTAAATTTGGTGTCGTCGTCGATGTTCCAGGTCAGGCTAGGCGCAATGTTGTAGCGCTTGTTATCGACGTGGTCGATTTGCGTGCCGCTGTCGCGTACGACTGCGCTTAGGCCGTAGAGGAACCGACCGTCTTCGTCGATCTTGCCGGTGCTGGCAAAGTTGATCTGGCGATGATTGTCACTGCCATATTCCACCTGGATTTCACTGCTCGACTCGGCGCTGGGGCGGCGGCTGACCATGTCCAGCATGCCGCCCGGTGGGGTCTGGCCATACACGGAGGAGGCCGGACCGCGCAGCAGGGCGAGCCGATCGAGGTTCCAGGTTTCCTGTTTCGGGTTGGCGTATACGCCTTTTGGCAGCGGCAGGCCGTCGAGGAACTGGGTCGGTTCGAAGCCGCGTACACGCAACCAGTCGGCACGGGTGTCGCTGCCGTAGCTGCTGGCGACGATGCCGGGCATGTAGCGCACGGCGTCATCAATGTTCTGTACGTTGCGGTCGTCCATCTGCTGGCGAGTGGCGACCGAGATCGAGCGCGGTGCTTCCACCAGGGCAGTGTCGGTCTTGGTGCCGGCAGCAGTGCGAGTGGCGAGGTAGCCGTCAACCGGGCCCCAGGCGCTCTCGGTGTTTTCCACCCCTGTCACATTGGTCGTCGGCAGGGCCAACACGTCCTCAGGCACGGCCACCAGGCTGAACGTGCCCGCGCTGCTTTGCTCCAGTTGCAAGCCGGTGCCACGCAAGGCTTCGCGCAAGGCGCCGGTGGCGTCGAACTGGCCCTGGACGGGTGCCGAGGTTTTACCGGCGGCCAGCGAGGGGTTCAGCGACAGCGCAAGGCCCGCCTGGCTGGCGATCTGGTTCAAGGTGCTGGCCAGGGGAGCCGCCGGCAGGTTGTAGGCGCGCACGCTGGAGGCCTGCTCGGCGGCCAATACCGGGCCGCTGGCCATGGGGGCGCTGAGGGCAATGGCCACGGCCAACAGGCTGGGGCGCAACAAGGTGTCTAGCGTAAGGGACATAACGCGGCTCCTGAAAGGGAATACTTCTCAATTGCCTAGGTGCCGAACGAAAATCCAAAAGTGATAGGGCCAGGTGAAAATAATGTTGATTCAGGTTTTCCGGTGAATCGGCTGGCCTTATCGCGGGCAAGCCTTGCTCCCACAGGTTTCAAGGCTCCGCCTCAGCCTTCGCCACCGTCACCCACCACGGCGTGTGCTGCTCAATCTGCACTGGCAGTGTTGGCAGCAATGCGCGCAAGGCCTTGTCGGTATCCTTCAACGGGAAACTGCCGGTGATCCGCAGGTCTGCAATTTCGGACGCTACGCCCAGATAACCCGGCCGGTAACGACTCAGTTCATGCACCAGGTCTTCCAGGCGCGCGTTGTCCACCACCAGCATGCCGCGAGTCCAGGCGTCGACGCCGGGCTTGAGCGCGACCACCGGGCCCAGGCCGTTGTTGCGCATCAGCACCTGCTGGCCTTCGCGCAGAATCTGTTCGTCGCGACTCGCCTGCGGGTGGGCGGCCACTGCAGACTTCAACACGCTCAGGCGTGTGCCATCCTCTTCGCGCTTGACCAGGAACCGCGTTCCCAGTGCGCGCAGGCTGCCTTCGCGAGTTTCGACGATAAACGGCCGGGCATCGCCGTGGCCGGTTTCAACGAGGATTTCGCCGTCCTGGAGAATCACCCGACGCTGCGTCTCGTCAAACCGCACGTCCACGGCGCTGTGGGTATTGAGGTTGATCACGGTGCCGTCGCTCAGGCGCAAGGTGCGCTGCTCGCCAGTGGCCGTGCGCTGATCGGCCAGCCAATAGTCGAGCGGCAGGTAACGCTCGCCCGCAAACAATGCCAGGCCAATCACCGCCACGATGCTGGCCAGGCCGCTGCCCAGCTTGCGCACGCGTCGGCGGATGCCCTCACGCGATTGCAGCAACGCGGCGCGGGCCGGGCCACTGGCGACACTGAAACGCTGGTCAAGCATGCCCAATTGACGCCAGGCGCGCGCGTGCTCTTCGTGGGCGGCGTGCCATTTGGCGAACTCTTCGCGCTCCACCGGGTTGGCGCAATCCAGTGACAGCTGCCAGGCAATCGCCGCGTCCAGTACCTGGGCCGAGACCGGTTTGGAGCTCACGGGGCTCATGCGGGCTCACCGTACAGCGCGATGTAGCACTGGCGAATGCCTTGGGCCAGGTATTGCCTGACCCGGGGTACCGACACCCCGAGACGCTGGGCGATTTCTGCGTGGCTGAGGCCGTCGAGACGGTTATACAGAAACGCCGCACGCGCCTTGCTCGACAGTTTGCCGAGCAGGCGATCGATGTTTTTCAGGTCTTCGAGAATGAGTTGCTGCTCTTCCACCGAGGGGTGTTCGCCCTCGGGAATGAGCATCAGCTCGGTCAGGTAGGCCTGCTCCAGGGCGGCGCGGCGGAAGTAGTCGAACAGCAGACCCTTGGCGATTGCCACCAGAAACGCCCGGGGTTCGCGGGGCTCGTGCAGTTCGCCACGCCCCAGCAGTCGTACGAACGTGTCCTGGCTGAGGTCTTCGGCCCGTTGCGGGCAGGCGACGTTGCGGCGCAGCCAAGCCAATAGCCAGCTGCGATGGTCGCGATACAGCGCACCGACGAGCTCACTGTGGGGGCTTTGGACTGACGGCACGCAGCATCACCGATTGGGAAGAGTTAACTAACGAGAATTGTTCGCGATTGTGGCAGAGGCGGGGGAGGTAAGCAATTGGCGCTGGTCGGGTGGTTTAGCCAGGCGCCGTCTATCAGAAGGAGGGAGACTGCTGCCGCCGCTTCCACTGACTCAGCCGCTGCTGCAGATTCAACGGGCTGTGAATCTGCTGCTGGCGTGCCCGGCTGAACAGGATCAGTGCCAGTTCGGCGGTGGCCAGCGCGTCGGCACTGGCGTTATGGCGCTCGAACACTTCGAGTTTGAACCAGTCTATCCACTCGTCCAGTCCGGCCTCGCGGATAGGCGCCTGTGGGCACAGCAGCGGGGCGATGTCTGCCACATCGAGAAAGGTATTCTGCAACTTGTACCCCAGATGATCCTTCAGTGCCCGGCCGAGCATGTGCTGATCGAAGGGAGCATGAAAAGCCAGCACCGGGCTGTCCCCCAGGAACTCCATGAACTCCAGCAACGCCTGCGCCGGATCGCTGCCGGCCGCAATGGCGCTTGGGCCAAGGCCATGGATCAGCACACTGGGGGCCAGTTTCATGTCGGCGCACTGCAGGGTTCGTTCGAACTGCTGACTGAAGTCGATGGCCCCGTCCTCGATCACTACCGCACCAATCGACAACACCCGATCCTTGTTCAGGTTAAGCCCCGTGGTTTCCAGGTCCAGCACCACCCAGCGTTGTTCGCGAAGGCTGCATTCGCTCAGCCCGATCGCCGGCGGCAAGTGACCCAGACGTTGCAGTATTTCGCCAGACAGCGCCGGGCCGGCGGGGCGCAACCAGGAAAACAGGCTCACAACTGATACCTCAGTGTGAGGCTGCTTTGCAGACGCTGCGCCTGGCGCAGGGATTCACGCAGGATTCGCCGATCCAGCTGATTGAGGCTGTCGGGGTCGACCCGGTTGGAGTAGGGCAGGTTCTCCCGGGTCTGTAGCTGATGCTGCTGCATGCGGGTTTGCTGGATGAAATGATAGGCCTCTTCGTAGGCCGCACCGTCCAGCCGGTCGATGACCTCTTTATCAACCAGTTGGCGAAAGCGTTCCAGGGTGTTGTTGGTCTCGATTCCGTTGGCCAGCGCCAGCAACCGGGCGCCGTCGACGAAGGGCGTAAGGCCCTGGACTTTCAAATCCATCGTAGCTTTCTCGCCATGTTTGCGTGCCAGCACGAATTCGCGGAAGCGTCCTACAGGTGGGCGGTTGCGCAGGGCGTTGTCGGCCATCATGCGCTGGAACAAACGATTGTCGGCGACCTGGTCGAGAATGCCCCTGCGCAATTGTTCACAGCCTTGCTCATCGCCCCAGACCACGCGCAGGTCGAAATAGATACTCGAACCCAGCAGGTTTTCCGGCGTGGCCTCGCGGATGAACGCCGAGAAACGTCGCGCCCATTCAGCGCGGGACAAACACAGCTCGGGGTTGCCGGCCATGATGTTGCCCTTGCACAGGGTAAACCCGCACAGCGCCAGGCTCTGGTTGATCTGTTGGGCGATGGGCAGCAATTTGCCGCGAATTTCTGCCGCATGGGCGGCATCCCTCGCCTCGAACAGAATGCCGTTGTCCTGGTCGGTGTGCAGCGTCTGCTCGCGACGGCCTTCGCTGCCGAAACATAGCCAACTGAATGGCACGCCCGGGTCGCCTTTCTCGGCCAGTGTGAGTTCGATCACCCTGCACACCGTGTGATCGTTAAGCAGGGTGATGATATGGGTGATCTGGGTGGAAGACGCGCCGTGGGCCAGCATGCGCTCCACCAGTTGGCCGATCTCGCCGCGCAGCGCCACCAGGCTTTCCACGCGCTGGGCACCGCGGATAGTCCGCGCCAGGTGCACCAGATCGACCCGCTGCAGGGAAAACAGGTCACGTTCCGACACTACACCGCACAGGCGGTGGTCCTTGACCAGGCAGACGTGGGCAATGTGCCGCTCGGTCATGGCGATCGCTGCATCAAATGCACTGTGGTCCGGGGTTAAAAAGAATGGTGCGCGGGTCATGTGCCGTTCTATGGCTTCATTGAAGTCATTGGTGCCGCCTGCCACCACGTGCCGCAAGTCGCGCAGGGTGAAAATCCCCAGCGGGGCCTTATCGCCATCGACCACCACAATGCTGCCGACCTGTTGTTCATGCATCAGGGTCACGGCTTCGCGCAGTGGCGTGACCGGGCTGCAGGTCACCGGATGACGCATGGCCAACTCGCCCAGGCGAGTATTGAGCGAGTATTGGGTGCCCAGGGTTTCCACGGCTTTTTGCTGGACTTGCTGGTTGACCTGATCCAGCAGGCTGCTGACGCCACGCAGGGCGAAATCGCGAAAGGTGTGGGAAAGCGCGAACAGTTTGATGAACGCCAGCTTGTTCAGTTGCAGGCAGAAGGTGTCTTCAGCCGCCAGGTGCTCGGTACGAGTGGCCCGCTCACCCAGCAACGCTGCGAGGGGAAAGCACTCGCCGGTGGTGATTTCGAAGGTGGTTTCGGTGCCGCCTTTGGCAGTGTGCGGGCGCTCACCCACGACGCGGCCTTGTTTGACGATGTAGAAGTGCTCAACAGGGCCATCGTCAGGCTTGATGATGCTCTCGCCGGGTCCGTAAAAGCGCAGCTGACATTGCTCGACCAGATACGCCAGGTGAGCGTGTTCCATGTGATTGAACGGCGGGAAGCGCTGAAGGAACTGCAAAGTGCCCTGGATGTTTTGCAACACCGCGGTCTTCCCTGCCTGGGTGAAGGCGTCCGCTTTACTCATAACCATTACCGCAGTCGTTTGGAATTATTGTTGTCGGATGACTTCAACATGGTCGGCCCATGGGCGCAGGGTGCCCATTGGACGTAAGTCTAGGTAGGCAACGACCGGATTACCTATCGGAAGAGTCCGACGCAACGTTGGGAAAAATCCCACTCAACACCTATTGGAAATAAATCCGACGAAGTGCACATTGAACCGCTGGCTGGCGATGTCTCACGAGTGGGCCAGGAACGATTTGTAACCTTTGAGAAAGCCATGTCCGACCAAGATATCCTGAGTGACGCCGAGCGCGAGGCGCTAAGTGCGGTCATGCTCGAACCCGATCTACCGCCCCAGCGTGTGTTGATCGTCGATGATGACAAAGATGCACGTGAATTATTGTCGGAGATCCTGGCGCTGGATGGTATTCGCTGCCTGACCGCAGCCAGCGGTGAAACCGCACTGAAGATGCTGGACGAGAAACCCTCGATTGGCCTGGTGATCACCGATTTGCGGATGGGGCATGTCGATGGCCTGGACCTGATCCGCCAGGTTCGTGAATCGGTGCGGGCGGCGATGCCGATCATCATTGTGTCCGGCGATGCCGATGTGAAAGACGCCATCGCAGCGATGCACCTGAGCGTGGTGGACTTTCTGCTCAAGCCCATTGATACCGTGAAGCTGCTGGGTTTGGTGAAGCACGAGTTGGGGATGGAGCCATAGCCAACTCCCACAAACTGTCTCATTCATATGCAAAAAGGCCCTGATCCGAAGATCAGGGCCTTTTTTTGTTCGCCGCTAGCGTTTACTCAGAGGCCATTGGCAGCCTTGAACTCGCGGCGACGACGGTGCAGGACCGGCTCGGTGTAACCGTTCGGCTGCTTCGTACCTTCCACCACCAGTTCGACCGCCGCCTGGAAGGCGATGTTGCTGTCGAAGTCCGGAGCCAGCGGGCGGTACAGCGGGTCGTTGGCGTTCTGACGGTCAACCACCGGCGCCATGCGCTTGAGGCTTTCCATCACTTGCTCTTCGGTGACGATGCCGTGACGCAGCCAGTTGGCGATGTGCTGGCTGGAGATACGCAGTGTCGCACGGTCTTCCATCAGGCCGACGTCATTGATGTCCGGCACCTTGGAGCAACCTACGCCCTGATCGATCCAGCGCACCACGTAGCCGAGAATGCCCTGGGCGTTGTTGTCCAGTTCGTTCTTGATCTGCTCCGCAGTCCAGCTCGGGTTCACGGCAAGCGGAATGGTCAGGATGTCGTCCACCGAAGCTCGGGCACGCTTGGCCAATTCCACCTGACGAGCGAACACGTCGACCTTGTGGTAGTGCAATGCGTGCAACGCCGCTGCGGTTGGTGACGGTACCCAGGCGGTGTTTGCACCGGCCAGAGGGTGAGCGACTTTCTGTTCAAGCATCGCCGCCATCAGGTCGGGCATTGCCCACATGCCTTTACCGATTTGCGCACGACCTTGCAGGCCGGTGCTCAAGCCGATATCGACGTTCCAGTTCTCGTAGGCACCGATCCATTTTTCAGCCTTCATGTCGGCCTTGCGCACCATCGGCCCGGCTTCCATGGAGGTGTGGATTTCATCGCCCGTGCGATCGAGGAAGCCGGTGTTGATGAACACCACGCGCTCGGCGGCTGCCTGGATGCATGCCTTGAGGTTGACCGTGGTGCGGCGCTCCTCGTCCATGATCCCGACCTTGAGGGTGTTGCGCGGCAGGTCCAGCACGTCTTCGATGCGACCGAACAGCTCGTTGGTGAACGCGGCTTCTTCCGGGCCGTGCATCTTCGGCTTCACGATATAAACCGAGCCCGTGCGGCTGTTCTTGCGCGAATTGTTGCCGTTGAGGCTGTGAATCGCGGCCAGGCACGTTACCAGGCCGTCGAGAATGCCTTCCGGCACTTCGTTGCCGTCCTTGTCGAGGATGGCGTCGATCGTCATCAGGTGCCCCACATTACGCACGAACAACAGGGAGCGGCCATGCAGGCTCAGTTCCTTGCCGTCGACGCCGGTGTAGGTGCGGTCGGCGTTCATGGTGCGGGTGAAAGTCTTGCCGCCTTTGACAACTTCTTCCGCCAGGTCGCCCTTCATCAGGCCGAGCCAGTTGCGGTAGATCACCACCTTGTCGTCAGCATCGACAGCCGCCACGGAGTCTTCGCAGTCCATGATGGTCGTCAACGCGGCTTCCATCAGGATGTCTTTGACGCCGGCCGCGTCCGTCTGGCCGACGGGGGTGCTGGCATCGACCTGGATTTCGAAATGCAGGCCGTTGTTCTTCAGCAGGATCGCGGTGGGTGCCCCGGCATCGCCGTGGAAGCCGATGAGCTGAGCGTCGTCGCGCAGTCCGGAATTACTGCCGCCTTTGAGGGCGACCACCAGTTTGCCGTCAACAATCTTGTAGCTGGTGGAGTCTACGTGCGAGCCGGCAGCCAGGGGGGCCGCTTCGTCGAGGAAGGCGCGGGCGAAGGCAATGACCTTGTTGCCGCGGACCTTGTTGTAGCCTTGGCCTTTTTCCGCACCGTCGGCTTCGCTGATGGCATCAGTGCCGTACAGCGCGTCGTACAGCGAACCCCAGCGGGCATTGGAGGCGTTGAGCGCGAAGCGCGCGTTCATCACCGGCACCACGAGTTGCGGGCCGGCCATGCGGGCGATTTCGTCATCGACGTTTTGCGTCGTTGCCTGGAAATCGGCCGCTTCTGGCAGCAGATAACCGATGTCTTGCAAGAAGGCTTTATAGGCCACGGCGTCATGTGCATGGCCGGCACGCGCTTGGTGCCAGCCATCGATACGAGCCTGGAAATCATCGCGTTTGGCGAGTAGGGCTTTGTTCTTCGGCGCCAGGTCATGAATGACCTTGTCGGCACCGGCCCAGAACTTATCGGCGGTGAGGCCGGTACCGGGAATGGCTTCGTTGTTCACGAAGTCGAACAGGACTTTGGCGACCTGCAGGCCACCGACTTGAACGTGTTCAGTCATTGCTTGCCTCACTCTGCTCAGCTATTTCGCTTTTCAGCTCTTCAATTATGACAATGAAGCCTCTGGCCATTTAAACCACAAACCCTGGCGCCAGTACATGCCCTTGCGGGCGGCTGGGGTTGGTCCAATCAACGGCTTGAAGCCTTGCTGATGGGGCTTTCAGGGGTTGCGACTGCGCCTTGGCAGACATCGATCCAACGTTATGTAGTGCGCGCTGCGGCATACTACATGATGAATTGCGGTTGTGAAAATTAGACTAATTGCGTCGTTATGCGACCCCATGACGCATTGCGGTCGCGACGGGGAACGGGATGTTCTCAAAAAAGTGATGGATTGTTCCAGCTAAATATAAAAAGTTGTACACGATTTGTGCTTTTCAGGTTTTTCGAGGGTGACCCAATCGCGAGCAGGCTCGCTACCACAGGACGCAATCCGGGTGGGAGTGAGCCTGCTCGCGATGACGGCAGACGATCCAACACAGAATCTCCCCTTGCCTATACTTCCTTTTCTATAACAAAAGAGGGCTGCGCCATGGACCACCTCGTACTCACAGTTTTCGCTCCGGACAAGCCAGGGCAGGTCGAGCGCATTGCCCAGTGCATTGCCGAGCACGGCGGTAACTGGCTGGAAAGCCGAATGTCGCGGATGGCCGGGCAGTTCGCCGGGATCCTGCGGGTGGGGGTGCCGGCCGAAGCCTATGACGAATTGGTCGATGCGCTGCAAGCTTTGTCCGCCCACGGGATCCGTGTGCTGATCGCCGAAAGTGGCATTGAACAGTCCTGCACCTGGAAGCCGATCGCCATGGAGTTGGTGGGCAATGATCGTCCGGGGATCGTGCGCGACATCACTCGCCTGCTCAGCGAGCAGGGCGTGAATCTCGAGCGGCTGGTTACCGAGGTACGTCCTGCACCCATGAGCAGCGAACCGCTGTTCCACGCCGAGGCGATTCTGGCGGTGCCGCTCACTCTGTCGCTGGATGTATTGCAGTCGCGCCTGGAAACGTTGGCCGATGATCTGATGGTGGAACTGGTTCTGCGCAGTGAGGCTTGAGAAGGTTATCCAAGTTAAACGTGCACCTGCCTGTGGATAACCTGTAGAGACAGCCCGCCAGCCCAGGCGGGCCGGGCCTCTTCAAGAGTTGATCAAAAAACCAGCAGTTTCAATAACTTGCGCACAATCGCAGGGGATCACGCTGTGGATAACCTTGGGGCAGTTGGTTGCAAGCCACGAGCGTCGTGGCCTGCAGAGGTTTGAGTGTTTTTTGATCAGCTGCGCCGGCGCAAATTTATCACGGCATCGACGCTGTAAACCGCCAGGCCTGCCCAGATAAAGATGAAGGCCACCAGGGTGCTGGAAGACAGGTGCTCATCAAACAACAGTACCGCCTGCAGTAGCACCAGCGTTGGCGCCAGGTACTGCAGGAATCCCAACGTTGTGTAGGGCAAGTGGCGTGCGGCGGCGTTGAAGCATACCAGCGGTATCAGCGTCACCGGCCCGGCAGCCACCAGCCACCAGGCTTCGGACGTGGTCCAGAACTGTGCTTGCGCACTGCTTGCCGCGGGGTTGAACAGCAGCCATGCAACGGCGATTGGCACCAGCATCCAGGTTTCCACCACCAGGCCGGGCAGGGCCTTGACCGGCGCCTGCTTGCGAATCAAGCCGTAGAAACCGAAGGTCAATGCCAGTACCAGCGACACCCAGGGCAGGCTGCCGACTTGCCATACCTGTTGTGCCACGCCAACCGCCGCGAGTCCCACCGCCAGCCACTGCATGCGTCGCAAGCGCTCGCCGAGGATCAGCATGCCCAACAGCACGTTTACCAGCGGATTGATGTAGTAACCCAGGCTGGCTTCGAGCATGCGCCCGTTGTTTACCGACCACACGTAGGTCAGCCAGTTGGCCGCAATGAGCGTACCGCTCAAGGCCAGTATCGCCAGCCGTTTAGGGTTGTCACGCAATTCGCGCCACCAGCCCGGGTGCTTCCAGACCATCAGCAGCAAGGCGCCGAATAGCGCCGACCAGAGCACGCGGTGGATGATGATCTCCACGGCGGGGACGCTGGCGATGGCTTTGAAGTAGAGCGGGAAAAGTCCCCAGATGATGTAGGCACTCAGGCCCAGGATGTACCCGCGACGCGGGTTGGCGGCTTGCATGCAGAATCCTTGCTTAGGCAGCTAACAAAGAGGGGATTGTAGGGCGGTTGTATAGATGTGTCGTGTCGGAAAACAAAAAGATCGCAGCCTTCGGCAGCTCCTACAGCTGCCAGAGGCTGCGATCTTTTGATCTCAAAAAAGCTTCAGCGGTTCTTCGTTGAGCGCCGACAGTTGTTCACGCAGTGCCAACACCTGATCGCCCCAATACCGCTCGGTGCCGAACCACGGGAAGCTGTGGGGGAACGCCGGGTCATCCCAGCGCCGGGCCAGCCAGGCGCTGTAGTGCATCAGGCGCAGCGCACGCAACGGTTCGATCAGCGCCAGTTCCCGTGGGTCGAAGTCGTGAAACTCGTTATAGCCGTCCATCAGTTCCGACAACTGGCCCAGGCATTCCTGGCGATCGCCGGCAAGCATCATCCAGATGTCCTGCACTGCAGGGCCCATGCGGCAATCATCGAGGTCGACGATGTGAAACATCTCGTCTCGACACATCATGTTGCCGGGGTGGCAATCGCCGTGCATGCGGATGTTCTGGTGTGGAGTGGTCTTATAGACCTCTTCAACGCGCTTGAGCAGGTCCCTGGCCACTGACTCATAGGCGGGCAGCAGGCTCTTGGGAATGAAATTACCTTCAAGCAACGTCGCCAACGAGGCATGGCCGAAGTTCTGCACGCCCAATGCTTCGCGATGTTCGAACGGTTTGGTCGCGCCCACGGCGTGCAGACGCCCGAGCAATTGGCCCAGGCGGTACAGCTGATCGAGGTTGCCCGGCTCCGGCGCGCGGCCCCCACGGCGCGGAAACAGGGTGAAACGAAAACCGTTGTGCTCGTGCAGGCTGGCACCGTTATGAATCATTGGCGCCACCACGGGCACATCGCATTCGGCGAGCTCGAAGGTGAACTGGTGCTCTTCAAGAATCGCTTCGTTGGTCCAGCGCTGTGGGCGGTAGAACTTGGCGATCAGCGGTTCACCGTCTTCGATGCCGACTTGATAGACACGGTTTTCGTAGCTGTTGAGGGCCAGGATGCGGGCGTCGCTGAGAAAACCGATGCTTTCGACGGCATCGAGCACAAGATCTGGGGTGAGGGTTGCAAACGGGTGGGCCATGCTGACTCCTGCGCGCAGCAGGCTGCCGCGTCCGGCCAAGCATGGTAGCGCAGACGGGGCTTGTTTAGGGGGTGGGGTTGAGATGTGTGTCGTCCGGGCGGACGCCATCGCGGGCAAGCCAGCGCCCACAGGGTAAGCGCCGACTCTAAAGTGACGCATGGAACTGTGGGAGCAAGGCTTGCCCGCGATGACGTTTTATCAGGCGCCGACTACGCCGCCATCTTCACGGCTGATAGCCATTACCGAAGACCGTGGCTTGCCGTTCGGCAGATGCTCGGGAAAGGTCGAACCGCCGTTCTCCCCCGGATGCTGGATGCCGACAAACAGGGTTTTATGGTCTGGCGAGAAGCTGATCCCGGTGACTTCGCAGCCGACCGGGCCCACCATGAACCGGCGGATTTCGCCCGTCACCGGGTCGGCGCAGAGCATCTGGTTGTTGCCCATGCCCGCGAAGTCGCCGGCATTGCTCGAGTCGCCATCGGTAAGAATCCACAACCGGCCGGCATCGTCGAATCCCAGGCCGTCCGGGCTGTTGAACATGTTCTGCGGCGTGATGTTCGACGAACCACCCTTTGGCGTACCGGCATGAACGCCCGGATTGCCGGCAACGACGAACAGGTCCCAGGCAAAACTGTTGGCGCCGTGATCATCGCGATCAGTGCGCCAGCGCAGGATCTGCCCGTAGACATTCTTCTCCCGCGGGTTAGGGCCGCCCACCGGCTGGCCCTCTTCGCCACGCTTGGCATTGTTGGTCAGGGTGCAGTAGACCTGGCCGTCCTTGGGGCTGACGACGATCCATTCCGGGCGGTCCATGCGGGTGGCATGGACCACGCTGGCAGCCAGGCGTGCATGGATCAGCACGTGCGCCTGGTCGGCAAAACCGCTGCTGGCATCGATCCCGTTCTTGCCGTGGGTCAACTCGATCCACTCACCATGACCTTTTGGATGATCTGCATGGCTGTCGCCGGCGTCGAACCGTGCGACGTACAAGGTGCCGTGATCCAGCAAGTCGCGGTTGGCCTTGGCATCTGCATGATTGATCTTGTCGCGGCTGACGAACTTGTAGATGAACTCGCCGCGCTCGTCATCGCCCATGTAGACCACGGCGTGACCGTCGGCAGTTTCTGCCAGCGCAGCGTTTTCATGCTTGAAGCGGCCCAGGGCCGTGCGCTTCTTCGGCGTCGATTGGGGGTCGAACGGGTCGATCTCCACCACCCAGCCGTGACGGTTGAGCTCGTTGGGATTCTTCGCCATGTCGAAGCGCGGGTCGTGGGGGTGCCAGTTGATTTCCTTGCTGGCGGCGACCACGCCATAGCGTTTTTGCGCGGCATCGAACGGCTGCCCGGCATCGCTGCTGCCAAAGCAGTCAGTGAAGTTTTCTTCGCACGTCAGGTAAGTGCCCCATGGCGTCTTGCCGTTGGCGCAGTTCTGGAAAGTACCGAGGACATGTTTGCCCTGTGGGTCTGCGCTGGTTTTCACCAGCGCATGCCCGGCTGCAGGACCGCTCAGGTCGATGGGCGCGTTGCCATGGATGCGCCGGTTGTAGCGCGAGCCCTGGACGAAGTGCCATTGGCCGCCCTTGCGCTGCACTTCGATCACCGACACGCCTTCGCAGGCCAGGGCTTTGTGCACGTCGGCCGCCGATTGCGGCATACCGCCGTGGGGGTAGAGATAGCGGTAGTTGGTGTATTCGTTGTTGATCGCCATCAGCGCGCGGTCTTTTTCGCCTGGAAACTCGAACAGGCTCATGCCGTCGTTGTTGTCGCCGAACTGCATTTCCTGTTGCTCGGCGGTGCCGTTGCCGCTTGGATCGAAGGCCGGTCCGTCCTTGTGCAGTGGCTGTCCCCAACTGATCAGCACCGAAGAGCGGTAGCCCGCTGGCAGGCTGATGGCGTCGTTGGTCGCGGCAGGGATGCTCTCGAAACCCAGCAGCTGGCTGGTGCCGGCGCTGACGCTGGCGGCCAGGACGCTGCGGCTCAGCAGGCTACCGCCCATGAACATGGCCGCGCCGCAGAGGGCGCCGGCGCTGATAAAGCCGCGGCGGCTGAGGCCGACCATTTTTTCGAGGTCAGTGGGCTGGTTTTCTTCTAGTAGGTTCACATCGGGCTCCCTGCAGGATTTTGCAGCCACCTTAAAGCGCATTAATGACGCTAATGTTTCAGAGCGGCGTACCCAGCAGTACGTTGGAGGGAGCAAATTGCACCTGTACCGGTTTGCCGACGACCAGGCCCAGTGTTCGCAGGTGCAGCGGCTCGGCCAGCGCGCAGAGGGTCTGGCCGTTGGGCAGGCTGATGCGCACTTCACTCGGGCCGTCCTCGGCGTCGAATATTGCTTCGATCCTGCCCTGCAGGCAGTTGGTGCCGGGTGTGGGCTGTTGATTCATGCCCAGCAAATCAAGCCAGCCGGCCTTGATCAGCGCCACCACCTCGGTGCCGGTCTGCAGTTCCAGGCGCAGGGTGCTGTCGTGAGTGATCTGCGTGTCGATGACCAGTCCTGCGGCCAACTCCAGGCGGATCCGGTCATTGCGCCCCTGGGCGGTGATCGCAACGACTTTGCCGTGCAGTTGATTGCGCGCGCTGGTCCTGAGCATCAGGCGACCGAGCAGGTTCAGGTCGCTGGCTTCCTCAGCCGTTTCCAGCACCTGGGCCTGCACGACCTGGAGCTTCTGATACAGGCGCAACACCCGCTCACCTTCGCTGGAAAGCCTGGCGCCGCCACCGCCCTTGCCGCCGACGCTACGTTCCACCAGGGGTTTTTGCGCCAGGTTGTTCAGCTCATCGATGGCGTCCCAGGCAGCCTTGTAACTGAGCCCGGCGCTTTTCGCCGCGCGGGTGATCGAGCCCTGTTCGGCAATGTGCTGCAGCAGGGCGATGCGCTGCGGGCGTCGGACGATGTGCTGGGATAACAGTGTTGGTAGAGACATCGAGTGATCTTTTCATGGAAGGCGTTGACGTCGAGTGTAAGTGAAATGTTTCTAACGCGAGACCTGACGCCACAAACTGGTGGGAGGCCGCTTGCCCTCTTGAAGCGTTACTCCGTTGCTTGCTCCATTGCCAACAAGACACTAGCCAATTTTTTGTCGCGCCGGTGAACAAAAAGAATCCTCATATTCAACAATAGAAAACCTGCGCCTGCCGCTGCGCTTTGAAGCAGCAAGAACGTCTCAAGGTCTGTAGTGTTGTAATGAAAACCGTAGAGGATGGGCGTCAAAATCAACAGCATGATTGCATTCGTCGATAATTGCGGGAGGAAGGTCTCCCCCCGGGCTCGAAGGTGGGAAATGGCCAGCGACAGCAATGAACTGCAGGTGAGGAACATCAATAACGTGAAGTAAAGCTTCATGGTGTAATCGAAGATGGATCCTCCGACGGCAAGAAATATATAGCTGGCAAAAAAATACAAAAGGGTGCCGCTTAGTATCATCATCCCGATTATCCAACTCAATCCAGCCCGATAGAATTGTGAGGAATGTTTAACCTGCCGACTGACTTCCAGGCTATGAATTTGGCTGAGGGCCAGCGATGGAATGATGAGCAGCCCAACTACTGTCATAAATACGGATAGCTGGGCGACGAGCTGCGTATCGATTCGCGCCAGTCTTTCAGTCAGCAGGTAAAAATATAGTTTTTGCCCGCTCAACCCTGCTGCGATCGGAAGGCCTGTGCCCAAAAAAAAGCGCCACACTTTTTTTGCTGAGTTTAAAGAGTAATAATTTTGGTCTTTAGTCAGGCTTATTAGATACAATGAAGTAAGTAGTTCAGAGCCTAGAAAATAGGATGTGGCATAGTATTTAAAGTTGCTGTCGCTGATGATCGTAACAAGGGTTGTTAGTAAAATGCATCCAAGTAAAGTTATGGTGGTTTTTGCTCTTGCGCAGCTTGAAGCCTGTCCTATGGCTTCAAGGAAAAGCTGTAGATAAGTATTGATTACTAACAGTGGAGTACAGGCTATATAGATAAGCGCGAGCGTCCAGTAAGCGTCTTTGTCCAAGCCTTGTAGTCCGTCTGCTCGACTGATGAAAAAAGTTGCTGAAAAACACGCTAAATACGTTATCATTGCAATGATCAATGCAAGTGTAAAACCGCCGGTAAATACTTCACGTTGTGCCGCAAGATTGTGCGCTAGAGAAGCTGCCCTATTACCAATAGTGGCCAGTATTAAAGAGAAAAATACTGATATTATCGTAGCGGCAGCAAGCACATAAGAAAAAACTGGTAAATCATCAGCGCTTTTATGCGCCATCAGCACAAAGACGGTTGAAATTCCAATCGCGGGCGTCAAACGACCTACCGTAAACGCGAGTAGTGATTTCCTGACTGCCTCACTATAGTTCACGCTCGGCACTCCATATATTCAACATTTTGCTTCCGAATTCAGATTCGTGAAGTTTTTGGGTTAATTGAAAAGCTGTGTCGAGATTTGCAGTGTCGGCGTGATTTCTAGTGCCGAAGTATGGGTAATGATGAAAGTAGTAGCCAAATATTTGGTTGCAATCATTGATGTATTGGCGGGTGTCCAGTATGTGATGGTGCCAAATTTCATCGACTTCGAGCATCGGTGGAATAATTGGAAATTCATCAAGATATTTTTTATTTAAGAATAAAAAATTTTTGTAATATTGAAGAGCTACCTCTGCTTCTGCGGGTGACCATTTTCTGCACAGCAGTGGGTCTGCCGAGCACAGTTTTTCAGCAATAGAAGAGAAGTCAATATTATTTATGTAGTTTACTGCTTCTTCCAATGTCGGATGGTTCGCGTCGTTCGTTGGAGACTCCATGCTGTGCGGTAAAGTTTTCGCTATATTTTTGTATTGATTGTTCATTGCGGGTCCTTGTTTTATCATCTTGAGCTGCCAGATTTAACTGGCAGCTGTTTAATGAAATTTTACCAGCCGCCGCCACCTTGGCAGTGACCGCCACCACCATTGTTATTGCGTTGACTCAACAATTTTTTTGCTTCAGCTGAAAGTTTCTGAATGGGTTTGATGGTGGGTTTTTTGTTGGTTTTGATTAGCATGGGTTTCTCCGTTGTTTAAGTAGTTATATCTTTGTGTTGCCGTATCGATGGTAGTTTTTAAATATTCGGATGCAATACTTTTTCGAAAAAACAGTAAGGGACTACATCCTTTTCTTCATGCGGTGTAGGAAAAGTCTCGAAATTAATATCTGCATTAAAAAACGCTCCAGCATCGGGTACCACCTGATGATCATTCTTCTGGCTTCGCCGTCCGTCCCAAGCAATACACGTCGACCCGCCACGCGCCGGCCTCGATCAACAGACGAGAGATAGCCTCAGCGGTGGAGGCGGTGGTAAGGACGTCATCGATAAGTGCTACATGGCAGCCTTGGACCTGCTCTGCGTTGACCAGGGTGAATGCACCGCGCAAGTTATGCTTCCGGGCTTTGGCGTTTAAGCCTTGCTGCGCAGGTGTTTCCTTGGTTCTCGTTATTAATTGTTCGTTGACTGGCAGACTCAAGAACGTGCCCAGCCAGTTTGCCAGCATGCCCGCCTGGTTAAAGCCGCGCTGACGCAGGCGTTTTCTGGCGAGGGGCACGGGCACCAGGTAGTCGGGGCGCGGCAAGCCTTCGTCAAAGCGATGCTGCAGGTAGTGTGCGAGAAGTTCGCCGAGCAGGCGCCCATATGGCCATTTTGCGCTGTGTTTGAAGCGGGTGATCAGGCTGTCAACCGGGAAGTCGTAGAGCCAGGGCACAGCGACCTGTTGAAAGGCTGGCGGTTGCTTCAGGCACTGCCCGCAGGTCATGCCTGGCGCGAACAAAGGCAGTGCGCAGGTCTGGCATTGATCGCCCAGCCATGGCAGCTCGGTTTCACAGGCCATGCAGATCGGGGCGGTCTCTTCGACATCTTCCTGGCACAGCAAACAAGGCTGTTTGTTTTTTAACCAGATGTAAACCGGTCCATCGTAACGTGGTTGACAGCGCATCGCTCTTCCTTAAATATGCCGAACATCCGTGTCGCGCCTGTGGTTATTCCATAACCGGCGCCTGCCAAGCATAAAACAAGGAAACGCCCATGAGCGCCAGCACCACTGCAAACCTGCGTCATGATTGGTCTTTGGCCGAAGTCAAAGCGCTCTTCGTGCAGCCATTCAATGACCTGCTGTTCCAGGCGCAGACGGTGCACCGCGCGCATTTCGACGCCAATCGCGTCCAGGTTTCCACGCTGTTGTCGATCAAGACGGGTGCCTGCCCGGAAGATTGCAAATATTGTCCGCAGTCGGGTCACTACAACACCGGGCTGGAAAAAGAAAAGCTGATGGAAGTGCAGAAGGTCCTCGAAGAGGCCGCTCGCGCCAAGGCCATCGGATCGACGCGATTCTGCATGGGCGCGGCCTGGAAGCATCCTTCGGCCAAGGACATGCCCTATGTGCTGGAGATGGTCAAAGGTGTGAAAGCCATGGGCCTGGAAACCTGCATGACCCTGGGACGTCTCGATCAGGACCAGACCGAGGCGCTGGCCCAGGCGGGCCTGGACTATTACAACCACAACCTCGACACGTCGCCGGAGTTCTACGGCAGCATCATCACCACCCGCACCTACGGCGAGCGCCTGCAAACCCTGGCCTATGTGCGTGATTCGGGGATGAAGATCTGTTCCGGCGGAATCCTGGGCATGGGCGAGTCCCTCGATGACCGCGCCAACCTGCTGATCCAGCTGGCCAACCTGCCGGAGCATCCGGAGTCGGTGCCGATCAACATGCTGGTGAAAGTCGCCGGCACGCCGCTGGAAAATGCCGAGGACATCGACCCCTTCGACTTCATCCGCATGCTGGCGGTCGCGCGCATCCTCATGCCGCAATCCCACGTGCGCCTGTCTGCAGGCCGTGAGGCGATGAACGAGCAGATGCAGGCCCTGGCATTTTTCGCCGGAGCCAACTCGATTTTCTACGGCGACAAGCTACTGACCACAGCCAACCCGCAGGCTGACAAGGACATGCAGTTGTTCTCGCGCCTGGGGATTCTGCCGGAAGCGCGTGAAGAGCATGCCGATGAGGTGCATCAGGCGGCGATCGAGCAGGCGCTGGTGGAGCAGAAGAGCAGCGAGCAGTTCTATAACGCGGCCGTTTGAAGATCCCGCTGCCGCTGATTGGAATACAAACCCTGTGGGAGTGAGCCTGCTCGCGATACGTTAGACCACCCAGTCGACATCGATATCGAGTGTTCTGGCCTTATCGCGAGCAGGCTCGCTCCCACAGGGGGCGTGCTCACATTGTTTTATGGGATTTGACCTTCGAGGCCTGCATGTCTTTTGATCTCGCCGCACGCCTGGCAGCCCGTCGTGCCGAAAACCTCTACCGCCTCCGCCCGCTGCTCGAAAGCCCCCAGGGCCCGCAAGTGGTGGTTGATGGCCAGCCGTTGCTCGCCTTCTGCAACAACGACTACCTTGGCCTGGCCAATCACCCCCAAGTGATTGAAGCCTGGCGTGCTGGCGCGTCCAAGTGGGGCGTGGGGGGTGGTGCCTCGCATCTGGTGATCGGCCATAGCGGGCCGCACCACGCACTCGAAGAAGCCTTGGCTGACCTGACTGGTCGCCCCCGCGCCTTGTTGTTCACCACCGGTTACATGGCCAACCTGGGTGCAGTGACCGCGTTGGTGGGGCAGGGCGATACAGTGCTGCAAGACCGCCTCAATCATGCGTCATTGCTGGACGCTGGCCTGCTGTCCGGCGCGCGCTTCAATCGTTACCTGCACAACGACCCGACAAGCCTGGCCAGGCGGCTCGAAAAAGCCACCGGCAATACCCTGGTGGTCACCGACGGCGTGTTCAGCATGGACGGCGATATCGCCGACCTGCCTGCCCTGGCGCGTGAAGCCCGGGCCAAGGGCGCGTGGTTGATGGTCGACGATGCCCACGGTTTTGGGCCGCTGGGTGCCAACGGCGGTGGGATCGTCGAGCATTTCGGCCTGAGCCAGGAGGATGTTCCGGTGCTCGTCGGCACGCTGGGCAAGGCCTTCGGCACAGCGGGAGCCTTTGTTGCCGGCAGCGATGAGCTCATCGAAAGTCTGATCCAGTTCGCGCGCCCCTATATTTACACCACCAGTCAGCCTCCCGCCCTGGCATGCGCCACCCTCAAAAGCCTCGAGCTGCTGCGCAGCGAACACTGGCGGCGGGCGCACTTGAAGACGTTGATCGGCCAGTTCCGCCAGGGGGCGCAGCAGATCGGCCTGGAGTTGATGGACAGCTTCACCCCCATCCAGCCGATCATGATCGGTGACGCCGGGCGTGCGGTTCGCCTGTCACAAATGCTGCGCGAGCGCGGCCTGATGGTGACTGCAATTCGCCCACCCACTGTGCCTGCCGGCAGCGCCCGGTTGCGGGTGACCCTGACCGCTGCGCACAGCGAAACGCAGGTGCAGCTATTGTTAAACGCACTGGCAGATTGTTTTCAACAATTGGGAGCTGAGCCAAGCCATGCGTAATCGACTGATTCTGCTGCCAGGCTGGGGCCTCGGAATTTCGCCCCTGGAACCGTTGGCTGCGGCGTTGCACGGGCTGGATGAACACCTGAATGTCGAGATCGAGCCGCTGCCGGAGCTGGAGTCGAGTGATCTCGACGACTGGCTGGATGAACTCGACTCCACCGTACCTCAAGACGCCTGGCTGGGCGGCTGGTCGCTGGGCGGCATGCTGGCGGCCGAATTGGCCGCCAGGCGCGGTGATCGCTGTTGCGGCCTGCTGACGCTGGCGAGCAATCCTTCGTTCGTTGCCCATGAACAATGGCCCAGTGCGATGCCCGGTGAGACCTTCGATGCTTTTTTGGCCGGTTGCCGCGACGATCCGCGAACGACCCTCAAGCGTTTTTCGCTGCTGTGCGCCCAGGGCGCCGAGGATTCGCGCGGTCTGTCACGGCTGTTGCTGGGCGGTGCTCCGCACAGCTCGCCAGCGGTGTTGATGAGCGGCCTGGAGTTGCTGGCGCAACTGGATACCCGCCAGGCATTGCAAGCTTTTCGCGGTCCGCAGTTGCACCTGTTCGCTGGCCTGGACGGGCTGGTACCCGCTGAAGCGGCAGGCGACTTGCTGGCGCTGCTGCCGGATGTGGAAATCGGTCTGATTGAACAGGCCGGTCACGCTTTTCTTCTGGAGGACCCGCACGGAGTGGCCGGGGCGATCCAGGCCTTTTTGCATGAGAGCGGCGATGACTGATTTGTCCCTTCCCAACCTGTCCGGCGGTTTGCCGGACAAGCGCCAGGTGGCGGCCTCCTTTTCCAGGGCCGCGGGCACCTACGACAGCGTGGCCGAATTGCAGCGCGATGTTGGTAGCGAGTTACTGCGCCGCTTGCCGGAAGACTTTTCTGCGGGTCGCTGGTTGGACCTGGGCTGCGGCACTGGCTACTTCAGTCGTGCACTGGGCGAACGCTTTACCGGCGCGCAGGGTGTGGCGCTGGACATCGCCGAGGGCATGCTCGCGCACGCTCGGCCTCTGGGTGGCGCAACGCATTTCATCGCCGGTGACGCAGAGTGCCTGCCGCTGCAGGATGCGAGCTGTGACCTGATCTTCTCCAGCCTGGCGGTGCAGTGGTGCGCAGACTTCGCCTCGGTGCTCAGTGAAGCGCGGCGGGTGCTCAAACCGGGGGGCGTTTTCGCGTTTGCTAGTCTGTGTGTGGGCACGTTGTTCGAGTTGCGCGACAGCTGGCGCCGGGTGGACGGCATGGTGCACGTCAATCGCTTCCGCGAACTGGGCATCTATCAGCATTTGTGCACCGACAGTGGATTGCGTGTCGCGAGCTTGCAAACCCGTGCGCATGTACTGCATTACCCGGATGTGCGCAGCTTGACCCATGAACTCAAGGCGTTGGGTGCCCACAATATCAATCCGGGTCGGCCTGGTGGTTTGACCGGTCGGGCGCGGATCCTCGGCTTGATCGAGGCTTATGAGCAGTTTCGTCAGGCCGAAGGTCTGCCGGCGACTTATCAAGTGGTCTACGCGGTCCTGGAGAAACCCTTATGAGTGCAGCCTATTTCATTACCGGTACGGACACCGATGTGGGCAAGACCACCGTAGCCGCAGGCTTGCTGCATGCCGCGCGGTCGGCGGGCATGAGCACGGCAGCGGGCAAGCCGGTAGCCTCCGGCTGTGATGTGACACCCAAGGGGTTGCGCAATGCCGATGCCCTGGCATTGCTGGCGGAATGCTCCATGCCGTTGACATATGTGCAGGTCAACCCGGTAGCGTTCGAGCCCGCCATTGCCCCCCACCTGGCCGCCCGCGAAGCGGGCGTGGCGTTGACCGTGCAATCGCTGTTCATTCCCATGCGGCAGATTCTGGACATGCAGGCGGACTTCACCTTGATCGAAGGCGCCGGCGGCTGGCGGGTGCCGCTGGCAGACCAGGACAACCTGTCGGACCTGGCGAAGGCGCTGAACCTGCCGGTGATCCTGGTGGTAGGTGTGCGCCTGGGCTGCATCAATCACGCGCTTTTGACAGCCGAAGCGATCGCCCGCGACGGCCTGCAGCTGGCTGGCTGGGTGGCCAATATCATCGATCCGAAGACTTCGCGCCTGGAGGAAAATCTCGCGACACTGGCCGAGCGAATCCCTGCGCCTTGCCTCGGCCGGGTCCCAAAACTCAAGCTGGTGAGCGCTGAAGCCGTGGCCGAGCATCTGCAGCTGGATCTGCTGGACTAGGTTTTGCCTATGACAAGGCACTGTGCCATTAGTGTTTTTGTCGGGTCTTTTGCCGGCAGGTCTGCTTCAATGAGGGTTGTTGATCCTGCACAAGGACGGATTTTGCGATGGAAATCTCAGGTAACAGCGCTTTTTATGCCGGACTGGGTACGGTTCAAGCCGGGCAGAACCGCATCGACCAGGCTGCCGGGCAAATTGCCAACACCAGCCTCGAGCGGTCGGCGCTCAGTCAGTCTTCCGAACTCCAGGCCGGGCGCCTGCGTTCGGTCGATAGCAGTCAGCAGTCGGATCTGGCCAGCAACCTGATCGAAATGTCCCAAGGCAGGCTTCAAGCCGAACTGGGTATGAAGGTGGCCAAGGCTTCCGATGAAATGCTCGGAACGTTGATCGATACTTACGCCTGAATCGCCCCCTCCTGCTACAAGCTTGACGCCGCGCCTGCGCGCGGCGTATTTGTGCGTAAGTCCTTCTCCCTCAACTAATCTTTCATGTAACACGCTGCAATGCGCCAGCGGCCGGGTTCGGCTGCGTGTTGAAAACGTCGTAGCCATGATGACGAACGGCAAAAGATCGGCGCTTGACAAGTTTTGGTCGTAAACGTATGTTTCAAACAACTGTTTGACCGCCACAACAAATCAACGCGGTCGTTCATCCCCGGTTACATCAGCAGAGGTTTATCGCTATGCCTGACTACAAGGCCCCCTTGCGTGATATTCGCTTCGTTCGTGACGAGCTGCTCGGCTACGAAGCGCACTATTCGAGCCTTCCGGCTTGCGCAGACGCGACTCCGGACATGGTTGACGCCATTCTCGAAGAGGGCGCCAAGTTTTGTGAGCAGGTACTGGCTCCGCTGAACCGCGTGGGTGACACCGAAGGCTGCACCTGGAGCGAGTCCGGCGTGAAGACCCCGACTGGCTTCAAAGAGGCTTACAAGCAATTCGTCGAAGGCGGCTGGCCGAGTCTGGCTCACGACGTGGAGCACGGCGGCCAAGGCTTGCCGGAGTCACTGGGCCTGGCAGTCAGCGAAATGGTCGGCGAAGCGAACTGGTCGTGGGGCATGTACCCTGGCCTTTCCCATGGCGCGATGAACACCATTTCCGAGCACGGCACGCCTGAGCAGCAAGAGGCTTACCTGACCAAGCTGGTGTCCGGCGAGTGGACCGGTACCATGTGCCTGACCGAACCACACTGCGGTACTGACCTGGGCATGCTGCGCACCAAGGCCGAACCTCAGGCCGACGGTTCCTACAAAGTCTCCGGCACCAAGATTTTCATCTCGGCCGGCGAACACGACATGGCCGACAACATCGTCCACATCGTGTTGGCACGCCTGCCGGATGCACCGGCTGGCACCAAGGGCATTTCGCTGTTCATCGTTCCCAAGTTCATGCCGAACGCTGACGGTTCAATCGGCGAACGCAACGCTGTGACCTGTGGTTCCCTGGAACACAAGATGGGCATCCACGGTAACGCCACCTGCGTAATGAACTTCGACGCGGCTACCGGCTTCCTGATCGGCCCGGCGAACAAAGGCCTGAACTGCATGTTCACCTTTATGAACACCGCACGCCTGGGTACCGCGCTGCAAGGTCTGGCACACGCCGAGATCGGCTTCCAGGGCGGCCTGAAATACGCTCGCGATCGTTTGCAAATGCGCTCGCTGACTGGCCCGAAAGCGCCGGAAAAAGCCGCGGACCCGATCATCGTGCACCCTGACGTACGTCGCATGCTGTTGACCATGAAGGCTTTCGCTGAAGGTAACCGTGCAATGGTTTACTTCACTGCCAAACAGGTCGACATCGTCAAATACGGCGTAGACGAAGAAGAGAAGAAGAAAGCCGACGCACTGCTGGCGTTCATGACCCCGATTGCCAAGGCCTTCATGACTGAAGTCGGCTTTGAATCGGCCAACCACGGCGTACAGATCTATGGCGGCCACGGCTTCATCGCCGAGTGGGGCATGGAGCAGAACGTTCGCGACAGCCGCATTTCGATGCTGTACGAAGGCACCACCGGTATCCAGGCCCTCGACCTGCTGGGCCGTAAAGTGCTGATGACCCAAGGCGAAGCCCTCAAAGGTTTCACCAAGATTGTCCACAAGTTCTGCCAGACCAACGAAGGCAACGAAGCCGTTCAGGAGTTCGTCACCCCTTTGGCTGCACTGAACAAAGAGTGGGGCGAGTTGACCATGAAGGTCGGCATGGCCGCCATGAAGGACCGCGAAGAAGTCGGCGCCGCTTCGGTGGATTACCTGATGTACTCCGGTTACGCCTGCCTGGCCTACTTCTGGGCTGATATGGCGCGCCTGGCTGCCGAAAAACTGGCTGCCGGCACTTCCGACGAGGCGTTCTACACCGCCAAGCTGCAGACCGCGCGCTTCTACTTCCAGCGCATCCTGCCGCGTACTCGTACGCACGTGGCAACCATGCTGTCGGGTGCTGGCAACCTGATGGACATGAAAGAAGAGAACTTCGCGCTGGGCTACTAAGCTTCGGGCGGGTCTGACAAAACCGCTGCTTCCTCGGGAGCAGCGGTTTTTTTATGCCTGTCATTTGCCGGGAGCAGCCAAGGGACGCATAAATATTTGCCCCGATCCATCAAGAAATACACCTTTGCGGCCGTTATAGAAGATGGCCATATGACATCCCTTTTGGCGCTGTGTTTTACTGCAATCATTCACGCGCACTGCCATCAACCTTAACAGGCTGGAACTTACCCTTGCCGCGTCCATCCGCTGTACGTCTCAGCCATTTCCTGCCTTCATTGCTGCTCTTGATTGCGGGGCTCTCGGCTGCTTACGTCAAGGATCTCAACGTCTTTTTCACTTCGCTGTTCAATGTGTTGCCAACCCTGGTATTGCTGCTCGGCGGCGCCTATTGCGCGGTCTATCGGCGCCAGCGCGAATTGTTCCTGATGTTGACGGTGTACATCGCCTACTATCTGCTCGACACCCAGACCGACTACTACCGCGACAACGGCAAAGTCCGCGATGATGCGGCGGTGGTGTTTCATCTATGCTGCCTGTTACTGCCGCTGCTGTTCGCAGTATTCGCCGCGTGGCAGGAGCGCACTCATCTGTTCCAGGACATGCTGGCGCGCTTCGCGGTGTTACTGGCCGTTGGCAGTGTCGCGCTGGCGCTGGAGCAAAGTTATCCCCAGGCCCTGCTAATGTGGCTGGCGGAAATTCGCTGGCCCGCCGTGCACGGCGCCTGGATGAGCCTGATCCAGTTGGCGTATCCGGTGTTTATCGCGGCTTTCCTGCTGCTGGCGTGGCAATACTGGCGTCATCCCAGGCCCCTGCATGCCGCGCAATTGGTCGGCCTGCTCGGCCTGTTCTGGATGTTGCCGGAGACGTTCATCCTGCCGTTCACCCTGAACATCATGTGCAGCCAGGTGATGCTGATGATCGCGACGGCGGTGGCCCATGAAGCCTATCAAATGGCCTTTCGCGACGAGCTCACCGGCCTGCCGGGTCGGCGCGCCCTGAACGAACGCATGCAACGCCTGGGGCGCAATTATGTGCTGGCGATGAGCGACGTCGATCACTTCAAGAAATTCAACGATACCCATGGCCACGATGTCGGCGATCAGGTGCTGCGGCTGGTGGCCAGCAAGCTGTCGAGGGTCGGCGGTGGCGGGCGGGCGTATCGCTATGGTGGCGAGGAATTTGCCGTGGTGTTCGCCGGGAAAACCCTGGAGGAATGTTTGCCGCACCTGGAGCTCATCCGCGAATCCATCGCCACCTACAATATCCATCTGCGTAACCCGGACAGCCGCCCCCAGGATGATCAACAAGGACGCCAGCGGCGTGCGGGGGCGGGCACGTCGAGTGTGTCGGTGACGGTCAGCATCGGCGTGGCCGAACGGCTGGAGCAGCGCACGCCAGATCGCGTGCTCAAGTCGGCGGACGAAGCGCTTTACAGCGCCAAGGGCGCGGGGCGCAACTGCGTCGTGGTCTTTGGGCAGAACCGCCGGGGCGCGGTGCGCATGGAAGCCGCTACGGATTGAGTGATGATGGCGCATTCAGCGTCTGGACTGTGATTGTCCGGCGGGTTCGGCGGCAGTAGGTTGCAATGATCTGCTGCCGGAGAAATGACCATGCCCGAGTACAAAGCTCCCCTGCGCGACATGCGCTTTCTGATCGACCACGTCTTCGACTTTCACAGCAACTACGCGGCCCTCGGCGCCACCGACGCCAGCCCGGACATGGTCAGTGCGATCCTCGAAGAGGGCGCGAAATTCTGCGAGAACGTGCTCGCACCGCTCAACCGCAGCGGTGACGAAGAAGGCTGTCATTTCGACAAGGGTGTGGTGACCACGCCGGCAGGCTTCAAGCAAGCTTTCGCGCAATATGTTGAAGGTGACTGGCATGGCCTCGCGGCAGATCCGGCATATGGCGGCCAGGGTTTGCCCAGCTCCCTGGGGCTGGTGATCAGCGAGATGGTCGGTTCCAGCAATACGTCCTGGGGCATGTACCCGGGGCTGACCCATGGCGCCATGTCGGCGATCCACGCCCACGGCACTCAAGAGCAGAAACAGACCTACCTGAGCAAACTCACCGCAGGCCAGTGGACCGGCACCATGTGCCTGACCGAAGCCCACTGCGGCACGGACCTGGGCATCATCAAGACCCGCGCCGTGCCTGCGGCGGATGGCAGCTATGCCGTCTCTGGCAGCAAGATCTTCATTTCAGCCGGCGAGCATGACCTGAGTGACAACATCATTCACCTGGTACTGGCCAAGCTGCCGGATGCACCCGCCGGCACCAAAGGGATCTCGCTGTTCATCGTGCCCAAGTTCCTGCCCGATAGCCAAGGCGAAGCCGGCGAGCGCAACGGTGTCACCTGCGGTTCGATCGAGCACAAGATGGGCATCAAGGCCTCGGCCACCTGCGTGCTGAACTTCGATGGCGCCACGGGTTACCTGATCGGTGAACCTAACAAGGGCCTCAACTGCATGTTCACCATGATGAACCATGCCCGCCTAGGCACCGGCATGCAGGGGTTATGCCTGGGAGAAGCGAGTTTTCAGGGGGCGATCAAGTACGCCAACGATCGTCTGCAGATGCGCTCGCTGACCGGACCGAAAGCACCGGACAAGCCCGCCGATCCGATCATCGTGCACCCCGATGTACGCCGCATGCTGCTGACCATGAAGGCCTTCAACGAAGGCAATCGGGCACTCACCTATTTCACCGCGCAGTTGCTGGACGTCGCGCACTTGAGCGCGGACGCAACGGCGCGACAGGACGCCGAAGACTTGCTGGCGTTCCTGACCCCCATCTGCAAAGCGTTCATGACCGATACTGGCCTGGAGGTGACTAACCTCGGCATGCAGGTGTACGGCGGCCACGGGTTTATCCGCGAGTGGGGCATGGAGCAGTTGGTGCGGGACTGCCGCATTGCGCCGATCTATGAAGGCACCAACGGCATCCAGGCGCTGGACCTGCTGGGGCGCAAAGTGCTTGGCAGCCAAGGCAAGTTGCTGCGGGGCTTCACCAAGGTCGTGCACAAGTTCTGCGTCGCCAACGCCGCGCATCCTCAGTTGTCCAGCTACGTGGCGCAGTTGAACGATTTGAACCGGCAATGGGGCGAGGTGACCACCCAGGTGGGCATGGCCGCCATGAAAAACCCCGACGAAGTCGGCGCCGCCTCTGTGGATTACCTGATGTACAGCGGCTACATCATCCTTGGCTATCTGTGGTTGCGCATGGCGCTGGTCGCGCAGGCGCAGCTGGACGAGGGCGGGGGCGATGCCGATTACTGCCGGGCTAAACTGGCCACAAGCGAGTTCTACTTCAAGCGATTGCTGCCGCGAACATCGGCTCACCGGGCGGCTATCGAGGCGGGTAGCGACTGCCTGATGAAGTTGCCGGCACAATTGTTTGCGCTATAAGTCGTAATGATCGCAGTCTTCGGCAGGTCCTGCGGGGGCAGGCGGTGTCTGCGATGTTGTTTTCAGTGACCAAAAATTACAAAACAGTCACAAGCTGACGCTATGTGTCGTAAAAGTTGTTGGGTTACACTCGATTCAACCGAAATATTTTCCGTGAATCAACTGTAAAGATACTGCGAGGTTTGCCATGGCTGACTACAAAGCGCCCCTGCGCGATATGCGCTTCGTTCTCAATGAAGTGTTCGAGGTCGCCAAACTCTGGGCCGAGTTGCCTGCGCTGGCCGACACCGTCGACGCGCAGACTGTAGAGGCCATTCTCGAGGAAGCCGGCAAGGTCACCAGCAAAAGTATCGCACCGCTCAGTCGCGCGGCCGATGAAGAAGGTTGCCATTGGGCGGACGGTGCCGTCACCACACCGGCAGGTTTCCCCCAGGCTTATCAGACGTACGCCGAAGGCGGTTGGGTCGGTGTAGGCGGTGATCCGGCCTATGGTGGCATGGGCATGCCCAAGGCGGTGTCGGCTCAGGTCGAAGAGATGGTCAACTCTGCCAGCCTGTCCTTCGGGCTGTACCCGATGCTGACCGCCGGCGCCTGCCTGTCGATCAATGCCCATGCCAGCGAAGAGCTCAAGGCGGCCTACCTGCCGAACATGTACGCCGGTATCTGGGCAGGCTCGATGTGCCTGACCGAACCGCACGCCGGTACCGACCTGGGGATCATCCGCACCAGGGCCGAGCCTCAGGCCGACGGCTCCTACAAGGTCAGCGGCACGAAGATCTTCATCACCGGTGGCGAACACGACCTGACCGAGAACATCATCCACCTGGTGCTGGCCAAACTGCCGGACGCACCTGCGGGGCCCAAGGGTATTTCGCTGTTCCTGGTGCCCAAGTTCATGGTCAATGCCGATGGCAGCCTGGGCGCGCGCAACCCGGCCAATTGCGGGTCGATCGAACACAAGATGGGCATCCAGGCCTCCGCGACCTGCGTGATGAACTTCGACGAAGCCGTGGGTTATCTGGTCGGCGAGCCGAACAAAGGCCTGGCGGCGATGTTTACCATGATGAACTACGAGCGCCTGGGCGTCGGCATTCAAGGGCTGGCCACAGGCGAACGCTCCTACCAGAACGCCGTTGAATACGCTCGCGACCGCCTGCAGAGCCGTTCGCCGACAGGCGCGCAAAACAAGGACAAGGTGGCTGACCCGATCATCGTCCACCCGGACGTGCGGCGCATGCTGCTGACCATGAAAGCCTCGAACGAAGGCGGCCGTGCGTTCTCCACCTACGTGGCGATGCAACTCGACACGGCTAAGTTCAGCGAAGACGCGGTCACCCGCAAGCGCGCAGAAGACCTGGTGGCGCTGCTGACCCCGGTCGCCAAGGCGTTCCTGACCGACCTGGGGCTGGAGACTACCGTGCATGGCCAGCAGGTCTTTGGTGGCCATGGCTACATTCGCGAATGGGGCCAGGAGCAACTGGTGCGCGACGTGCGGATCACGCAGATCTACGAAGGCACTAACGGCATCCAGGCACTGGATCTGGTCGGCCGCAAGATCGTCGGCAGCGGCGGGGCGTTTTATAACCTGTTCGCTGACGAGATCCGTCACTTCACCGCGACGGCGAGCGCCGACCTTGCGGAGTTCACCAAACCGCTCAACGATGCCGTGACAACACTCGACGAGCTGACTGCCTGGCTGCTGGATCGTGCCAAAAGCAACCCTAATGAAATTGGCGCCGCCTCGGTCGAGTACCTGCAGGCCTTTGGTTATGTAGCCTACGCCTATATGTGGGCGCTGATGGCCAAGGCCGCGTTCGGCAAGGAAAATCAGGATGATTTCTACGCGAGCAAACTGGGCACTGCGCGTTTCTACTTCGCACGTCTGCTGCCGCGTATTCATTCGTTGAGCGCTTCGGTGAAGGCCGGCAGCGAGTCGCTGTTCCTGCTGGATGCAGCACAATTTTAGAGATGTAACGCCATGTAAGCATTTGCTTACACGACGTGCTGCCGATCTGCCCTATGCGAAAATTGGATCCAGAGCTAATCTACTTCACATGGACGTCGCGCAGGAAGCGCAAAGCAACAACACGGACACGTAGGATTCTGCCAGGACGGCGGAGCGAAATGGATGTCAGGGAAACAGTCTGCAAAGCCCCGCTTCGGCGGGGTTTTCTTTGTCCGCAAGAAAATGCCGGGCTGCGCGCCTAACGCTCGACCGGACCATTGATGACCTCTTCCAGCAGTGTACGCAACAAGGCCAGCGAGGCTTGTTGACGCTGTACATCCCGACACACCAAGCCTACCTTCAACGGCACCCGCGGCTCGGTCAGCGGTTTCCATAGCAGTTCGTCGTTGCCCAGGGCCTTCTGTGAGCGTCCCGGAAGTACCGTGGCCAGGCGGGTGTGCGGCAGGCTGTCGAGAATCCCCGCCATATTATTCAGTTCCGCCTGCACTTGCGGGCGCCGTCCAAGATTGGCTAGCTGTGTCTGCCAGATCTGCCGCACCTGAAACTCCTCCCCCAGCAATAACATTGGCAGTTCGGCGGCCTGGCTCATCGAGACTTTCTTGAATTCACGCAACGGGTGATCCGCCGGGATGACCAGCGTCAGTTCATCTTCGTACAGCAACACCCCGTGTAAACCTGGCTGGCGGGGCGGCAGGTAGCTGATGCCGATATCCAGCGATCCATTGAGCAAGCGTCGTTCGATTTCCAGGCCGGTCAATTCATAGATCTGCACCACCAGGTGCGGTTGGGCCTTGCGCACCCGTTCGAGCATCTGCGGCACCAGGCTGGTGTGGACGGTCTGCAATACGCCGATGGCCAGGGTGCGCAGGGCCTGGCCCTTGAAGCTGCCCAGTGCTTCACGCGCGCGTTGCAAGCCATCTAGCAAGGGCAGGGCGTGGTTGTACAAAGTGTGAGCGGCCAGGGTTGGCAGCAGGCGCTTGCTGCTGCGCTCGAACAGGCTGACGTCGAGGTTTTCCTCAAGGTGGCGGATCTGCTGCGACAGTGCGGGCTGCGAGATAGCCAGACGCTCTGCCGCCCGGCCCACATGACCTTCTTCGTAGACCGCGACGAAATAACGCAATTGCTTGAAATCCATAAGTAACTCTTATCGAAAATACTGCTAAATCGAAATGGTCGAATGTCGCGCATCCGCCTAGTCTAACCGCAATCAGAAGGCTTACAGGGCCCGCGCGGACGATGAACACCGATTACGTCGAAGTCATTTACATAGGCAATGCAAAAAACCTCCACCGAGGTGAAATCTGATGAATCTGTTCAAAATGCGTCATGGCCTCCCGGACCTTGACGACCTCGCCCTGGACGCGATTGCGCCATCTACAACGGTTAACCCCTCCCGCGAGTACCTGATGCCCAGCGTCGAGCGCCCTCAGCAAGTATTCGTGCGCGGCCAGGGCTCCTGGCTGTGGGACAGCGCCGACCGGGCGTATCTGGATTTCACCCAGGGGCGAGGTGCCAACAGCCTGGGTCATAGCCCTTCAGCGCTTGTAAGTGCGATTGCCGAGCAGGCGCAGGCGCTGATCAACCCCGGCTTTGCCTTGCACAACCGCGCCATGCTCAGCCTGGCCGCACGACTATGCCAGCTCACCGGTAGCGACCAGACGTACTTGCTCAACACCGGCACCGAAGCCTGCGAAGCGGCAATCAAGCTGGCGCGTAAATGGGGGCAGCGGCACCGTGCCGGAGCCTCGCGCATCATCGTGGCCAGCAATGCTTGCCATGGCCGCAGTCTCGCGACTATTTCGGCGTCGGACAGCTCGACGCTGACCAATCGGTTCGAACCGCAACTGCCAGGCTTCAGTCACGTTCCGTTCAACGACCTCGCGGCCCTGCATGCGGCTGTCGACGCCAGAACGGTGGCGATTATGCTTGAGCCGATCCAGAGCGAAGCAGGCGTCATCCCGGCCACCGCGAATTACCTCAAGGGCGTCGAGCGTTTGTGCCGCGAGCTGGGTATTTTGCTGATCTTCGATGAAGTGCAGACCGGTCTCGGCCGATGCGGCCAGCTACTCGTGGAACAATCCTGTGATGTCCGTGCCGATATCGTCGTGCTGGGCAAAGGCTTGGGCGGGGGAGTACCGCTGGCCGCTTTACTCGCCCGGGGCACTGCCTGTTGTTTCGACCTGGGTGAGCTGACGGGGACCCATCACGGTAATGCGCTGATGAGCGCTGCGGGCCTGGCAGTAATGGATGCGCTGCAGGACCGGGGATTTCTCGAGCATGTCGCCACGGTCGGCCAGCACTTGCGCGAAGGCCTGGCGCGTCTGGCGCACCGTTACGGCCACGGCGAACTGCGCGGGCAAGGGCTGCTTTGGGGGTTGGATCTGTCCGACGACTCGGCCGAGGCAGTGGTCAAAGCCGCGCTGTACGAAGGCTTGCTGATCGACGCCCCGCAGCCGGCTTGCCTGCGCTTCACCCCGGCACTCACGGTGAGCAAAGCCAACGTCGACGAGATGCTCCTGCGCCTGGCCCGTGCGTTCTCTCGCGTGCGCACCGCGCAACTGCAGTGCCGCAAAGGGATTGCCGTCTGACCAGACCCTTCCTGCAGGAATTTCCGAACCGTCTCGCGGTATAACGCATCGCCCCAGGCCTGATTTTTTTGGCGTGGGGCGTTTTTTTGCCTGTATGGATGCGCTAAACGTGGGAAGCAGTGAACCCTGACGAACGGCGCGGGTCGATTAGGTGTGCGGCTCACCGGAGCCTACTTCAATCAGGAGCTGACCCATGGATATCATTCGAATCATCATCGCCATTCTGTTGCCGCCACTGGGTGTGTTCCTGCAGGTCGGTTTCGGCGGGGCATTCTGGCTGAACATTCTGCTGACGCTGTGCGGGTATATTCCAGGGATCGTGCATGCGGTTTATATCATCGCCAAGCGTTGAGATGTGTTGCGTCAGCTAGATTGCAATCGCCAGCCAGCCAGCTCCTGCAGGTGTAGGAGCTAGCTGGCGACGATGCTGGCACTGCGGTGTCAGCACTTGTCCAGCCCCAGCACCCGCCGATAGAACAACCACTCCTGCTCCAGCGCGTGCGCCTGGTTGCTCGCCTTGCGAAAACCGTGGCGCTCGTCCGCGTAGTAATGCGCTTCCACCGCAATGCCGTTGTCCTGCAACGCCTTGACCATGTCACGGGTCTGCTGCGGTACCACCACGGCATCCAGTTCACCCTGGAAAAAAATCATCGGCACACCAATGTTGCCCGCATGCAGCAAAGGGGTTCGTGCGGCGTAGCGTTCGGCATCCTGCACCGGGTCGCCGATCAGCCAATCGAGGTAGTCACCTTCGAACTTGTGAGTGGCGCGGCCAAGGGCCACGGGGTCGCTCACGCCGTAAAGACTGGCGCCTGCGCGGAAGACGTGGTGAAAAGCCAGCGCACACAGGGTGGTGTAGCCACCGGCGCTGCCGCCGCGGATGAATGCCTGGTCACCGTCAATCAACCCGCTGTCGGCCAGATGGGAAACGACGGCACAGGCGTCTTCGACGTCCACTTCGCCCCAACTCAAGTGCAGCGCCTGACGATAGGCTCGGCCATAACCGCTGCTGCCACGATAATTCAGGTCGGCCACGGCGAAGCCGCGTTGCGTCCAGTACTGGATTCGCGGATCGAGCATCGGATAGCAGGCGGAAGTTGGGCCGCCGTGGATGAACACTACCAGCGGCGGCTTCGCCTCAGCGCTCATCGCCGGATAGAAGAAGCCATGGGCTTCACCCGATCCGCTGGGATAGCGCAGGGTTTGCGCAGTGCTGATCTGATCGGCAGGCAGCGGCGCGATGCCTCCGGCCAGCACGTTGACCTCGCGGGTGGCGCGATCGATGGCAATCACGGCCGATGGGCTGACCGGCGAAGCCGCGATGCAATAGATGAATTGCTCATCAAGGGCGAGATGCCGAAAGCGACTGTAGCCGCCTGTGAAATCTTCATCTTGATTGCCTGCCAGGCCCAGTTTGCCAAAACCTTCTTCGGTCCAGCTTGCCAGGTAGCTGTCGTCGGCCAGGGGCAGCCAGGTACAGCCACCGAGCTGCCACGGCGCGGGGGCGTGGTCGGCAGCGGCTGCGGGAAGCGGGCGCAGCCCGTCTTCGGCCTCGATCCAGGGCTGCCAGTAGCCGGCGCGATCGGTCAGGCAGGAGAGGCGACCACGGGTATCGAAGCGCGGTTGCTGGAGTGATTCGTCGTTGCGCTGACCGGCCACGCAGCGCGGGGTGTTGAAACCGCCATCACTGTCGCGCTCGGCGATCATCAATCGGGTAGCCGTCCAGGGTTGATGCGGTCGGCTCCATTCGATCCACGCCAGGCGCCGGGCGCCTTTGCTCAGGGTCGGCGCGGCGTAGAAGTCGGCACCTTCCGCCAGCAGGTGACGGCTGCCGTTGGCAATATCGATGGCGACCAGTCGATGGCGGTCCCGGTGCTCCTCGACGGCCAGGACCTGACCATCGGCGAACTGCAGGTCACCGTAACGGCATTCACCTGAAGTCAGCCCGACCGGGGTTTCACCGGCCAGCGACTGTCGATACAGTTGCTGGTCAGCCTCGTTGACGAAAACAATCCCGTCATCGGTCAGGCAGAACGCGCCGCCGCCATATTCGTAGACACGACTGCGCACGCTGAACCCGGCAGGCGTCAGGCAGCGGGCCTGACTATTGCGCCAATGCCAGATGCGACACGCGCCATCCTCGGGACGGTACTCGTTCCAGAACAAACCCTGGGAGCCAAGCTGCAGCTCAGCAAAGTCGACACCGGCGGCGACGGCCCTGGCGGCGCTGAAAGGCTCAACTTTTGGCGATGAGGCGTGAGTTTCGTTCATTGCGAAAGGCCAGTTGTTCAATGGTCTGGGTCGCGTGCTCGGCTTCTTCGCGGGCCTTGAGAATCACGCCGTGGTGTTGCGACTTGCTGCAAACCGGGTCGGCATTGCTCGCGTCTCCGGTGAGCATGAAGGCCTGGCAGCGGCAGCCGCCGAAGTCCTTTTCTTTCTCGTCGCACGAGCGGCACGGTTCAGGCATCCAGTCGTAACCGCGAAAACGGTTGAAGCCGAACGAGTCGTACCAGATGTGCTGCATGCTGTGATCGCGCACGTTGGGGAACTGTACAGGCATTTGTCGCGCGCCGTGACAGGGCAGGGCGGTGCCGTCCGGGGTGACCGTCAGGAAGATACTGCCCCAGCCGTTCATGCAGGCTTTCGGACGTTCTTCGTAGTAGTCCGGCGTGACGAAGATCAGCTTGCACGGATGCCCTTCGGCCTCCAGTTTGGCCCGGTATTCGTTGGTGATGCGCTCGGCACGCACCAGTTGTTCCCTGGTTGGCAACAGGCCGACCCGATTGAGCTGCGCCCAGCCGTAGAACTGGCACGTCGCGAGCTCGACGAAATCGGCCTCGAGGGCGATGCACAGCTCGATGATGCGGTCGATCTTGTCGATGTTGTGCCGATGGGTCACGAAGTTCAGCACCATCGGGTAGCCATGGGCTTTCACTGCCCGGGCCATTTCCAGCTTCTGCGCGAAGGCCTTTTTCGAGCCGGCCAGCAAGTTGTTCACTTGCTCGTCGCTGGCCTGGAAACTGATCTGAATGTGGTCCAGGCCAGCCTTCTTGAAGTCGCTGATTTTCTGCTCGGTAAGCCCGATGCCTGAGGTAATCAGGTTGGTGTAGAAGCCCAGTTTGCGCGCTTCGGCGATCAGTTCGGCGAGGTCCTGGCGCACCAGGGGTTCACCGCCGGAAAAGCCCAGCTGAGCGGCGCCCATTTCCCGCGCCTCGCGAAATACCTTGATCCACTGCTCGGTACTCAGCTCTTTGCCCTGCTCGGCGAAATCCAGGGGATTGGAGCAGTAGGGGCATTGCAGGGGGCAGCGATAGGTCAGCTCGGCCAGGAGCCAGAGAGGCAGGCCGATTTCAGGCTTGGGCGGTAACTTGTCCGACACGCTGTCAGGCAAGTTCGATCCAGTGCTGAGCACGGGCGACCTCCATGAATTGCTCAATGTCTTCACTGAGCTCGGGCACGCCCGGGAACTGTGCGTCCAGCTCGGCGATGATCGTTGCCACGTCGCGCTCGCCGTCGATCAGGCCGCCAATCAGGGCGGCGCTGTCGTTGAGTTTGATCATGCCTTCGGGGTAAAGCAGCACGTGGCCTTTCTGCGCCGGTTCATATTGGAAACGGTAGCCCGGGCGCCAGGTGGGGGTTTTGCTGCGATCAAAACTCATAAGATGATTCCTTTATGCCAGACCCGTTGTGCGGTCACGCTGTGATATGGCGGACGGTTCAGTTCGTAGGCCATGCTCATGGCATCGAGCATGCTCCAAAGAATGTCCAGTTTGAACTGGAGAATTTCCAGCATGCGCTCCTGGCCTTCCCGCGTCGTGTAGTGCTGCAGGGTAATGGCCAGCCCGTGCTCGACATCGCGCCGTGCCTGGCCCAGGCGGGTACGAAAATATTCGTAGCCGGCAGGGTCGATCCACGGGTAGTGCTGCGGCCAGCTGTCGAGGCGCGACTGGTGGATCTGCGGTGCGAACAGTTCAGTCAAGGAACTGCTGGCGGCCTCCTGCCAACTGGCCCGGCGGGCGAAATTGACGTAAGCGTCCACGGCGAAGCGCACGCCGGGCAGCACCAGTTCCTGGGAGCGCAGCTGGTCCGGATCGAGGCCAACGGCCTGGCCCAGGCGCAACCAGGCTTCGATCCCGCCGTCTTCACCGGGGGCGCCGTCGTGGTCAAGCAGGCGTTGTATCCACTCGCGGCGGATTTCGCGGTCCGGACAGTTGGCGAGGATCGCCGCATCTTTCAGGGGGATGTTCACCTGGTAGTAGAAGCGGTTGGCGACCCAGCCCTGAATTTGCTCGCGGCTGGCGCGACCTTCGTACATCGCCACGTGGTAGGGGTGGTAGATGTGGTAGTAGGCGCCCTTGGCGCGCAGGGCGGCTTCGAATTCGGTGGGGGACATCGGGGTGTCGGGCATTTCGGTTCTCCGGGGCATCACCGTAGAGTTTTAGCGTCTGTACCGGCCTCATCGCCAGCAGGCTGGCTCCCACAGGGGAATGCGATCAACTGTGGGAGCCAGCCTGCTGGCGATAGACCGCGCAGCGGTCTCGATTTCTTACAGCACAATACTCATGCCGTCATAGGCCACTTCAACCTTGCGCCGAACCAGCTCCGCACGCTGCGGCGAATCTTCATCGAGAATCGGGTTGGTGTTGTTGATGTGGATAAGCACCTTGCGCTGATCAGGCAGCTGTTCCAGCACTTCGAGCATGCCCCCCGGGCCGTTTTGCGCCAGATGGCCCATTTCCCGACCGGTGCGAGTACCAACGCCGCGACGCTGCATCTCGTCGTCATCCCACATCGTGCCATCGACCAGCACGCAGTCGCTGGAGGCCATGATCTCCAGCAACGGCGCATCTACCTTGCCCAGGCCTGGCGCATAGAACAGCTTGCCGCCGGTATTCAGGTCTTCGACGATCAGGCCGATGTTGTCACCCGGATGCGGGTCGAAGCGGTGCGGCGAGTAAGGCGGTGCCGCACTGCGCAAAGGCAGCGGAGTGAAGCGCAGGTTCGGGCTGGAGGGGATACTGAAGCTGCGGTCGAGCTCGATGCGGTTCCAGCTCAACCCTCCGTTCCAGTGGGTCAGCATGGTGAACAACGGAAAACCTGTGCTCAGGTCCTCATGAACCATGTCCGTGCACCACACCTGGTGCGGGCAACCTTCGCGCAGGCTGAGCAGGCCGGTGGTGTGGTCGATCTGGCTGTCCATCAGGATGATCGCGCTGATGCCCGTATCGCGCAGTGCGCGGCCCGGTTGCATCGGGGCGAAGCTCTGGAGCTGGGCGCGTATGTCCGGCGAGGCATTGCACAGCACCCAATTGACGCCGTCATCGGATATCGCGATGGACGACTGGGTACGCGCGGTGGCCTTCAGGCTGCCGTCGCGAAAGCCTGCGCAGTTCGCGCAGTTGCAGTTCCACTGGGGGAAACCACCGCCAGCGGCGGAACCTAGAATCTGGACAAACATGGCCGCTCCAACATTTCAAATCCGAAAAATAAAAACGCCCCGGTGAACCGAGGCGCTGAACCGCGAGAACAACTTATTAGCGGCTGGCGAAGTACATGGTGACTTCAAAGCCGATACGCAGGTCGGTGTAAGCAGGCTTGGACCAGGACATGGGGGTGCTCCTTCAGGTGGTTGGGACGGTTGAGATCTATACATATAGTCCACCTCCAGCTGGAGATGTTCAGATAGTTAGGTGGCTATGTTACTCAAAATTACAGAACTCTTGCCCGTGAAACTTTGAGAAAGCTCTTTGCAGCCTCGGTAATGATCATTTTGCCACTTGCCAGGGCAGGCCGGGAGACACAGCGCTGGCCAGGCAGCGCCACCCGCCGGTGGCCTCATCAAGACGGCGGGCTGCATCTAGCAGGGCCTGTAAGTCTGTAGTTAAAAGTGCCCGTTGCAACTGCACCAGATAATCCGACGAGTGGCCGCCCAGTTTGCCCTGCCACAGTAGTTCGCTGGCTTGGGACTGCTCCAGTGCAGTGATGTCGAACTGAGCCGCCAAGGCCTGGCGCTGGGTGTCGATGGCTGCCTCGTCGATGCTTTCAAGCATCGCCGGCAGGTCGCTGATGAAGGTCTCGATGTGCTTGAGCAGCTCATGCGCAACGACGCTCGGCGATTGCACCCCGAAGACGATGCCCACCTGGCCATGCAGCTGCCGCAGCGCACTGAACACCGCATAACCCAGCTGCTGTTCCACGCGAAGCCGCTGGTAGAAGGGCGTCTGGCACAGGTGCCCGAGCAGGCGCCAGGCTGCCTCGTCAGCGATCTGCCGGTTAGCGACCGGACAGAACAGCAGCAGAGCGTGTTCACTGGAGGCTGTATCGATCGTTGTCCACAGGTGCTGGGTATTGATCGAAGCGGGTGCGGTCAATTGGGTGTCCGCCACGCCTGGCACGCGACTCAAGGGCAGGCCCATTGCCGCCTGGGTCTGGCTGGAAAGACCGGTGGCCAGCCCGTCCCAGCGCGCTCCCGCCCAGAGGTGCTGCAAATCTGCCGATTCCTCGACTGGCTCCAGGCATTGCTCGGGCAACGCCTCGAGCAACTGTCGAATAGGCATCAGCGCCAGGCGCTTGGGCAATTCCCGTGGAACATCGGTCTCGGCCTTTGTCAGTTCTTTCAGCGCATGCTCGAGGATGATCGGCATGGGGTCCTGCAGGCCGGTCATTTTCAGTAGCCATTGATTGCCGCAGGCACTGAAGGAGCAATCCACACCCGCCTGGCGCGCGTCTTCACGCAAGGTCAGAAGACGCTGTTCCAGGTTTGCCTGAAGCTCAGGCCGAGGGCTGGCTGGCAGCCGCCAGCGCAGATGGATCGCGCCTTCATCCGTATTGTCCGGCAACGCCTGGCTGAACTGCATGGGCGATTGTTCGCGGCGACTGCGCAAGCGATCCTGGGCAAAGGTACGCAGGCCGCGATGCTTGCTGGTCTGCCCACGAATCAGTCCGGCGCTGGGCGCTGCAGTTTCTGTGTGCAGGAACGGGTTGGGAGGTGGCAGTTGCCATGGGCCGCTGAACTTATCCACAGCGCCGATTTGAGCGAGGATTTGCTCAAGCGCGAGCGCTTCGTGGTCGCTTGTCCCGGCCTGTTCGCTGTCCAGTTGCGCCAGGCGCAGGGCGCTGCTGATTCGCTGCTGGCGTTGCAGCAGGGCGCTGAATTCGTCGCGCCATTGCGGCTGATGCTGCTGGGCGGCAAAAAAGCCCAGCCAGTCCTGCAGTTGCTCGCGAAGCACGAGCACCTGGTGCGGTTGAGTGGTCGTGAAGCCCAGGTGCAGCAACGCTTGTCCGGCGAATTGATACAGCGGCCTGGCGGTCAATTGTTCCGCCAGCCCAACCTTGCGCAACTCTGCGAGGAACCCTGCGGGTTTGACCGCGTTTAACCAGTGACACAGGAACGCCAGCGCTTCGCGGGACGAACCAGGCAGTGCCTCGAACGCGAACAGCAGATCTGCATGCCCGTCACCGGCCAGTTGATAACTGTTGCTTGCCGATTGCATCAGGGCGGCAGGAGCTGTTTGCGGGACTTTTTCACCTTTGGCAACAGGTTGGGCGAACACCTCGGCCAACGCCTTCAAATCCTCGAGACTTTGCGGCCCCGCCAGGCTCAATGTCATTTGCCCGGCTTGGTAGAAATGCTGATGGAAGTCCTGCAGGGCGCGCTGAAACTCGGGCCGCTCGACCGCCAGGCTGTCGCGATTGCCCGCATGGAATCCCCGCAACGGGTGAGTGGCCGACAGTCCTTCGAACAGCGCATGTTGTTGTTGCGCCGTCGCGTCCTGGGACCAGGCGACATATTCTGCGTGCAGCACTTCGCGTTCGCGCAACTGTTCGTCCAGGTTCATACGCGGGTGAGCGAGCATGTCCGACAGGCGCTCCAGCCCACCGCTGAAAAGTGCTGGCGGCAGTTCGACGAAAAAATCGGTGGTACGTTCGTTGGTGCGCGCATTGACCTGGCCGCCATGCCCTTGCACGTAGGCCATCAAGCCCTGGCCTGCGGGAAAACGCTCGGTGCCCAGAAAAAGCAGGTGTTCGAGAAAATGCGCCAGCCCAGGCCACGCCAGTGGCACGTCGTGACTGCCCGCATTCACCCGCAGCACTGCGGCGCAGCGCTTGAGATGCGGCGCGTGGCGCAGCGTCACCCGCAGGCCGTTGGCAAGGGTTTCAGTGTGGGGGCGGGAGGGATTCGACGCAGGCATGAGCACTTCCAGTACAGAGAAGCGCTAATGCTAGCGGATAACGGTGGATCAGCGCTTGTTCAGGTCGCCATAAAGCTCGGGACGACGATCGATCAGGTATCGATTGGCCGCCCGGGATTGGAGCATCAACTGGCGATCCAGCTCGCCGACGATCAAGGCTTCATCCAGACCGGCCTGGGCCACGCGGCTACCATCCGGCGCAGCAATGCTGCTCTGGCCGCAGTAATGGATGTCGCCTTCTGCCCCGCAGTAATTGGCATAGGCCACGTAGCACTGGTTCTCGTAGGCGCGTGAGCGGACCGTGACGTCGGCGATGAAGTCGTAAGGAATCATGTTCGCCGTCGGTACCAGGATCAACTCGGCACCTGCCAGGGCCAGGCGGCGAGCATTTTCCGGGAACTCCAGGTCGTAGCAGATCAGAAAGCCGAGCTTCCAGCCGTTGAGCTCCACCACCGGGAAGTCGTTGCCGCCGGCATTGAACATCGAGTGATCGAGGTCGCCGAACAGGTGCGTCTTGCGGTAGTTGCACAGGCGCTCGCCGTGGGCGTCGATCAATTGCACCGAGTTGTAGATCTGCCCGTCCTCAGTGCGCTCGGGATAGCCATACAGGATGGCAATGCCGGCGGTTTTAGCGATGCGCGCGATTTGCTGCGCCGATTCACCATTGTGCACTTCGGCCAGTACGCTGACGGCATCAATGCCGATGTTGTAGCCGGTCAGGAACATCTCCGGCAGTACCAGCAAATCTGCACCCTTGGCCTCCAGTGCCAGTTGATGCAGACGCTGCAGGTTGCCGGCGACATCCAGTGGCAGTGGCGGGCATTGGTATAGAGCTACGCGCATTTGAACTCCTTTTACTCGGGCAGGGCGATCGGACCGATCTCGTTGAACACATCTCCTGGACCCGGGTTCTCGGCGTGAGTTTCACCGCCGAAGTGTTTCATGATGCCCCACACCGCATTGAGCGAGGTCTGCACTGCCCCTTCGACCCACGCCGGCGTCCACGACACGTCATCACCGGCGATGAAGATTCCGCGCTGCTCAGGGGGCATGTCGTCCTGCATGAAATGGGCATACATGCGCTGGTTGTAGCGGTAGTGACCGGGCAGGGCGCCTTTGAATGCGCCGAGGAAATGCGGGTCGGCTTCCCAGGACACGGTAATCGGGTCGCCAATGATGCGCGCGGCAATGTCGACTTTCGGGTAGATCTTCTTCAGGGAGTCCAGCGCCAGCTTCACGCGCTTCTCCACCGGGTGCGGGAGCATCTTCAGGGCATCGCTCATCCATGAGTACGAGAGGCAAATCACCCCAGGCTTGTCGACGCCATTTTCATACTGGCCGTTGTCGAACAGGTAGGTGCCGCGGGTCAGTCGATCGGTGAGCGTCATGCTCATCAGGTCGCGACCGGTCTGCGGGTCCTTGTCCTTCCAGAATGGCCGGTCGACCATCACAAAGGTTTTCGAGGATTGCATGTAGCGGGTGCGGTCCAGGGCCATCCACATTTTCTGCGAGAACAGGCTTTCGTCGCACTCGATCTGGGTGGTCAGCAGCCAGCTCTGGCAGGTGGTCAGCACCGCTGCGTACTCGCGGGAGTCGCCATAATTGTCGGTGACGGTGAAACGCCCGTTCGGCGCGTGGGCAATCTTTTTCACCCCCGAACGCGGAGCGCCGCTGTGCAGTGAGCTGAGGCTGGTGCCCTGGGGCCAGTGCACGCAGCGTTCCGGCACATGGCGCCAGATGCCCAGCGGTACCTGTTCCACGCCGCCCACCACCAGGTGCTGGTGGTCGTCGCAGTTGGTCATGACCACGCGGAAGATTTCCAGCATCGAGTTGGGGAAGTCCGAATCCCAGCCGCCTGTCCCGAAGCCGACCTGGCCAAACACTTCCCGGTGGTGGAACGACAGTTTGGCGAACGCCTTGGAAGTGGCGACGAAGTCGTAGAAGGTGCGGTCATCCCACAGTGGCACCAGGGTATTCCACAGCTCCTTGAGGCGCGGTACGTCGCGGTCGCGGATGGCTTGCTGGATATCGGAAAACTGCGAGCCGGCTTCCAGCGCATCCGCCCAGGCGTCAGCCACTTCCTGGAACAGTGCAGGAAGGTCCGCGAGTTTCTGCGCGTAATGGGTTTTGCCTTCCAGATCGATCACCGTGCTGCCTGACGCCGGGGTCAGCGGGTTCGGGAACGGTTTGGTCTGCAGGCCGAGCTTGTCGACATAGTGGTAGAACGCCGTGGACGACACGGGAAAACGCATGCCGCCCAGCTCGGCGACGATGCCGTCAGCGCCGTTGAACGCCTGGGAGCGCAAACGCCCGCCCATTTTCGAGGCTTCATAGACAACGGGCTTGAGGCCCAGCTTCATCAGCTCATAGGCCGCCACCAGGCCGGCGATGCCCGCACCGACGATCGCTACCTCAGCACCGTGATTGTGTTCAGGAATGCTGCCCAGGCCGGCCGGATGTTCGATCCAGTCGTCAAAGGCAAACGGGAAATCCGGGCCAAAGATGGTGACTGGTTTCTTACCGTCTGCAGGATGGCGATTGTTCTTGTTCATGGCTGACCTTGCTGGCGACCCGACGCGCAATGCGCATCTGAGTATAGGAAAAGATGCAGCCATTCTAGAGAGCGTTGAATACGTTAATAAGACGCAATGTGTCGTCGTTTTGATAGTTTATAGATCACTATGACGACCTAAAGCTTCATATCGACCATCTGTGGGAGCAAGGCTTGCCCGCGATGAGGCCAGCAGGATCGCCGCACTTCTAAAACTCATACCGGCTGCCCGCGATCAATCTTGCTGCTCAAAATGATTGAAGTCGTGGTTTTCTCCACCCCATCCACACTGCCGATCTGATCCAGCAACTGATCCAGCTGCTCCGGCGAATCCGTCCGCAACCAGGCCACATAATCAAATTCACCACTGACCGCACACAGTTGCTGGACCTGCGCCATCGCACTGAGACGGCGCAGCACTTCCTTGCCTGAACGCGGTTGCACGGTGATCCCCACATACGCCTGAAGTCCGCCGTCAACCACACGCTGGCCCAGACGCACGCCATAGCCGGTGATGACCTTGGCCTTCTCCAGCCGTGCCAGCCTTGAAGTCACTGTAGTGCGGGCAATGCCCAGTTGCCTGGCGAGCATGGCCACGCTTTCGCGGGCGTTGATCTGCAGTGCGGCGATCAATTGGCGGTCGATTTCGTCAAGGACAGGCGGGCGAATGTCGGACAAGGGGCGTCTCCAGCGGCATGGATCATTGGGGCTGCATGTTACAGGCCCGCCACACATCGCGGATGTTTCATCCAGGCTCAACACTGTCCCGGTGAAGACGGTGCAGCACACCGGCCCGCTGGTCATTCGCATGCACCTGCCGATCCGGCTCGGCGTGCCCACTCTGGGCGCCTCCCTGGCCACCCAATCCGGCCTGCTGGATGGACAGCTGCTGTCGCTCGTAGTCGAATGCACTGTCCATGGATGCGAGGCGATAAAAATGACCAGCAAGTTGCCCCCGGTCATCCGGGAACGCGCACTGCAGATTGCGCATCACGAAATGGGGCACTACGTGGTGGCCCGAGCGTTGGGGTTTGCAACAGGTGGAGTGACCTTGTCCGTGACCATGGACTTGCGCCACCAGGGCGGTGCTTCGATCACCCTGTCGCGCCCGATTGCCTCCATGGAGGCGATGAAAACGCATCTGGAGGCCAGGCTGATGGTTCTTCTGGCTGGGGCCATGGGGCAGACCTTGTCTTCAACTCATTCGATTGCCAGGCGGGTCGACAAGGCGCAAGCCGTAAGCATTCTCAAGGGTGCGCAGGGCGCTGAGCAGGACTACGCAAAAGTCAAAGAGCTTCAGCATCTGCTGCGCAATATCGCCTGCCCTGATACCCATCCAGTGTCATCCGACCAGGTAGCGGCGCAGCTCAAGGTGATAACAGACGACTTGTGGGTCCGGACTCAGAAAATCGTAGAAGAACGGGCCGAAACGATTTGCGGGTTAGCAAGCGTGCTGGTGGATGGCATGGCTATCGTGGAACAGTGGGGCCGCCCGGGGGATACGTATGAGGTGGTGTTGCCTGCGGCGACGCTGGAGCGGTTGGGGTTGGTGCGGGGTATTCCATTGGTTCTGGCCGCACCACCACACTGAAGTGTGCGGTGAGGTTCTGACTGGAATCAAGCCTGGAAGAGAAAAACGCAAAAGCCGCGCAAAGCGCGGCTTTTTTTGTTTGGTGGGCCCACACGGACTTGAACCTTTATGTTGACTTGCCGCATTTTACAACGAGTCTTATCTAGATAACCTGTTGTTTTATATGACTTTATAGTGTTTACCGGTCTGCATCGGAATATGCAAGAATTTTTCGCATAAGGCTATGGCTTTGAAAGCTTGGAAGGAGCGAAGCCAGCGGGTAGGGCGGATTGAAAGGTGCGGGAGAGAGTCGAGCAGCCGGTGTTGGCCTGCGCACATGCCGCAGGACAACCGTGTAAGAAGCTTCAAGATACCAGTGACTGATGATCAGCAGAGTTGATGCTGGTGAATGTATTTTTACCCGGAAGGGACGCGTTCGATGCTTTTCAACAGCAGGTAGGCTTTTGCCCACACAGCTGGGACAATCAATCTTTCGCTAGACTTCAAATATGGACAAATAATAGTAGACGTCTTGGAGTCAATTTCTACATGATCCGCAAAATAGGCAAGCAACAAATCAACTGTTTTGACCAGGCTTGATTTTTCAAGATCAACTGTTGAAGCAATTTCTGGTGAATGTGCCAAAGTGGGGCTTTTGCGACTGTCCTCAAGGGAGAGTGCATATGTTTTGAGCCGTTTAATATCATTACGAAGGTTTGCGTTAGCTATCTGCAGGTGCCTGATGATAATATGGGACTCTCCATCCGTCATATTCTCTAAATACTGATCGATCATGGCTCGATATACAGGGTTTCTAGTTAGAGTTGTTACGCTGATAGGGGGGGAGTCGGCACGCTGGCTGCTAATGTATGTCGCACAGAACTCGCATAACCTTGTAAGGTTTTTGAATGCCAAGCTATGTTCCTTGGCAAGAGCCAGAATCTGCGCTAGATAATGAATTGTAAGATTCATGGTCGACCTAAATGTTCAGAATAGGGATGTGAGGCGTGCTATCACTTTTGAGCCTAGATGATAGGTTTTCAAGCGTCGAGCCTGTCGCGATAAGTAGGGTTTCCAGCTTTCCACGAAATTCTGAGATTAACTCGTCAGTGCTTTCGTAGTTGAGAATTTCAACAAAGCTTTTGTCCATGCGCATGAGTTGCGCGGTCATCCTGAAGATATCTTTCTTTAGGCTAGAGTTAGATAAGCTAGGGTACCTGATCGCATCATTAGCCCGAGCCATGAGGTTTAACAGGGCGTTATTCTCAGGAATCTCGAGGAGTGCTATTTCTGTATCTTCGTCGGCAATGGTAAGGAATTTTCCTTCCAGGGTGCCTTTATGTTTAATGATATGCTCTGCTGTCAGCGACCATGCACTGAATTCATTAATCAAATCAAGGTGCTTCTTTTCAAGGGCGCTGAAGGCACCGTCAGACAAACTATCGGTGTTAAGATATTTAAGATGGTTTTTGCTTTCATCAATTTCAGCAGCGATGTTTCTCAAAAGCGCTAGAATAGCATTGATATGGCCTGGTGATTTTAATCCTAGATAGCACTGCCCACATTTGTATTCACCTATGGTTTCAATGATCTTTGTGGGACAAACTCCACTAACCATGCAGAAGTGAGTTGGAAATATAGAGAGTTGGTGAAAGCTCTGGAGAATTTCCTTATTGGTGAGTGAATTGCCTTCTGGAGGTTTGAGTGCGAACGAGGTTTGTAATAACCTTTCAGCGCTCGATGGCACAGGTACATCTGATGCTTTCGTCCACATCATCGAATTCATGATCGTCGCTGATGCTAGAAGGTGTACATCCTGTACCAGTTCCTTAGTTACAACGCAATATCTATTTACTGATGCTTTCTTATGGCCGCTGATGTTTTCCCCGATGTGCTCCTCACTTAGAAAGGTTGAGCTCAGTGAGATTACCGTTGCTCTTATCCCATGTGGTGTATATTCGGTCTTAAATTTGTTGTTAAGAGAGTAAGCTACCTCATACGATTGCTTTTGAGTAAAGTCTAACTCCGAGAATGGTAGCGGGTCGGTTGGTGATTGATTGTCTATCACCTTGATCTGGTTGAAGAAATAGATCAGCTGTTTGAAGTGTTGACGATATTGGTCTTCAGTGAGCACTGTATCCCTATCATTGTCGTGGAATATTGGAGCAATCCATGGGTAATGAGTCAAATCATGGTGCGTATATTGCAGCTTTTTTTTGTAATGGTTACGAGCGACTAATTTTTTATAGCTATTTACTACAGAGCATACGTAAAGTACGCGAGTGCTAGTTGGGCGAATCCATGGGGCGCCGCTTTTGTCGGTATTTACGAAAAATTGAAAGAAAGGGTCTGAACCCAAAGTGCTTAGCATAGCTGTAAAGTCATCTTTGAGCTTTGGGAAGTCCTTGGCTATAAGGTACTTATCAAGCCAGCGTATGTGTATAAATCTAATGGATGTTTCCAGTGCAATTATCACTGCACCAATGTTGTCTGGCGTTGCTATGCTTTTGAATTTTTTAGCTGTGTCTCTACCTACCGGCAGTTGTTCCAGGCACAGGAGGTTAAATGGAATGTACTTGAGTGGGATGACATGCCGCTTGCCCTGGATGTCAATGTAGTTTACAACCGGTACGTAACCTAGCAGCTCAGTTTCTATTATCGGGTTTCTTATTGATGCTGAAAGTAAGATTTTCTCAATGACATCGTACTGTTTGCTTTTGATGGTTGAGTTTAGATAAGAGATCAAGCTTAAGATGGAATAGGAAAGCGCATAAAAAAGGCGAAAAGAATTGAATGCCATTGTCTTTTTGTTGGTTTTTGTTGGCTTTGATTCAGCTTTTTTGTCATACCTTGTAAGAGGGTTGGTGAAGGTGATTCCTTGTGTGCCTAATATGGCAGAGACGTATTCAAAAAAATTAATGATTTTCGACATTTCACTTTGGGTTTTTATAAAACTCCTCAGCGGGTCAGCAACACCGGATCCATCAATGTGTGCCCTGGTAACTTCCTCAAGAGGTGGTGGTTCTACCCCTAATCCTACGGTGTATTCAAAGAAATAGGATGTTAGCTTTCCCAAGGCTGTTGCTATAGATGTCGTATCCTTTACTCGACCTGTTTCGTATAGCATATCAACGTAGGTATCTATCCAGATGCTCCACGTATCTCTTTGTAAGGAATACTCATGGTTCTCAAGGACAGATACATTGTCGTCTGAGCGCATTGCCTCACGTAGCTCCGCTTTCGTGAAGTCCAAGAGGGCTTCATCATACTCGAAAAACGGGCGCGCCCATGCAATCGCGCTAATCCTGTAATCTTGGTGTGTTTCAGACTTTCTATTATTAAGTATGTAGGTAAATAATTGCTGGAGCTCTTCAAGGTTAATGTCAGAGGTTTCATGCCAGCTACTTGCTATGATTGGCCGCCACGCTGTGTAGTTGTAGTTTGTTCTGGAGGTGGTCGGAATGCAATTGCCTATGTTGATAACTCTATCGTCTACCATGCCGCCTTGGAAAGGCAGTCGGATGATTTTCAGCAGGGGTGGGTAGAAGTCGTATGCGCTATCGACTTTGTGCGAGTCAATATTTACATGCCCGTGAGTCTTCCTGTTTTTCGGCAGTGAAAATGACATCGGGAGTAATATTGCCCCCCTTGCCCATAGAGCAATAAGGAATACATGCAGGCCACGTATGACATGTAAGCCAATACCTTGTGAGCGACGAATTTCAGTTATGCCTAACTTTTTTAAGATACTGTGGCTGTCGGAACCCCAATGTTTCGATGGTATATTCACAACCACATCAAAAATCATCGCAACCCAGCTATGATCGAACTCAAAGTTCTTGCCATAAAAATCCAGCAAGAATGAAAGCTTGATGTTAGGGTTTCTTGACGTTCCAGAGATTTTATTAAGGTCAAAATACTTAATATCTGTGTCCGGATAAAGGCTGTTGTATAGCACCTGACATGTATCTGCAAGCGCTTCATTGATTTTTATCGATAGGTCAGCGCCGGCATCTCTGAAGACTATGTTGTTGGTAAGATTAAGCATTAGTTATTATCCAAAAGATCCGAGGGGCGTGAGGAGTTCTGAATTTCATTGGCAGTGTCTATCCACTCTCTATGAGATTTCTTGGTGTATTTTCTGGTAGAACTTGCTTTTTTGTGACCCATGTAGGTTTGAGTGACTAATTCCGGGAACCCGTTTCCGGATAAAGTAGGAGCATCGTGGCGGGTATATACGCCATAGTGATGACGCATTGAGTGTTCGGCAATTCCTGGTGGAAGTTCGACGCCTGCTTTCCTTGCCGCTCGATGGAATATTCTGTTTGCTGATGACCTGTGCGCGGTATATAAGGGCTTGCCCCGATTCTCTCCGTGAAGTATTTGGAAACAAAAGGAATGCCCGACGTTGGGAACGCGTTCGAAGCGCTCGTATAATTCCAGGAACTTGAAAAACTGTCCTAGCCACGGATCATGGCCCATTGTTTCGGGCGTATCCCTCCCTTTGTATCCGTACTTGTCAGCGTCAGCTTCGCTCCTCGCCAGTGACCTGTTGTCAACGCAGCGAACTTCTCGAGTATCAGCATTTATGTCAGCATCCGTCAGCCCTAGAACTTCGCTGCCCCGTAGGCCGAAAGCGAGCTTGGCGCATGCGATAGCCTTATCTCGATATGTTGGTAAGCTGTCGACAAAAAGATCCGTTTTATCCGACGCAATAGCCTTAGCAGGCTGCCAAGTATTTTGGTCGTGATTTTCATCGAATTGCTTAGTGCACTGGAACAGGTTTTCATAACGTGTGGCACCGGAAATCGCAGCCGCTCTGGCCTTTTGCAGACCATATGCTTCGGCTTTCGCGCGCTGACTCTTTATTTCGTTGAAGGTGAAAGGACGAGTTCGGAGGCAACCGTCTAGATAACTTTCGAGTCCTAGCGAGCGGTCACAAGAAATACTCGAGAACCAGAGAAATCGTTTTAGTGCGGCCTCAATAGGCACTAGGCTGTATTGCTGAGCATTTCGCGTTCGCCCGGTAAGCGCTCGTGCTAGTGACGAAACTCCAGGATTGTCCTGAGAATTTCCGAGTAGATATTTTTCATATGTTGGAAAAATATAACTAAGTGATGCCCCGTATTTGGATTTCAGCAAAACGCAGGCAAAAATGAATTCGATGAATCTAGTTACATGGTCAAGATATTGAGCGATTGTGTTTGGCGCGAGTTTGCTGATGTTGTATAACTCATCTCTGAATTGAGTAAAAAGCGTAAGCTCCTCTCCCTTATCATTTAGAAGCTTCAAAGTCCTTTTGCTTCCTACCTTTGTCAAGAGCTTCATCGCAAGTCCCCAAAACGCCATATTTTTGTAGGCTAAAGCGAAAAAAGTTTATGTACAACCACATTGAAAATGTTTCATGTCAGTCTAGTGATACTATTAAAAACCTTTTAAAATCAATGATCTCTAATAATTTTGCATAAATTGACACTTGAGAGATTTTCATGTTTATGCGTCCATGCATTCAGATCGTTCCTTCGGGGCGATTCGTACCCGGCGGAAATTTCTCTTACTACTGAAGTATCCGGCTAGTCGCTGCGCTGACGTGCGCATGTAGTATTTGGAGACTGCTCAATTGAATTAGTCCTTTAGTCACGCGACAACGTCAGATGCAGGTTGGCCCATGCCTACCAACTCAAATGAGTTCAGCAGCTCAGGAATAATTCTCTACCCAGGTTTGGCTATGCCTGGGATACCCTAGGCCGGTGTCTGTAGATTAAGTAATGTGGAAACCTGAACTGAATTCCGGCCTCAAGGCATGCTCATGACCACCAATACCCTGGCTCAGCAATTGCGGAAGGCTCAGCATGTTGTTGTCTTCACCGGCGCAGGTGCATCAGCGGAGACACCACTCACTCTGGCACGGCGATACGATTATGGGCGGGGGCGTCCATCCCATTGCTTACGTTTATGATTCACCACCGGGGAAAAAGACCTTCATCTCCGCTCAATTGAGGCGTGAAGCTAAACGTTGGTATTCAGGGAGAATGGCGGGACTAACTATACTGGAAATCACCCAGGACGCCCCTGAGGGCCTTTCCACGCCCACAGGAGCTGAGAGAGCAACCTCTTCGCTCGACCGTTGAAACTACGACTGTCGCAGCGCTTGAAAGCCCCGGTAGAGCCCTCAGACAGCCGCTGGCACGACGACTGGCCTACTTGGCATAGAGAGGTAGGAGAAACACGCTTACGCATGTCTCAAGCGATAATAGGGCCGTGTCGCATGACCCGACCGCAGAAATGCAGTTGATAACCAAATTTAAACTAAGCCACTACTCTGACCAGCTTAGCTTTCCGTGGCCCAGGTAGCACCCCCCCACACCGGCACCATAGGCACAGCTGCATTACTATCAATCAAAATTATACTTAGTACAATTGAACGCTAAAACATCGCCATCGAAACCTCGCAAGCAAGAAACAACTTTCCCGCTCTTCAGATAGTAACGATACTCAGCCATTCCATTCACAGAGGAAGGATTCACTGCGACTCTAGTAGACCTTGCTGAGAGTTCCTTGTGCTCTTTATCGGCATACTCCTCCATGCGCTTGTTCTCTCGATCAATTTCCCTAGCCCTTTCTCGACGGGCCTCCAATAGAGGATCAACTTCAACCTTAGGAGCAGCATAGACCTTGGGCGTCGCCACCTCTTTATCCTCTGGCATGATATAGATGTAGAGTGGACAGGAGACCACTATCATGAATATCATCATCCAAAAGGAAGACGTGCCATCCTCAGGCTTAGCCTTCATTGCCGAGGTAATGGATGAAATCAGAAGAGCCAAAACGCCAACTGCACCCATCCCCCATAAAAGCATCTTCAAAAAAAACATAAGCCACCTAATTAATAGATAATTTAGCCAAACAGCCTAGACAATTTCACTAGACCTAGATCACTCAGCTACTACCGAACGAATGCGGCAATAGTTCGAAACTTTCAACATCAGTAACAATTTTCACAGTGGTGGTCGCCCAAAGCGCGGCCACACCGCTACAAAAAAGCGGCTTTCAATAGATACTCCCTGCTGAGATAGGTGGACGGGCTTAGTGAAATGCTAATCATAGTCTGTCGAACCAGTGAAATTACAGCGTTGTGCCGCATTAGGTGGGCGCCCGTTAACCACGCAAGGTGTGTTGGGCGAGCGCTTACAAGCTGACCAGGTGGTGGCCGGCTTTGAGAGCTGGCCATTCAAAACGCTAGCCTCCGCAACTTATATAGAGACCCGTTGGCTGCAGGTGAAAATTGGATCTCGTAGCCACCTGTTAGCCATTCCCAGTTTTCCTGAGCTCGTTTTCCGAGCGGAAGACCCTAAACAAATGGATCACCAAGGGCCCCTGTCGGAAGCCCCGGTACTCCGCGCGGCAGGTCTCTTCTGTTGCTTAGGCTTGAAATTACACATCGGATAGCTTGAGCATGAGCGGAATTGGCCATATGGGCCTTCCTTAGAGACGATCACTCCTTGTTTGCATAAGGGGCACCTGTCTTCATGGATGGGCTCTCCGCGAATACTGGTGAGCTTGATGGCACCCTCTTTAACCATCTCATCCAGGAACGGCGAATTTTTTCCCATCACAGTGAACATCGCGACTGATCGACGAGCCCGAGTCAGAGCCACATAGAACAGACGACGCTCTTCGCTGTGTGGGTATGTGTCGCCGGCTGGCATCACCAGTTCGAGCACTGAGTCATCGCTTTTTAGATTCGGGAATCCGCGAGCCACCATACCAGGGAGCAGAACGTATTCTGCCTCGTCACCTTTGGAGGCATGGATCGTCTTAAATTTGAGCTCGATACGGTCGCCGAAATGATACTGCCAGCTATCTGGAACGTACTGTCGGTCGTTTTTATAACGCCCCAGAATGAAAACACTCACCTTGCCATTTTTGCCCGGAGGTATCTCACCATCAATCAGCTTGTGATAGAGGTTTTTTAGGTACTGGTTAATGGTGTCTTGGATCTGGTTTCTGTCGAGAACCTGGAATGCCTGGATAGCAGGGCCAATAGCAGGTGTCACTGACGTGACCATCTTCTCCAGCTGAGCTGGGTTCTTTGAGACGAATCGGCTAGACACATCACATATCTGTTGCGGACACCGAAATGTGGTGGCGAGACGGTAGATTTGACCGTGACCGAACCAGTCTCGGAACCCTGTCATTACGGATATGTCCGCCCCAGCAAAACGGTTGATCGATTGCCAGTCGTCCCCTACAGCAAACAAATGGCGACCGGGTTCCGCGACTAGGGCGCGGCACAGGCGAGCTCTGGCCCTTGAGGCGTCCTGATATTCATCAGCCATTACAAGGCTGTATGGGGACGGATGTCCTTGCTCCAGCCGTTCAGCCGCCATGTTAATCATGTCCTCGAAATCGATTCCCCGCTCTTGGGCCAGAACCATGTTCCACCCGTCGATCACAGGGCCGGCAAGATCAAGGAACGCTTCGAAACGGTATTTGAATGCCCCTGGCGGCAAATCTCGAATGCGATCTGACATTTGCTCCATGCTCAGGCTGTTACTTTTGAAGTGCGTGATGAACATGCGAAGCAGCTTGACCAAGTCGACATGCTCCATCGGTACCATGCCCTTCGCAGGAATTGGTCGATCTGGGTTTGGATCGAGAGCAATACCGCGAGCGGTTAATTCCTTGGATAGATGATCAAAAATCTCCCCGATCTGTAATTGATGTGAGGTCGTCTCGATCAGGGCTGTGCCCAACCGTTTGTGTGTGTCGCGCTTCCAGACCACGCCTTGTGAATAGTCCTTGAAATGCTCGGGAGGGTTGCCCTGAGAATCTAGAGCGAAATGTTCGTGGTAGAGATCGATGGCGGGGTAATAAAAGTCGGGAAAGTATTGACGGTGCATCGCCGTGGCAGTGTCGTGCTCGTAACACCTTTCATACTGATATTCGACACCGTTGTAGAACAACCAGTTAGCGATTATTCGCTCCTCTTGGCTTGCGACAAGCTCGCCGCTCAATGAGACGAGTCGGCCTTGTCCCTCTTTGTCCCATGCCTCAAACGACTGCTCCTCCGCAGCCGCAGGTACATCTCGTCCTAGCACCAAGCGGAACAGATCCCACTGTGTCCTGAACAATTCGGACTGATCCTTCAGGTCGTCGACTATGCTCAAAAGCTTCTGGAATCCAAGCTGGCTTTCCACTGCCCAATTTGGGACATGAGGTTTGCGGCCTGTGGCTTCAGCAATTATGGATAGCCCCAAAGCGTGGAAAGTCTTGGCCTCTACTTCCACGTCTTCGATGCCGAGCCGGTTCAGTGATGCTGAGACCCGCGCCTGCAGCTCGCTGGCTGCATCCTTGTTAAAGGCAAGCATGACAATCGATTTGGGCGAAACTAGCTCGCGGTGCAGGGCATAAACTGCCTTGGCAACCATGGTCGATGTTTTACCCGAGCCTGCGGATGCGATGACTTGGACTCGGTTGTCAAAGCATATGACCGCCCGTGATTGTTCATCGGTTAGTGGCTTGCTTTCGACGTTTGCGAGTAGCTCCTTGCATCCATCCAACTCCCGCAGCATGTGTGCGTCATTTCGTGCAGTCCACGATTCTTTCCAATCACACATCCAGGCGTCGAGATTCTGGTGGACTACTTCGGCACGTTCACCGAGAGAAGATTGAACATCGGAAGTTTGGAAGAGCTTGGTTAATGCCTGGTCGTCAATACTAAGAGTCGGTTTGGCATCAATGAGAGCTTGCTGTTTTTCGTGGGTTAACCAGTGGTGCTGGGAATCTGCAGTGGTAATGGCCGACGCGACCTCGTCCAACCAGCCCTTTATGGATGAATAGCAGCCCTCAAACTGGTTGCGCCTGGCTACCTGAAGCAATCTCCCCAATTCCTGGGTCAGCGAGGGTTCTTTGGAGTTGGGCAAACCATCTATATGGTATTGGCGGTCTTGGAAGAATGTTAAGTCCGTCCACAGCACCCCCCGATTCACCTCCACACTTGCGAGATTGTGGGGGTTTATCTTCACAGTGGCCTCGCGCAACTTCAGCAAAAGGCATCCATCTTCGACCCAGAGGCGCCAGGTGTCGGATTTCGTCAGCAGCCGCCCCCAAGCGGATGCTCGCCATTCCCTTGTCATCCTGGCTCCACAATCTCAAAAATTGGAGTGTACCTGAGAGAAGACGTCCGATCTCCTCGCATTCCGGGTCGGATCTTAGTGAAGTTGTCGATGCTGAATTGGGCGGAGCTGGACGGCGTCGCCTGTCAGGCTGAACGGACGCCCCAAATGGTTGCAGACAGCAGCTCGTAACTGCCTGTCATCTTTTGCTGAGCGGCCAGGGAACACACCTTGTGCTTGCTGCCTTGCGTAGTCAAAATGCCATCACTCTAGTAGCATTGTGCTACTGGGCTGTGGATCCAGTTCGCATTTTTCAACAGGGAGATGGATATGGGCTTCTGGGATAAGGCAGGGGGACTCGCGTTGAAGGCCGGCGCCTACGCGGTGAAAGAGGTAAAAGCCGCTGGGGATCGGTCTCGGGAATACAAAGAGCTAATGCCAACTCTTGCGGATGATGAGCTCCTGGCGATTTTGAAGAAAGAGCGCAGCTCCTCCCCTATGAAAGCTGGCGCGGCCAATAATGAACTTAAAAGTCGAGGTTATGATCAGGAGTCGATTCAAAAAGTTATCATGGCAAAGAATTAATACGGACTCGATTAATACAATCATTTTTAATGAGGAAAAACTATGTCTTGTAGTGCTTGTGGTGCGGGAAACCACACTCTAAGAAATTGTCCAAATGTTAATCGCTGCTCAGTCTGCAATAAGACTGGGCATAACGCGCAAACATGCCCAGAGGCTCGTCGCTGCAGCATTTGCAACGGCAGAAACCACGACGCCAGAAACTGCCCCGTAAAAAAATAAGATGTTGTCACTCTGTCGCTAGATCAGGTGATAGGTGGTTGCTGTGCATCGGCAACTACAATCCAGAGCAGCCAGAAAACGGTCAAAAACAGTGGAAGCATCTGCCGAAGCCACTTCAGATGGCCCAGGTAGATACCCACTGACGGGGCAGCAAATTTCCAAATCTCACTTGCTAATTGGGTCAGCAGCCGCGTCAGCACATCTCTCAGATAAGGATGAAAGCCTGTAGCGCCAAGACGCCTGCCATCGCCAATTGACTCGGTTTATGACAGCAGTTCACTGCAGGCGCCATCAATGATCCTGACGAACACACGATCAGCCGCCCAACCAAGGAAGCGAGGGCGTCTACATCGATTTGACCGAGACTACTTCCACATACTTGTATTTCTTCCTGGCAGCCTTGACTGCCTCTTGTTCGGCAAGCAGCGAGCTCAACGTGTCGGCCTCATGAATCACCTCGTGCATCTTCCCCTCAAATTCGTTCCCAACCCGGAGCGTGACCCTGAGCCTAGGCGTAAACGCTTTCGCCACCTTTTTCTTGGCTACGGGCGCGGCTGCCGGCTTCGTTAAAACAGTCTCTGGCACAGGCTCCTGTACTAGAGGAGCAGGCACCTGTTCGTCGGGCTGAGCCGTACCGAACAGGGCACGACGCATTTCTTCTTCAGTTAACTCAGAGTTCATAGAACATCTCAAAGGGGCGGCACTTAGCTCCACAAATTCTACTAGGATTGTTGCTGACTGGTGTCCTTGGAGAACCTGCATGAACGTCAAATTCCCAGCTCGATTTCAGTACGCGAGCCTCTCACAGCTCGCGAAAACTACTCCTTCGGCAGTCGTGTAAGAGCCCATCAACGAAGTCACTCGCGTGACGAGCGTACAACGTGACCGTGCCTGTAACCGGCATTCGATCTGGTACAAAGGCACCGACTCGCTGGGCAATTTTCAGTATATTCAGGACTTACTGGCTCACCTTGTCGGTGGATAGGTGCTCAACGACTGGTCTGGGCGGAGGGGCGGCGCGACTCCACATATCTATGACCGCTTGAAGCAGCCCGTCTGAGCCCAGATGCTCGAGGGCCATCTCCCATGGGTGACCTTCCTGCGCCATATGTAGGCGAGCCCTAGTCATTATGGAGTGCTAACAGCATGAGGCTCTTTCTTGATTGCGAGTTTTCCCAGCTCTCAGCGTCAGCGAAGCTTATATCGCTCGCATTGGTGGCCGAGGATGGGCGCGAGTTCTACGTGGAATTACTCAACACATGGCGGGAATCAGACTGCAGCGACTTCGTCGTAAAGATCGTCCTTCCGCAGCTCTGGGGCGGAAGCTATGCACTACCGATCATTGGGGCAAGATCAGCGTTGTTGGAGTTTCTTGCGTCGTTCGACGAAGCCTTGGAAATTGTCACAGACGCTCCACAGTATGACTGGGAGCTTTTCTGCGAACTCGCATATGCCGATGGGAAATGGCCAAGGAATGTCCGGAATTACCCCACTGACGCAACCACTCTAGATGCCATAAACGACGGGATTCCACTTCCACCTCACGCTCTCCTGGATGCCCGTATCATTGCCAGCATGTTCGCCCCAGAGAGTCCAACGTAAGGGCTAAATTCTACCTTGCATTCGACCCACGGGCAGTCATGAATTCTACGATTCGATGGGTTCATGGCGAGCCCAGCGCAACGTAGCTATCGACATGAATTGCCTAATGGCCAATGCTCCCCGTTCATTTCTGGATTTCGACCCTGGCAAGGTCAGCGCTGCCTCCACCTTTGCGCGACCCGCCTCGTACATTGCAAAGGCATTGAATTCCGAATCAAGCAGCACTAACAGCACGGAATCGAAAGGTTGCCTCAAATCAATCGAGCCCACGCGCCCAGTGATCTTTAGCGGATTCAGAATGCATCGGCCTTTGATCTGAATTCTTGCGACGCCATCGTCTTTGCTTTCTGTAGCGTCATAACCAGCTTGTCTGGCAGGGTGCAGTTCGAGTCCAAGTTTCGTAGCCGCTTCATACTCGGCCACCTCGCCAGTAATCCCCAGCGGTTTACCGGTCAGTCGATAGAACCTCCGTGCGAGCACCTTGGCCTCGCTCAGCACCTCCAGGACTTCTCTTTGGATCATTTCAGCGTCCGGCGACGCGTTGGTACTGCTGCATAGCTCAGTCATCTGCAAACGCCTCAAGCGCGGTGAGAAGTTTGGCTAGCTCAGTAAGGTTGGCCGCAGTGACGATGTCGTATTCTCCTCGACTGCTCAGCCGATAAACCTCGCGTGCCTTTTTAACGCGCTCGAGAAGAGGGACGACGATGCCCGATGCTCGCTGCAGGAAGTCGTTAATGTCCGCACGCGTTTGGGGAATCTTGTAACCCTTGACCGCGCTAGAGATGATTACCCCTGCATCGCGAAGCTTGGCAATGCCGCTGGAGCGAATTCTCTGGCCGTCAACCACTCCGAACCCACTGTCTTTTAGATGGGCGATGATTTCGGTAGTCAGCACGTAGTCCTTGGTGACGAATTCGCTTTGAAATCTCAAGAACCGCAAGATGCCTAGCTGCAGGCGCTCATCCTCATCAGAGTGCTTACCAACCCGCTCGCTAAAACTGTCAGCCTGGCGAAGAGCTTCCTGGTGTATTTGGTAGTCTGCATAGCCAGACTCATTCGTCGGCGGCGGCAGAAGAGACTGGTACTTGGATGGCCACTCCAGCATGCCGAGAGTCTGGCTGCGAAGGATCTTCTTGTAGGCGAGAACTGCTTCTTCCGATGCTTTCTCTTCGTAGATCTGAGCCACCGAGCCGGCGAAAAAATCTGCAACCTGAACCAAAACGTTGTCCTTACTGGACTTCGTCTGAAAGGCATCCTCATCGCCAAACAGGTCGTCAATGAACCGTTCTACAACGTAGCCTTTGAGGCTCTCCTGAAATTCCTGTCCACCATGCTCGTCTACGATCATCCGGAGATCAGGGTGTGCTCTGAATAGTCGTTCATAGAGCAACCCGTTCACGTATTTAACGAACGACGTCTTGATACGGAGGCCACCATCTTTGTGGATTCGGGACTTATCAACGACGGTGAAATAGAGCTTGAATGGGAGCTCGGCCAGCTCGCTCAAGATCCGAGCACGGCGATCAGAATCCTTGGGCTTCAGGTTGCTGGATTTGATCTCACCTTTTTGAAAATGAAGCTTCCGGATTGCTTCAGCTTGGGCATAGGCAGCATCCAGATCGTTCTCTGCCACTAGAATGGAGCACACGATGAAGAAGCCCGAGCTTCCACTCTTTGACGTATCAAGGTCGGAATTCCCGGATTCATCCACGAAGGCATACGTTCTATCCATGGGCATGCTCCATCAGCATCTGAATGAGCGCGATTAATCGCCCAGTGACAAGGTGGTGATTTTAGTTCGTAGCAGTGGTTGTGCCGGGCGCTGGGCCTTCACTGAATGTGTAGTTGATGACCACATCATTGCGGATCAGGACGTCGAGCGTTTTCTGAGTGCCAGTAGTCGTTACCTTCATAGTGACGACATAGCTTTGGGCGTGGGCTGAGCCGTTGGTGTATGTGTAGACCCACTTCTCGTCGGTCTCGGTGACTGCGCTTTTGGCGTAGGGCTCACCGAACAGCGACTTCAACTCTGTAGTCGTGGTTTTACCTTTGGTGATGCTCGCTACATTGGCCGAAGGAAAGTCTCGACCTGCGGTGAAGTGCGAAGTTGCGCAACCGCCCAGTGCGACACACATCCCCATAACTGCGATGAGCTTTCTCATATCCGTCCTTGATCGTAGAAAGCACCAAATCTAGCCGGCATCGAGGCCAAAAGCCATCGTCAATAAGCCATCACCATTTGGTTTCCTGCCCCGCGCATTCAGCAACCATAGGATTTCCGGTCTTCCTAAAATTCAAACAGATTTAAAGCGTACGCCCAATGGACGAACGGCAGAGTGGCCCAGCGCTCCCGCTGAATAAGATGAAGAAGTCCTGAGATCGATTCACTTTATCTCCTAGCGATGCCGAAGCTAGGTGTTACACGTGCGCAACGCGCAGAAGCAATCGTTCGCGAGCGCCTTCTGTTGGCCGAAGATTGCCCTGGAAAAGATGCAGGCAACTACCAATAATTGGCCTTCTCAAAAAGTCAGCAAAGGGCCAGAACTCCTGCTAACAGTAGGGAGGTAGGATTAAATCAACATGCTTGTTCATTTTCTCTTTGATCTGGTTTCATTGACAAATGCATGGAACGCAGGATGTATCTCCCATTTTGTTTTTTGCATCTCATTCCAGTTCTCTTCACTCACAAAATCCGGGACGGCAGAAAACAACAGATGGTTATATCGTTGATCAACTTCAACTCGCGGATTCATGAAGTTTGCCATGTGCAATATTCCAAGTAACTTCAACGCATTTGCCTTATCGTCCGGCTTCATCCGCAATCCATCTACATCGATTCTTTGTGCTGAAGGTGCCTTTTTCAATAACTCGACTATTTCCTCGAATTCAAAAAGCGTTTTTCGAGCAACAAACTTCATTAGGCCTTCAATCTGGGGGCAAATTTGCTGATATTCAGCCGAGATGTTTCCCACTAAATCCTTTGAAAAACTCAGGACAATCTCATGAGCGTGGGCATCCCCAATCTTAGACGCTTTGCGCCGCCGAGCTTCTTCTATAAGAGATTGTACAAGCTGAACCATGTCTCTCGGTTTATCTCTAGAGTTTTTAGCAACCCATTGATCCCAAGGTCTTTTTCCCTCCTTAACGCCTGGAAGGACGAGCCAGCGATTAGCGAAAAACAAATCCATATCGATAGCGTCTGCACCTGCTGCCCGACTGGCTAACTCCACGCGACGATTAAACATTTCCCGCAATTCCTCTTCTCCGAAAGCAAGATGCACGGTGTTCTTTTTTATTTTATCAAGCCGCTCTGAACCTAATCGCTTAACCTTGGTCATTACATGCCATATATCAGAGCGGATCGATATTAAGCATCGCACACCGTCGAAATCGTTGGCCAAGTCAATAGCGGCACTTATGATGGCCCAACAAGCTGAGTAGTCGTAATTATCCCCAGCGTCCACAGCAGCTAGGTCGATATCATCGATCAACAACCAAAGCTTGTTTTTATTACGCTTTAGCACTGACTGCACGTCGCCTTTAAGAATATTTACTGATTTGTTTAAGCGCTGAATACCCCTTGCAGCCTCAGCTATATCTTTACCTTTTGGTGCAATAGCTGCTAGAAAGGTAGTAACTCTGGATTTCAGATCCTCACGTATACGACCTTGATCAACACTTAAATTTTGCAAATTAACAAGAGCGTCTGAAACTGCGATATCTTTACTCAGTGATCCAATGTGACTCGCAGCAGCGATTAGCAACTGCTTATATGCACAACTAATGCGATCTGCAAGTGCGGCTTTATCAAAGATATCTTTGCAGTCCAAATCGCGTGGCGTTAGAAGCAATGAAATTTGATCATGCTCCAATATCGACTCATGCAGTACCGACAGCAGGATCGTTTTTCCCACTCCTTTGGGGGCAATCAATACCTTATATCTCGATCTCCGGAAGCTCAAAAGCTCATCAATCGCGCCCGGTTCGACGAATATGTCGTTCCGGATCTCGGCCTCAGCTTCTGCCTCCCCGCCAAAAAAAAATGTATCGAGGTGATCAAGGTTATCCATCTTGCTAGGCATCCTTCGCTATTCGCATTTTTGGGGCTGAGCACGCCAGAGTATGTGAGCGGCATCGATTACAGCGTGCGCCATTGTCATGGGGTGAAAGTTACTGGTCATACCAAATCACGGCTGCTCGGGTAAGGTTTTTTTCAAATATCTGCGAACAGTAGCTTCAGACAGCCCTAATTTTTCCGCGATTTCCACAACGGGCACTCCGTCATTCTTCAATCGAATGGCCTCAAGCGCATTAGCCGCCGCCTCAGATCGGGCTGGTCGACCAGGAGGTAGCTTCCCAGCCCGAACAAGTGATTCAATTTCTAGATCGATCCCAGCCTTCTTGATTCTGTTCAGCTGTTTCGAGAGACGTTTAAGACCGTCATTGAATGACTCGTGAGCTTGCAGCGAGCTTGCCATCAGAATCAGCGCAGCCGGTTCGAGATCTAGGATCCCGGCGAGCCGTACCAGGACGTCAAGCGTGATGCTTAATTCCCCCCGCTCGATCCGACTGAGGTGAGAGCGCCCGATGCTATTGACGTCCTCTTGAGACAGGCCTTGTCCTCTGCGAATCCCACGAACCACGACAGCCAGCGCTTCTGCCGCATCCATCGGTATTTTCCCCAAGCAAATTTGAGGATAAGGCCACACACCAATCCGTCATAACACGCATTAAAAGGTTCGTTATGATTGCCTATCGGCTTTCGTAACGGTTTAATGGCCTTACCCATGAGGCCAGGACATCGCTGGCGTGGGTCAGCCCGGCCACCGTGAACGGCGGCCAGAAGGGTCGTATTGTCAATTTGACGAAAATTAGTGAAAGGAAATTCTATGGATAACGTCGAAGAGTCCGACGTTGCAGGTAGGCCACGTACCCCGCGTATTGGTCTGCCAAGCAGTTCAGAAGCTCGAGCTCTCGTCTCCAAAAACTTTTCTGGCAAGGCGTACTGCCTGGTTGAAGACTGGACAGTTTTTCGCATCGATGTCACGCCCGAAGAGCTCACCAAAGTTCATGCAGTCGGCCAGCTCCCGATGATCGTATTTGCCCACAATGTAATCGAGGACAGCCAAGGGCGTTTCCAACGAGGCGACTGGGTTCGTTCGAGCATGTGCACCAGTTTCGATGACGGTGCCGTATTCGAAACTAGAAACACGATTTACGTCTTGATTGGCCCAGGACATGAGCAACCCGCGAGTCTGAAGACCGCTTTCTCCTTCTTTTAACCTTGGTTCCCACGTCGAGCCCGTTGAGCTTTAGAGACACAAAATGTTCAGAACCCATGACAACGAGATGATTGGCCTCCCTGGTATGTTCGGTGAAGGCCAATGCCATTGGCAGAAGGTATCCAGAGTGCTACGAACCCATTGGTATCACGTGACCGTCCAAGCAAAGTACCAAGACAGAATCACCGAAGCGGCGCTGATGGTCGACAACGAAAACCGGCTACAGCAAATTTTGATTGCCCAAGACGCCGAGACAATCGTCACCGATGTTCAGGTAGTCACGCCCGCCCACATGAATGGCACAAAAGGTTGGCGCATGGAAACTTTGACCAAGGTGACACTTGGTGAAGACGAGAACGAGTGCGTGGTGTGTCTAGTAGAAGTAGATACAGGCTCCACATACCACAGCTCCCACAACCCTGCTTTCGAAAGCAACATGCTGACCAATCTCAACCCGATTTTTCTAGCGAGCATGATCCGCGCAGCCTGAAATCCATCAGGTTTTCGGCACGGCATCAGCTTGGATGATTCCGTGTCGGATTCTTGGTCACGCCATACGAGCGGTCAAAGGAACGCAATTATGCCGAACACGATTGAGGTAAGTTTTCACGTAAAGCGCCATACAGATTTCGAACTTCTGCGAATCATAAAAGCTCAGGAGCAAGGATTTGAGGAGCCAGTCACCGCTTACCTCTGTGGAGTCGCAATCAGGGCGCGCACTGGAATAGGCGTAGTTTTTGGTCACAAACGCGAAGACCAGTACGGTCGGTTCGGCGATGGTCATTTACTCCGAACTTCAGACGTTATTAAGGCTGAACGCGAGGGACGATTTTGGGTGCTGACAACGGTGAACTCACGGTACGTGATCGCGACATTTCAGCGAGGGAACGGGCGCTCGAGCCTCCGTGAGTTTCTGCGCCTTTCACAAGGGCAGAACCATCTAACCCCGCGAGTTTTGCAGTGATAGTCGTGTTCGTCTTCGCCGAGGGTGAAGCCTCCTGAATAATCTCAAGGTAACGTCATGATCGTGAAGGCTGGAGAAGTCATTTGCATAGCCTCGGGCATATTTGAAGGGTATGACCGCGCTGGGCCATTTGTCGCAACGCAGGACTTCGACCTCGACTCATTCGTTGCAGAGGCAACGACGCCGCTCACCGAGAGATGGGAAGTGCCGAGCTTGCTTTGGAATATCCCTAGGATGCTTTTCGAAAGCGGATTCATCACCAAGCTGCCTTGTCGGAAAATTCACTTGGGAGCGCTGGGCGAAGTCGACATTAGGGAAGAGGAAGAAGACTTCTAGGGATGCGTTTCAAGATAGGCACCTCCACTGAGGCTTTTTATGTCTGTGCATTGGAGTCCAGCATCCTCTCACATCTGCAGATGTATCCGACGCAGCGCGCCGGCTTTGATCCTAATTTACTGATCGACCTCTGATTGCCAGTGATTGGTCAATAGACATGCTCGCGTGGCTGGCCGCGCTCAATGAACGTGAGGATTTTTTAATGGTGACGTTGGATGAAATCTCGCAGCTCTTTTACGGCGCGGGGGAAGAGGTTCCTGGCTGGACAGGCACGCAAGATGACCTGATCTCTTTGGCAGCAAAGACGTTTCCAAGCAAACCATTCTGCGTCGTCCGGCGGTGGATTTTGATCGACCTCATCGTGACGCCTGAAGAGACGGAAAAACTGACGCAGCTCGGGCTGCTTCCTGCGACACTTTTCGCTCATGAAGTAGTCCTGGACAGCAAGGGTCGATTCGAGCCGACCATGTGGGCACGCAGCAACTTCGGAAAATCATTCACGGAAGGCTGTTTTTTTGAAACCAAGGACACCGTCTACTTGCTCTTAGGTGCAGGTCAGAAAAAAGAAGCTAGCGTGGCTGCTGCCTTTTCGATGAAAGCCGTGTAACTGATGATCACCGCAATAGTGGGAGGGCGATGGGTTAGCACTCCGTGTTCGGCCCACAATGGCAATACTAAACCGCACAGTCAGGTCTGACGCAGTTTCCTCCGGTAAGCGTGCCGCTGTGTGCGAGCAGGCTGTCGTGAACCGGGCCCCGGCGTCCCGCCATGTCCCGTCCCTACGGGCTTCCATCCTTCACACCTTTGGCCGTACCGGCCTGCGTGCTCCGCTTGCGTAGGGTGCTTAGTGTGGCCGACCACTCTTAAATGTGAAATCGATGCGACTTGGCTGTCCTTAATGTGGGCGGCTGGACGACCTTCATAGTCTTTGATTTTAAAAATGGATCAACGTAAAAACACTCTCCCTCCGTCCCAAGTGAGAACGCCGTGTCAGAGCGTAACTCTCGTTATTCTGCAGCCACTCCTCTACGCGCCGGCGCTTTTCGCCATACCGAGTTAGAGCGCGTTACCAACCCACGAAAGCCCAGCCACTCATGCCGCCCCTGCAAGTCCGGAGCACCACGAACCCGTGGGAAGTCGGCTATCAGCAGCCTTCAGTTTGGAGTCCTTGAGTACATGGCGCAGGCTCGAAATGGGTCAGTCCATTGCCAGCTGACTCACCTGGAAATGCACCTGAGGAGGTGGAGATGGACAATTGGAAGTGGAAGGCCGAGCCGAAATGATTGATCTACCCGTGCTGATGGGCAAAGTGATGCTAGATTGAGTACAAGGGCCCGGTGGGCCGTTTCCAATGTGTACAAGCGATTCGTTAGGTGGTGAATACTTAAGTCTAATTTCTCAATTTACGGTGGTTTATGAAAAAACAAGGACTGCCTCCAAAGCTGAGTGAATTTATTAAAGGTCTTGGTTTTCCAGGATTCACCTCTTGGCCGTACAAAAAAACACTTTGGGTTTTGGCCCGATATTGCGAAATTAGACAGGCCGAACTTTCTGATCACTGGATATTGCCAGATGTTGAAGGTTTACTAGAAGTGATGTGCGATCTTGAAAAGACTTATAATGGAGTAAAAGTTCAGGACAAGATTGATTTCAAAGAGCTATTTCGTCTGAGGCCGGCTCGCTTATTGATCGATTTTAAAAGTGATATTTGGTTTCTTCCATTACTTGCAGAGCGAAAACCAGTGTCATGGCAAAAGCTTGTGCATGCTTACAATTCATTGATTTTTTATATGAGGGATGAGAAGAAATACGATTTGCATATCAAAAATTTTATCGCACGAATGAAACAATTCGAAGAGAATTTCGCGCCTGATAAAATTTATGAGCCTTCTCGCGTGGATTATGAAGATCCATTCCATCCAGGACGAAAAATTAATATAGCCAAAAAATTGTATCCGTCGATTGCATGTACCACTCCATGTGTGGAAACATTTATTGCGCAAAAAAGATCATCACCTCAAATCGGTTTTGGGCTTGAGAGCTCCTATAAAAATAAGAAAGTTAAAAGTCGCGATGTAGTGGTTGATGCGCATACTAAGTATTTAAAAGATAAGGATAAGCATATCTTGTACGCGGCAGGATGGTCAGTTAGTGGCGCTTTCGATGAGGGTGAAGTTTGAATGAAAACAATAAAGCCATGCGTGAGCGTTTTGGTTTGATTTTACATGATGAGGCAATAAATTCTGGGTTGGTGGGACAAGCATCGAGAAAAACCCTCTTTGCTGTAGACGTTGTGGCTTTATTTCACTGATATTAGTGAAGACTAGGTAGAAAATCCTAATTTCATGAAAGCACCAGCATGGGCTAAATGGGTAGTTTTTTTCAGTCAAAGGCATTCGTGTCCGTTCCCAAGCGGGCGCTATCGAAAGGGTTCCGATAAGCTTAAGCTGGAGTCCAATTATATTCTCGGCTTGAGCTCCAGCCTGAATGTCGCCATTGATGCCCTGAATAAAGATTACACAGGTTTCAATGGGAGGCAGATTCTCTCGGCGCTTGGTAAATTTAACATTGCCTGTACAGGCAATAACTTTCCGAGCAGGGAGCTGGAGCCTGGGCAGCCGGCACCTCTCGCGGAGATACTCAAGGCTGCGGAGAATCTGAAGTGCGAGATCTTACGTGCTCGTAAAAACAACTACCGATGGCGTGATGCTGTCAGTAAGTCACAGGATCGTGCTGCACGGTAATGCCGAACTTTCCTCGAATCCGATCTCAGGAAGAGCCGGTAAAGTTGGCTAGATGTTGGATCCGAGCCTGACACCCATGAAGTCATATCTGCCATACCCTCGATGCTCCTTAGTTTGCTGACGTAAGGAGAGCCGTTAGGCTAAGCACGTCTGAGCGTGCCACATGCAGATGCGGCAAATGTCTGGAGGGTCAGGGAAATTTCTTGCTGTCACACGCACCAGGGTGTTGACCGGCTTTGAGGCCTTTCGCAACCCCTGTGTTTGCGCCACCCCTGCGCTCGTTTGCGAGAGGGTACATAGACAAGGTTGAATTCATCCGTGTCTTCTGTACGTCCAGGAGCAAGAACGCATTCGGCGGTCTGGTGTAGAAAACCAAGGTAGCAGATTTCAGTATCGGCGGTGATTTCCTTCTAGAGGTCGAATAAGTCGGGAGCAAAACCAAAGTGCCCCATGCCCATCAGGAAATGTACTGTAATGCATGGCTATAACTACTGTTGGCCGAATTCTGCAGCTCACCAAGGGCAGCAATCGGCACGAGGTTCGTAGCGGACGTTCTGACCTGCTTCGAAATCGCGAGACCGATCTAGAGCTTCAGCTTCGAGTAGACGCCTTCCACTGAACATTGCTCGCCATCAATTATGAGGGATCCGTAGCCTCCGGCAGAGAGATCGAGGATCGCATCTTCGGTCATCGCCATGCTGAAACAGCCGTCGGTATGGATGTAGACGCCTTGCCGATAGACTTCATACCAGTCGTCATTGTCTTGTCTAACTTGGACTACGTATTTCCCGGCGGTCTGCTTTGATTTACCAAAAATTGCTTTGACTGGGCATTCAGAGCTTGAGTCGAGAAATTTTAGATCGCCAACTGTCCCATAGGCTTCGAGGATTGCGGTCTCACCGTAAGCGTATTCGTAGCAGTATTGGGTGCGAATAAAGATTTCTTTCCCATCCACTTTATAAAGGTTGGCACTCTTCCTCGTCACGCTGAGTTCGTAGTTATCTGCCATTGCCAACGGTGCAAACGCACTCATAGCCAGGGCGAAGAGCCCCCCTTTGTGTAGGATTGCCATTTTCATATTGGTTTTGGATAGCCTTTCGCCGGGTTTGTCTGCAACACCCTTGGCGTGCACGTTGAAATTCAGGATCGACATTTAAAGTCCCTTTTCGACTGGCATCGATGAGTTCACGGGCCTGACTTGGCCAGCCAGTCATTACGCCGTCAAGTTAAGTAAATCAAAAACCACCTTCGCAAATTTACTAGCTTTAGCCGGGTCAGATAACAATTGCATCATCTGATTCTGGTGAGCATCGCCACTGTCCATAATTGCGTCATCTACCGCGTTGGCAAAGTTGCCCAGCAGTGCTTGCTCGGCGGTATTGTTGGCCAGTTGCTGCATGACCAATTGGTTTTCACTGACCTTGTCACGAATGGTGTAGGCGTAATTCACCATGTCTTTCTCAGTCAGCTGATCAGTCACAAACAGCTCGTTGAGCCGTTCTAATATCTGTGAAAGCAGCTCTTCCTTGATGTCCTTTGCTGTTCCGGAACCAAGCCCCTCACCTGGCACCAATTTATAGTCGGGCGCGTCTTCTATGAGCTTCAGGTCTTGCTGGCGTATTTTTGAAACGCGGTAATGACTGAGCACGATACTGTTGAGGTCAATATCATCCTCGTCCACAGCGGTTTCGCGCAGCATCGGGCTTAGATTGCGCGCGTACAGGCTGAGCTTTTCCAACTGTTTGTCATCGTAATCGACGATCTGCGACATGAATTCATAGAAGCGCACGAAGGTGCCCAGATCCTTTTTGAAGATGTCGAGGGCGTCCTTGGCTTGCTTGCATTCCTTGAGGTCGTTTTCCGCGTTGGCGATCAACACCGCATCTTGGGTCTTTTTAATCCGCTCAAATATTTCTTTCGAGTGCGCGTAGGCCTCAACCGCCTGCTTGTAGCTTTTCGTCCAGCGCTCGACCGCTGGCTTGCAAATGTTGGCAATCGCCGCATTGCTTTTGTTTTTGACGAAAAAGGCCGCGCAGAACTGCTCAACCTCAGTCGATTTATAAATACCAGCGGCGTTGAGCTTCTCAAACAGATCGAAGATCAAGTCTGGATTGGAAACATCCGCTAGCTCTGCCGTCTGAAAATACGGCTGGAACGAGTCGAGGATTTCCTGCGGCTCGTTGAAGAAGTCCAGGATGAAGGTGCCGACTTCCGCCTTGCCCGGATAAGTCCGGTTCAAGCGCGACAGGGTCTGTACACACTCCACGCCGCCGAGCTTTTTGTCCACGTACATGGCGCAGAGCTTGGGCTGGTCAAAGCCGGTCTGAAATTTGTTGGCAACAATCATCACCTGATAATCATCGCTATCAAAGGCTTTACGCATGTCGCGACCCTTGAGGTTAGGGTTCATGTTGCTCTCGGTATATTTGGTGCCGAGTAGCGCGACAGCGTTCGGGTCTTTCTCGGTAAATTCCACCTCACCCGAGAACGCCACCATGGCATGGATTTTTTGGTAGCTCTTGTCGACGATGTATTTGTCAAAACACAGCTTGTAGCGCACGGCTTCTTTGCGAGAACTGGTGACCACCATGGCTTTGGCTTGCCCACCCAGCAGGCCCATGACGTTGCTTCGGAAGTGCTCAACGATTACCTGCACCTTCTGCGCGATATTGTACTCATGCAGGCGCACCCACTGATTGAGCTTGACCTTGGCTTTTTTGCTTTCGACTTCCTGATCCGCCTTATCGATTTTTTGTGCCAGGTTGTAGGCCACCTTGTAGTTGGTGTAGTTCTTCAGCACATCCAGAATAAAGCCCTCTTCAATGGCCTGACGCATGCTGTACACATGGTAGGCCTCGGGCTTATTGGTTTTAGAGGGTTGCTCTTCCGGATTGGGCAAACGGCCAAACAGCTCCAGCGTCTTGGTTTTCGGCGTGGCGGTGAAGGCAAAGTAACTCAGGTTTTTTGACGCCTTGCGTGACGCCACGGCGGCATCGAGGATGTCCTCAGAGTTGAGTTCGTCCTCACCATCAGCCTTGGCCTCAATCATCAGCACTTCTTTCAGCTGACGCGCTGTAGAGCCGGTTTGCGAGGAGTGGGCTTCGTCGGCAATGATTGCGTAGCTGCGCTCTTTCAGGCTGACACTATTCTCGATTGCGCGCAGTACATAGGGAAAGGTCTGGATGGTGACGATAATAATCGGCTGTGAGTTTTCCAGTGCGGCTGCCAGCTTCTCTGATTTCGAGCCGTCGCCTTCCTGATTATTGATGCGGCCAACCGCGCCATCGACATGTTCAAACTGGTTGATGGTGTCTTGCAACTGATCATCCAGCACCGTGCGATCTGTCACCACAATCACGGAGTTGAATTGTTTGCAGCCATGCGCGTCGTAAAGCGCCGACAGCTGATGCGCTATCCAGGCAATCGAGTTGGACTTACCGGAGCCAGCGCTGTGCTGGATCAGGTACTTATGGCCAGGGCCTTCGGTGCGAGCGGCAGTGACCAGTTTACTCACCACATCCCACTGGTGATAACGCGGGAAAATCAGGCTTTCTTTTTTGTATTTACGGCCTTCCCAGTCTTCTTTCTCTTCGATTTGCAGATGCACAAAGTGCCCGAGAATCGACAGCAGATTGCCGGGCAGCAGCACCTCGTTCCACAGATAATCGGTGGCGTACTGGTTGATGTCTGCTGGCACATCATTACCGGCACCGCCGACAGTGGTGCCCTTGTTAAATGGTAGGAAGAACGTCTCCGCGCCTTCCAGCCGCGTGGCCATATAAACCTCGTACTGGCTCACGGCAAAATGCACCAGAGCACCACGCTTGAAGGTCAGTAGTGGCTCGGGCTTCTTAGTGACAGGATCTGTCGCAAAGCGTGTGGTTTTGTATTGCTTAATGGCGCTGTGCACAGCCTGCTTGAATTCGGACTTCAGCTCTAGTGTGGCGACCGGCAAGCCATTTACAAACAGCACCAAGTCAATTCGCCAGGCTTTGGCCTTGCTGCCGGACTGTTCGAGATGTTCTTTGCTTGCCCAGGGTGAATAAACCACCTCAGGCACGACACGGCAGCGGTTCTTAGCGTAGCGAGCCAAGGTATCGGGGTTTAGATCGTGTTCAGGTCTGAACTGGCACAGACTGAACCGGGTGCCACGGTGACGCAGTTCATGGCGCAACACTCCCAGCGTGCCGAAGGTGCGCATTTCTTTGCTGGCGGCATTGGGATCAGTTTTATTCAGCTGGGTGGCAACACGCTCAAGAAAGTGGTGCTCTGGGTTGCTCGGGTAGAGCGCGCAGAATTTTTGCCACTGTTCATCCTGGGTTTCTTTGACAAAACCCAGTAGGTCTTCGGGGTACAAGGCCAGTTCACGGTTGTAGTTTTCCATTTTGCCCAGCAGCCAGCCGTTAACCAGTAGATGCTGGAGCATGTTATTCTGGAACGTCAGCTCGTTGGCCTTTCCACCACCCAATGAACTCATGCGGCTACCTCCTTGTTGGTTTGAGCTTCCTCTGGTGCGACCCAGTTTCTTACATCGATTTTTCCGGTAACTGCGGCAGATATTAAGGCGGTACGGCGTTCTTGAAGTAGTTCAATGCCAGCGCTAGCTCTGGCCATCAAATTGGCGTATTGGTTTCGCGTATTCCGTATCAACGCCACTATCTCAGTAACTTCATTTTCCGGAGGAATAGGGATAGCGACATTTTTAACTATATCAGTATTCAAATTTGGCTGGCCAGAACCTTGCTTTATTCTTTCTCTGAGGTCTTCGGTCAAGACAGACAAGTAAAAATAGCAAAACTCGCGATCTAATTTCAGGTTCTCAAAGCCGACAACTCCATCATTTGCATTCGCATCGATGGATAATATCTTTGGTACTCCGAGAGTTGCCCCGCTATTTGATATCAGTAGTGTGCCAGAGGAAAAAACTCTGCACTGCTCACTGCCCTTCCTAGTCAGAAATGTTTCTGTCTGAGTCAGGTAAACTTCATCATCCTTAGTTATTTCTGCAACGGTGACCCAAGGGGAGTAATCACCATTGAATAACGCAGGATCTCCCGCCGGCCTCGGAGAACCTCCTCTTACGACCATTGAAACATAACCAAATTTACTTACTTTCCAATGCTTCGGGACTTCGCCTATCCATTCAACGCCTGAGTCGCGCATTTCGATATTGGGAATCAATCCCTTAGTGACCGCGCGGCTAATTACTGCCTGGCGTTTTTCTTTAAGTAGATGAATAAGCTGTTTTTGCTTTTCGATCAAGGTGTCAATTTTGGCGGTTTCGTGATCGAGAAAATTCGCGATAACTTTCTGTTCTTGTTTGGCAGGAATTAATATGTCAAATTTTCGAAGATCCGCTTGAAACAGATGGGGGACACCCATGCCGCCGCGCATTCTGTTAATAAGATTCTGTGTGTATTCAGACACAAAAAAATAGTACAAATATTCACTTATTATATTTCCATTGCTACGCAATACTGCAATTGAACTATTGACAGTCGCCGGCTCTGGAAGCATCTTTATAATGTTCGTTGTTCCAGTCGTAGAGCCATCTTTGGTGACAAGCACGTCACCTTTTTCTAGCATTATTTCTGGAGATTCATCGTAGCGCTCTTTGGTGATCCTGTTGACATTGCTAAAATCAATTTCACTATCTTTGATGTTTGGCGTTGCTAAAAAAACATAACCATCATCGACGTACTCTTCAGCCTTAAGTCCTTTCCAGCCCAGTCTTGCTTTGACAGAACACTCGAAGCCTAGATAACTAGCGCTCCAATGCTCTGGCACGCGGCCTATCCAATCAATATTTGAGTCTTTATACTTTGTATACGGTTTATATCGCCCCGCCATCAGGAATGCACCTCTTGCAGTAGTTGCATAATCTCTGCTGACACGGCATCCAAATCCGCATCGATCTCCAACAAATCCCTTGGTGGTTGATATTGATAAAAATGTCGATTAAAAGGGATTTCATAACCAACTATACCAACTTGTTGATCCTTAGCATCCTTTTTGCCGGCATCAATCCAAGCGTCGGGCACGTATGGTTGCACGTCTTTGAGGAAGTAAGCCTCATTAACGGCATCAACGGATTGGGTCGGATCGAGCGCTACGTTTTCGTTGTCGCGCAGGTCGCTGTCGGCCTGATACTCCAGCACCTCGCCGTTGACAGCAAACAAGCCATATAGGGGACTGGCTTTGGTTTTGTGAATCTTCTTGATGACCTTGGCGGCGGCTGGGTTCTTCCAGCTCACAGCATCGATAATCTGTTTTTTTTCTTTTGCGTCCAAGGCAATACCCTGTTTTTTGCAGGCGGCCTTGAGTGCGTCGTCAAAGATGTTTAAGTCGTCGTGCTGGGCAGTACCGATAACTGCCTGCAGGCCTCTTGCTTTGAGCAACAGTCGCTTCTGATCCATCCACGTTGTTCTGTTGAGCAGATCCTTGATGTGCTTCTCTTTTAGATCGGCGAAGTGCAGCTTGAAGTAACGGCGAATAGCGTCTTCGTGTGCGCTCAGATCACCGTAACGCTTACAGGTATCACTATCATCCCAGCTCTCACCCTCTACTGCGCTGTACTCTTGGTAGAGCCACTGCATGGCACTGTTGAGGGCGCCGGGAGCGAAACGACAGGTGGCCACCCGTTCGTCACTGAACTGCCAGGACAGCCGCAACGGGCGCTCAATGCTGATACGCCGATAGCCGAATTCAAAGGTACTAAAAATCTTGCTGGCGAAGGTTTTGGCCGCTTCGGCTTTGGGATTGGCTGACTGGCGACCGCGATTGCTTTTTTGTGCGTTTTGTTTGTCTAGCTCGTAGGCATCGATTGCGGCAAAGCTTCCGAAGGCGCGGATCACAGTGGCGATATCTCGCTCATCCATTTCATTGCGCTTGGAGCCTAGGGATTTGCGCATTTTTCCGCAAAGGTTCACACCATTGATCAGCTGTACCTTGCCCTTGCGTTCCTGGGCTTTCTTGTTCGATAGCACCCAGACATAGGTTGAAATACCGGTGTTGTAGAACATGTCGGTGGGCAGCGCGACGATGGCTTCGAGCAAATCGGCTTCGAGAATGTGGCGGCGGATTTCCGATTCTCCAGAGCCGGCACCGCCGGTAAACAACGGTGATCCATTGAGAATGATGCCAATCCGCCCGCCACCCTGGGAGCCATCGCGCAACTTGCTGAGCAGGTGCATTAGGAACAACAAGGAGCCATCGCTGACCCGTGGCAAACCTGCGCCAAAACGTCCACTGAAACCTTTTTGCGTGTGCTCTTCACTGATCTCTTGCTCGATCTTTTTCCAATCCACGCCAAAGGGCGGGTTGGAGAGCATGTAGTCAAATTCAGTGGCGTAAAGCTGGTCGTTCGAGAGGGTATTGCCTAGCTTGATGTTGCTGACGTCCTGCCCCTTGATCAGCATATCCGCTTTGCAGATGGCGTAGCTCTCAGGGTTGAGTTCCTGGCCATAGGCGCGCATCACCGCATGTGGGTTGAGCTCATGTACGTATTCCATGCCTGAAGATAGAAAACCTCCAGTACCCGCTGTTGGGTCGTAAATGGTTCGGATGATGCCGGGCTTGGTCAACGCATCATCGTCTTCCATAAACACCAGGGAGGTGGTGAGCCGCACGATGTCGCGCGGGGTAAAGTGCTCCCCAGCGGTGTCATTCGAGCTTTCCGCAAATCGGCGAATCAACTCTTCAAACACCAGGCCCATGTCGTGGTTGGAAACAGCAGCAGGGCTTAAGTCCGTATTCCGTACCTTCTGCACAACCTTGTAGAGCAGGTTGGCATCGTTCAGCTGTCCGAGAAACTCGGTGAATTTGAAGTGTTCGAAAATCTCCCGTGCATCTTTGGAAAAGCCCTGCAGGTAGGACTCCAGGTTGGCCTTGATACCGGATTCACCGAGCTTGGATAGATCCATTTTCGAGGTATTGAAAAACGACAGCCCACCGCTGGCACGCAGGAGCAGTTTTTCCTGGGCTTCTTCGGAGGTATTAAGTTGCTGGACGCGTGCATGCTCCGCCAGCACCGCCGCCTTGCTCGCCTCCAACACGCACTCGAGGCGACGCAACAAGGTGAACGGCAGAATGATACGACCGTACTGGCTTTGTCTAAAGTCACCACGGAGTAAATCGGCTAAAGACCAGATGTAGGCGGCCAGGTTGTTGGAGGCTTGCGACATTATTTGAAATTCCTTGCAGTGCTTGGCGGTTGCTGACGCGGTGCGGAGCACGATTATGAGTAAAACTGGGCGGCATTATGCTGTAATGGCAGCACGTGGGTATGCCCGACATTGGATATTCATTGATTGGTTTGCGAGCGGATGTTCCCCTCCCAAGTGGTCGGGTGAAGTCTAGATCGTAGTGCTTGCTCGGCAGATCCACTGATCCATCGGCGCGCCGTTGCCCCGCAAAATTCCTGATCAAAGGCTTTCGCGACCAACAGGCGTTTACCACCTTTAAGAATTAGGAGCAGCAGCCCAGTATTCGCTACGACTATGCTTTGAGGTCAACCCGGTAGGGAGCTAGTCCTTTCCATTGGCTGGCCGTTTCTGAGGGATATCACTATGTCTCCTACAGCCAAGCAAAAACCTAAAACTCAACGAGGCCGACCTCGGCGCGAAACGCAACGAGCCCTTTATCAAATCAAGTTGTCCGGGTGGGATTTTACGTGGTCGCTAAGCCTAGCCCAGCCCAATAATTTGAGGGCTAACGAAGGTCATTATCATGAACATCTGATCCTGACGCTGAAGGGCGAAGTTCTCTACCCGGAGAGCTTCAAATACCCAGAGGTTGAATGCCAGCTCTACGCAGATCCTCGATTGATGCAAGACATAGACCCACCCAAAGGAATAGGGTCTATGACAGCAAGCGGGACACGGTTGTTTGCGTATATAGCAATGCCCCGCGAGCGGATTGACGCCCTGGTTGGTGCGGCTGACCGACTTCTGTCCCTCGAGTTGAACGCCACCCCGTTGCACTACCGGCGTGCGCTGATTATGTCGATTCATTTGGGTACAGAGCCAGAGCCCGATTGGTGATCCTATTCCTAGATCGTGGCTGGTTACTCTGGCGTCATGAGCACCGCGAGAGTCATGCTGATGAACTCTTCGTTCTTGCTGATGGTGTCCAACGCACCTCGAACGTTGCTAGCTACCTCTGCAGATCCGCGCTGCTCAACCCACAGCGTCAGTTCCATGATGGCGGCCTCGAGGGCTAACTGGTTTTGATTGATCTTGAATAGCAGAGATGGGAGCAGGTCTGAACTGGGCATCGCGATTTCCTCCGTGGAAAGAAAAGCGTAGCTGAAGTAGCTCCGGGAGATGAGCTGTGTGTTCGTAAAGCGGAAACACCCGGCGTTGATTGTCTGTTCCTGTTCGCGTCAAGCTGGAGGAGCTTGGCGTCGCGGCGGAAAGTACGTCTGCAAAAATCCTGGATAAGTATCGAGATCGAGTGGATAGGATTCCTCTGGCGTACTAGAATGTTGCCTCTGACCGAAAACTGACCCAGTAAAGGCTGTTCTGCCGACTGAAAACTGACCCAGGTGTTCAACTGCTTCTGCTCAATTTTTGAGCAGGAGAACACAGGGTGATCAGCATGGAAATGATGGGCAAAATTCGGCGCATGTATTTTCGCGACAAGCTGTCGCTGCATCAGATAGCCAAGCGTACCGGGCTGTCGAGAAACACCATCCGAAAATGGGTCAGAGCGCCCGAAGCCACTCAACCGGCGTACCAGCGCTGCGCAGCCTTCAACAAACTCAGTCCGTTTCACCAGACGCTGGAGCAGGCGCTTAAGGCCGATTCGTTCCGGGCAAAGCACAACCGCAGGAGCGCCAAAGCACTCTTCGAGCAGATCAAGGCCGAGGGTTACGACGGCGGCTACAGCCAGCTCACCGCCTTCATCCGCGCGTGGCGCGGTGAGCAAGGAAAGTCTTTACGGGCCTTCGTACCGCTGACGTTCGCACTCGGCGAGGCTTTTCAATTTGACTGGAGCGAAGAAGGTCTGCTGATCGGCGGCCTGTTCCGACGCATCCAGGTCTCCCATATGAAGCTGTGCGCCAGTCGCGCGTTCTGGTTGGTTGCGTATCCCAGCCAAGGCCACGAGATGCTGTTCGATGCCCATACCCGCTCGTTTGGTGCGTTAGGTGGGGTGCCGCGTCGTGGCATCTACGACAACATGAAAACGGCTGTCGACAAGGTCAGCAAGGGCAAAGGCCGCACGGTCAATGCCCGGTTTTCCGTGATGTGCGCGCACTACCTGTTCGATCCGGACTTCTGCAACGTCGCCTCGGGTTGGGAAAAGGGCATCGTTGAAAAGAACGTCCAAGACAGCCGGCGACGCATCTGGCTCGACGCTCAAGACTGCATGTTTCACACCTTCGAAGAACTGAATGCCTGGCTTGGCCAGCGTTGTCGTGCACTCTGGAGCGAGCTGCTGCATCCGCAGTACAACGGGCTGACGGTGGCAGAGGTCTTGGAGCTAGAGCGGGTGGAAATGATGCCGATGCCCACGGCCTTTGACGGCTACGTCGAGCGCACCGTGCGGGTCTCCAGCACCTGCCTGATCAGCGTGGCGCGAAATCGCTACTCGGTGCCGTGTGAGCGGGTCGGCCAGTGGGTCAGCAGCCGTCTGTATCCTTCCAGGGTGGTGGTCATCGCCGATGAAACGATGATTGCCAGTCACGAGCGCCTCTTTGATCGAGATCAGGTCAGTTTTGACTGGCAGCATTACATCCCGCTTATCGAACGCAAGCCTGGAGCGCTGCGCAATGGCGCGCCGTTTGCCGATCTGCCGAAGCCATTGCTGCTGCTCAAGCGCGGTCTGAGACGGCACAGCAATGGTGACCGAGTCATGACGCAGGTACTGGCGGCGGTGCCCATCGCCGGGCTCGATGCCGTGTTGGTGGCGGTGGAGTTGGTGCTTGAGTCGGGCAGCCTGAGCGCCGACCACATCCTGAATGTCCTGGCTCGACTGACATCGACCGCAGCCCCTCCATCCGCCGAAACCAGCCTTCGACTCAAGGTAGCGCCTGTCGCCAATACGGCGCGCTACGACCGGCTCCGTGCCACCGATGAGGAGACTCGCAATGCGTGATCTTATGGCGGAACTCAAAGAACTGCGTCTGCATGGCATGGCCAGCGCATGGGAAGAACTGGCCTCCCAAGGCGAAGCCTCGACGGCGTCGTCGAAATGGCTGCTCGAACACCTGCTTCAACAGGAACATGCAGATCGCGCCGTACGCTCTGTGAATCATCAGATGAACATGGCCAAACTCCCCATGCATCGTGATCTGGCAGGCTTCGACTTCAGCGCCTCCACCGCAGACGCCCGCTTGGTCAGGGATCTGTCCAACCTGGCGTTCACCGATACCGCGCAGAATGTCGTGTTCATCGGCGGGCCTGGAACCGGCAAAACCCACCTGGCCACCGCCTTGGCCGTGTCCGGGATCACGACGCATAACAAACGCGTGCGCTTCTACTCCACGGTGGATCTGGTCAATTTGCTGGAGCGCGAAAAGTACGAGGGTAAGGCCGGCCGAATCGCTCAAGGGCTGCTACGGACAGACCTGGTGATACTCGATGAACTGGGGTATTTGCCCTTCAGCCAGAGCGGTGGTGCCCTGTTATTTCACCTGCTGTCCAAGCTGTACGAGCACACCAGCGTGGTCATCACCACCAACCTCAGCTTCTCGGAATGGTCGAGTGTGTTCGGCGACGCCAAGATGACCACGGCGTTGCTGGATCGGCTGACGCACCACTGCCATATCGTCGAAACAGGCAACGAGTCCTACCGTCTGCAACACAGCAGCTTGGTCGCCCAGACAAAGATCAAATTACGTGAGCGAAAGCGCAAGGACAATGACGGTACAGAGGACGATGAACCGTTTTGATCTACACCGGGAATACCCTGCCGCATGCCTGCATGCGGTGGGGCTTAGTGCCGATGTCAGCGGGACACTGCTGCTAAGCTTATCCACAATTGCTGATGCAACAATCAGCAATCCGCCCTGGGTCAATTTTCAATCGGCAGGGTGGGTCAGTTTTCAATCAGCGCCGACACGGTAAATCACTTACCGGACATCCCGGTCATGTATTGCTGGCGTGACACGCGTTTGAGATCAAAATCAAACAGCGGCTGGGTCATGAGAGTGTTCGTTTACCTGGAAATATCGGGATTAGCGCTTGGCGTTGGCAGTGATGGATTCATATGAAGTGAAGAAATAGTTTGCCCTCAAATTGTTCGCGCTCAAACGCGACCTCGTCCGGGTACCCCTCGATCCCCACGACCCTAATGGCACCGGGTTCGTAAGAATGCATGCGAATTAGCGTGCATGTGGTCAGTGCTTCCGACACCTGGGCCTCATGAAAGGTATGACGCTCAATTCTGTAGCACTCGCCAGCGACAAGAACTCTGCGCGTCACCTCTTCTAGATGTAGTGTCTCAGCTGATCGCTGGAGGCGGTTAGTCGTGGTCTTCTGATATTTGTCGCCGTGGTATGCAACGGTGTAAACGGGCTTGCCATCAACGTCTGCGGCATGGGCGTCATAGCAAATATTGGTCAAGCCCCCCAACAGGATACGACTGTCAATGTGGCGGTCATGGGTGTGAATCCGAGCAGGCATTCCTTTGATCTCACGATTCCCATTCGGCCACAGATGCAGACGCCACTCTTCTTCATCTATCAGTTTTAAAGGCAGCACATAAAAGCCGTGGGGGTGGCGTAGGCATAGCGGAGCTGTCTCCCCAATCCATTGCCGCAGAGCGGTCAATAGCTCGGAGACACCGGCGTCCCATGCACGATCTGCTTGGAGCAGCGATTCAAGGTTAGCGGCCATATGGAGGCTTTGATGTCGCGGCGGCAATGGCAGCTGATTCCAATCGTAGCGCGAGTGCATCCTGACCAAACACAGCTTCGCATAGGCTTCCGCTAACAGGTACTTTAGGCAAGGCAATGGCGGAGGCGCTATCCCGTATCCACTCGAACTCGGTTAGGTATGCTGAGTGGTCGCGGTGGCTTTTATGAAACCTGTAGGCGAAGTCTTTTGGATCTTCACGGGTGATCAAGATCTCATCCGCGCTGCCCTCTATACGGGTGGTAGATAGACGACAACTGAGAAACAGGTGTGCTTCAAGCAGCGTCGGATTCTCAATCGCCTGCTTGGCAATTCCCAGTGCTGTCGCCAAGATCTCAGTCTGGATGTATTCAATACCCCAAAGAGTGGTGTCGAAGGACGCGCTACTACGGTATTCGCTGTACCGTTTGCATACCTCTTCGTTTCGGAAGTCTAAAAGCACTATTTCTACTCGTATCTTCCGTCTGCTCGTCCTGGCGCGGTCAAGGAGTTTTGGCAGGACAGCGGATCGGAAATAGCGACCAGTGCGTACGTAAACTCGGTAATCCGTAGCTTCTCCTGCGATCCTGGACAGATGCATACCGATGTCCTGGGGAAGCACCACAATCTTGTCGTGCTCCTGCACGGGGTCTGCGAAAAAATCGATGAATAGGACTGAGAACACCGCGAACGCGCCGCTGGCCACAATGGAAATCAGGAAGTTATTTAGCGTGCCCCAGAAAGGGGTAGCTTGCGCCCAATACGCGATACTAAGAGCCACACAGAGGCTAATGAGTATGAGAGCGCAGCTTAACGTCAGGAAAAGTCGACGCTGGGATCGCGAGGTGAATAAGCCTGCTTGGGACACCTTGGCGCCTTCCATGAGTGTTAAGTAAGCCATCCCTAGGATGGTTGAGAGAAACATCACGTGACGGGGCATTATGGCAGTGCCACCCACGAATCACGGAGCTGCTGCCGTAAGAAGATAACCCATCCACCACCCCTCTATTCCAGTTGTGTCTGATATTGAGCGATAGCCCCGGTGATCTATGCAAGCGGAGCGCGCAGGCGTGCGGGATGGTAGCCCGTAGGGCCGAGACGTGGCTTGCCACGGCTCGGTTCACGACAGCCCTCCGCCAACGGCGGCACGCCATCACCGCTGCCTAGCTTCAAACCAACCCGGAGGGAGCTGAAATGACCCAGGATGAACTCCGCGAGCTAGAGGCCACTAGGCGAAAGGCACTGTGGTTGCTTGCCAGCCTTCCCCCAGGCGATCCGAAGGCATCCGAAGCACTAGCCATCCTTGATGACCTCGACCACAAGGAGCGAAACGATACCCTCCATAACGATAAGCCACCTGAGCTCAATGAGGTTCGTTATTCTGTCTCGGTGGAACGCCACCGTTCCGGCATCGACATAGTCTTGGAGCTCAATATCCCGCAGCCTTGGAGGGAGCGTTTCCTTCAAGCGAGCATCGGATCGACCCGGTTGGGCGGGAGCTACTGAAGCTTGTAACCGAGTTGCGAGAATCGAAAGCTCATCCGAGCCTAGATAAGGTTTTCGAGCACATGCAGGACGAGCTCAGTACATCCATCGATATCATCGAGAATCCACCTACCTGGGGGCCTTGGTGCCAGTGAGTCTTTCCTAATTGAGCCATCAGAGCTCTGCATCCCAAGCATCCATCGCCTCTCTTACAGTCGTAAACCACTGGGGTACAGGGCTCTGTAGGGCACTTGCGACTTGCCTGTTTGTGTTGGCGTCGACCCAAGGCGGGAGACTCTCCGTGCTACCTAAGAACAGGCTTGCCGTCGCGACAGCGTAACCACCGGTGCTCGTAGACTGAAGGCAAACGTAACGCACTGTTGCTCCGTTGGAAAGCCGACGCCAAGCCACCACCTCAATACAATCCAGGGCACCGACTGGAGCCTCTACGGCGGGACTCGCCTCTCGTTCCACCTGGAGGTCTGCCACGGCCTTAAATGGCTGGCTAGGCGCTCCTGGTTTGTGGACAAGATGCTTCAACTGCTCACGTGAGGCGACTATTTGCTCGCGAAGCTCTTCGGGGTCGATGGCCATGCCACCTCGGTCAGTCACCGAAAGGGTCTTCAACCCGTTCACTGCAGCGATGAACTCGCGCTCACGCGCTTTCTCCCACTCAGGGCGTCGGTCAGGGAAGAGCCAGGCAATAAGTCTCTGGAGGTTGTTCATTGGTGCTCCGAGGGCCGCCTTGGAATAGCTGCGATGAGTATGAAGGCTATCACTGGCTTCCTTTAGCGTGAACCAATCGCAACGGAATCGCCATGTACGCCGTGGCCAGATGTAGGTCAGTAATGGCGCCGATATGACGGAGTACAGAGACTGGGGATGAGAAGCGTGGCAGCCGGAATGGCGATAACGAAAAAGCCAGACCGGGTGGTCTGGCTTTCAAAATGGTGGGCCTCCCCGGAGTCGAACCGGGCACCAACGGATTATGCGTACCACTTCAGTTTTCACTGCCCCTTTCAGGTTTGTGGTCTGGACTGTCTCTTACCTTTCGGCTCGCCCGTACAGTCTCTACACCTTCCTTGATAACTCAAGGCTTGGCTCGGGATTACCACGCCAAAGCAGAGGCTTCCCCGAATTTGAGCGATTCTACCAAGGAGCAGAGTGAACTTACCCCAAGGCAACCCATTCCCTCATCACCATGCCCCGAGGGGTTTAGGCTTTGAAGCGTTAAGTCCGCTGCTCTAACCAACATGAGCTAGAGGCCCTGATGCTACGGCGCACGGGTCGCTAGGATACGTGCACGAAAACCTAAGTCAACATAAGAACCGTGGACCAAAGGATTATGAGTCCTCTGCTCTAACCAACTGAGCTATAGGCCCTCAGTAGGTCGCGGATTATAACGATGGTTTCTCGGCTGTGCTATCCGAAAAGCTTGAAACTGTTGTACGAAGAAATGTCGCGGCGAATTCGTCGGGTGGCAGGGGCAGGCTGACGATGTAACCCTGGATCTGGTCGCAACCTTCGGCAGCGAGGAATTGTTGCTGGGCCTGGGTCTCGACGCCTTCGGCGATCACGGTAAATTGCATGCTGCGGCCCAGGGCGATGATTGCGCGAACGATGGCCACGTCGTGCGGGTCGTCCGGCAGGCCGCGGACGAAAGACTGGTCGATTTTGAGGATGTCCAGCGGGAGCCGCTTGAGGTAGCTCAGGGATGAATAGCCTGTACCGAAGTCATCGATGGCCAGTTGCACGCCCAGGTTTTTGAGCTGGTGCAGCACTGCCAGCGCTTCTTCCGCCTGGCTCATGATGAAGTTTTCGGTAATTTCCAGTTGCAGTAGATCCGGTCTGAGGCGGTTGTCCTTGAGCAGTTGTTCGATGCGCCCGAGCAGGTTGGGCTGGCGCAGCTGGGCGCCTGCCAGGTTTACCGACAGCGGGCCCATGCTTTGGTAGAGCTGATTCCACTCGAACATCTGGCGGCAGGCGGTTTCCAGTACCCAGTCGCCGATTTGCAGGATCATGCCGTTTTCTTCGGCCAGGGCAATGAAGCTCTCTGGTGGCACATCACCGAAAGTCGGGTGGTGCCAGCGGATCAGTGCTTCGGCGCCGACCAGGCGATGGTCGTCGAGGCTGATCTTCGGCTGGTAGTGCAGGTGTAGTTCATTGCGCTCGATGGCGCGGCGCAACTCGTGTTCCAGCGCTACCCGCTCACTGGCCTGGGCGGTCAGGTCGCGGGTGTAGCTTTCGACGCGGTTGCGGCCCTTGGCCTTGGAGCGGTACATCGCGGCGTCGGCATTCTTGACCAGCGTGGCCACGTCACTGCCGTCACGGGGATAGAGGCTGGTGCCAATGCTGGCGCTGATGAAGAACTCATGTTCACCGGCCTGGAACGGCGCCGAGAAGCAATTGAGCAACTTGTTGGCGATGTAGTCGGCATCGCTGGGTTGTTGAAGGCCTGGAAGCAAAATGATGAATTCATCGCCGCCGAGTCGTGCCACGGTGTCGATGTCCCGCAGCTGCTCTTTGAGGCGCACGGCAATGCCCTTGAGCAGCAGGTCGCCGACCGGATGGCCGAGGCTGTCGTTGATGTGTTTAAAGCGGTCCAGGTCGAGGAACAGTACTGCGCCCTGGCCGCCGTTTTCCTGCTGGTTGTTCAGCGCAGTCAGCAGCCGGCTTTCGAACAATGTGCGGTTTGGCAGGCCGGTCAGTGGGTCGTGGTGCGCCTGGTAGTCGAGCTTGGCCTGGGCGTGCTTGAGGCTGGAAATGTCAGCGAACACGGCAACAAAATGGGTAATGAATCGATCGCGGTTGCGCACTGCACTGATGGTCAGCCAGCTGGGGTACAGCTCTCCATTTTTACGGCGGTTGGAAATCTCCCCTTGCCAATGGCCTTCGGCGGTCAGTTGATGCCACATGGCGGCATAAAACGCGCTGTCATGCAGACCTGATGCGAGCAGGCGAGGGGTGTGACCCAGTGCTTCGCTTTCGCTGTAACCGGTGATTTCGGTGAACGCGCGATTAACCGCGCTGATGTGCTGCTGGGTGTCGGTGATCAACACGCCCTCGGCGGTGCTCTCGAACACGGTAGCGGCCTGTTGCAGCTTCTCCTGCATCAGGTGGCGTTCGGTAATGTCCCGGGCGATGGTCAACATGCAATCTTCATTGCCGATCGGCAGCGGCCGGCTGGACACTTCGCAAAGGCGAATCTGCCCATCGCTGCGGCGGATGTGGCAACTGAAGTCGCGAACAAAACCATCGCGGTTGAGCAGGTCGAGCATCTGCTTGCGCTCGTTGAGGTTGACCCAGATGCCCAGTTCCAGGGAGGAGCGATCGACCGACATCGCGCTGTTGAAGCCGGTGATGCGGCTGAAGCCATCGTTGACCTCCATCAACAGGCCATCGCTTTGGCGCGACAGCAACAAGCCGTCCGGGGAAGCGTGGAATGCCTTGGCGAATTTCTCCTCGGAGATTTGCAGCTGCTGTTGGGTCTCCTTGAGCTGGCTGATGTCACGAACGACAACGACCAGCGCCGGGGTGGCATCCAGGTCGAAGGGTTCGGCGGAGATCAGGCCGGTGAACACTTGGCCGTTGTTGCGGCGAAAGGGCATCTCGAGATTGCGGATGCTGCCTGCCTGCAAGCGCTGCAGCAGGCCCGGCCCGACGCCGGGGATGCCCCAGATGTTCAGGTCAGTGGCGGTTTGGCCGATGACTTCCTCGGCGCTGAGGCCGATCTGCTCCTCAAACGCTTCGTTGACCTCCAGCAGGCAGCCATCGGACAACCGCGCAATCACCAGAATGTCAGGGCACTGCTGGAAGACCGAGGCGAACTTCTGCTCGGACAGGCGTAGCGCTTCTTCGGTGCGTTTGGCGTCGCTGATGTCGATCATCAGGCCGCGCAGCACCGGCTCGTGCCCATGCTCGATCAGGCTGACGATGTCGCGTACCCACAGGCAGCGACCGTCGGCGGTGATCACGCGGTAATCGACCGTGTGATCACGCCCGGCCAGGACTTCGTGGTCGCAGAAGGTTTGGGCTCGGGTCAGGTCTGCAGGGTGAATGATGTTGCGCCAGAATCCAGGGATCAGCCAGTGTGAGAGCGGGTAGCCGAGCAGTTCTTCGGCATGCGGCGACACGTAGCTGTAGGTGAAGTCGCTGATCCGCGCTTCCCAGGCAATGGCCGAAAGGCTCTCGACCAGGCCGCGGTAGTGATACTCGCTGCTGCGCAATTCCTGTTCGAGATCGACCCGGCGGGAAATTTCCGAGCTCAGTCGGCGATTGATCCTGATGACGACCGCCAGCACGGTGATCAGCAGCAATAATCCCGGCAGGCCGTAAACCAGCAGGTCGGACCAGAATGTACGGTGGTCCAGCACATTGCCGACCCAATGCTCCTGAATGGCGCTGATTTCAGCCGGGCTCATGTCCGCCAGGACCTTGTCCAGGATGCCAACCAGTATTTTGTTGTCCTTGGGCACGGCCATGGCCAGTTGATAGCGGTAGGGCGTCTCGCCGCTCACATACAGGCCGTCGAGCTTCAATTGGCGCAGGCTCCAGACGCTGGAGGCGAGATCGCCGACCACGGCGTCCACTTCATCCGTCGCCAGCGCTTGCAGCGCCGAGCTGACGTTGGGCATGGCCACCAGGTTCAGGTCGGGATGGGTGCGCAGCAGTTCATGGGGGGCGTAGTTGTCCACCACGGCAATTTTCAGCCCGTACAAGTCCGCGATTTTGCGCGGCTGGGCGCCCCCCACGTGGGCGAGGATGACGATCGGAAAGTCCAGGTAAGGGCGCGTGAAGGATAAATAAGATTGGCGTTCCGGGGTCGACATGATGCCCGGCAGCAGATCCAGCTTGCCTTGCCTGACCTGCTCCAGGACCACCGTCCAGCTGACGGGCTCGACCGGTTTGAGGTCGACCGACAGGCGTTGCCGAATCACGTCGATATAGTCCGCGGCAAGACCCTGGTAGCGGCCCTGGTCGTCCCGAAACTCGAAAGGTGGCCAGGACGCATCGACACCCAGGCGCAGGTGCGGATGGGCGTCCAGCCAGCTACGTTCTTCGTCGGTTAGAGTCAGAGCGCCAGCCGTTGTGGTCCAGGTGATCAGCGACAGTAAAAAAAGCACGGTCGGCAGTCTGGGCATAACGCTCTCGTTATGGCTCGGGGGAATGTTTCGAGTGTAGACGGGCAATTCGGCGGGAGGGAAGTGCGGGGGATTTAATCTGCATAAAGCAAAACCCCCGGCCTGGGCCGGGGGTTTTGTGATCACTCGTCGAGGAAGGAGCGCAGATGCTCGCTTCTCGTCGGGTGGCGCAGCTTGCGCAGCGCCTTGGCTTCGATCTGACGAATCCGTTCACGGGTTACGTCGAACTGCTTACCAACCTCCTCGAGGGTGTGGTCGGTATTCATGTCGATACCGAAGCGCATGCGCAGTACCTTGGCTTCACGGGCAGTGAGGCCGGATAGTACTTCGCGAGTCGCTTCTTTAAGGCTCTCAACAGTGGCTACATCGATTGGCGACTGCATGGTCGAGTCTTCGATGAAGTCACCCAGGTGGGAGTCTTCGTCATCACCGATCGGGGTTTCCATGGAGATCGGCTCTTTAGCGATCTTCAATACCTTGCGGATCTTGTCCTCAGGCATTTCCATGCGTTCGCCCAGCTCTTCCGGGGTCGGTTCGCGACCCATTTCCTGCAACATCTGCCGGGAAATACGGTTGAGCTTGTTGATCGTCTCGATCATGTGCACCGGAATACGGATGGTGCGGGCCTGGTCGGCGATCGAGCGAGTGATCGCCTGACGGATCCACCAGGTGGCATAAGTCGAGAATTTGTAGCCGCGACGGTATTCGAACTTGTCCACCGCCTTCATCAAGCCGATGTTGCCTTCCTGGATCAGATCAAGGAATTGCAGGCCACGGTTGGTGTACTTCTTGGCGATGGAGATCACCAGACGCAAGTTCGCTTCAACCATCTCTTTCTTCGCGCGGCGGGCCTTGGCCTCACCGATCGACATGCGACGGTTGATGTCCTTGATTTCGGCAATCGTCAAACCGGTTTCGGTTTGCAGCGCGATCAGCTTCTGCTGGCAACGAATGATGTCCGGCTGCAGGCGACCAATGGCTTCAGCGTATTTGCTTTTGCCTTTGGCCAGTGCATCGGTCCAGCTTTCGTCAACTTCATTGCCTGGGAACTGGCGCAGGAAGTCGGCACGCGGCATACGGGCATCACGAACGCACAGTTGCATGATCGCCCGCTCTTGCTGACGCAGACGATCCAGGGCACTGCGAACACGCTCGACCAGGCCTTCGAATTGCTTCGGCACCAGTTTGATCGGCATGAACAGCTCAGCCAGAAGCACCAGCTCGGCAATCGCCAGCTTGTTGCCACGACCGTGCTTTTTCAGGGCCTTGCGGGTGACTTCCATCTGGTCGGAGACAGCGCCAAAACGCTGTGCTGCGATGACCGGATCCGGACCGCTTTCGGCTTCTTCTTCGTCGTCAGTTGCTTCGGCGTCGTCGTCATCGGTGTCGTCATCCGCTTTCACGGCTTTCGGATCGACTGGCGGCGGCACTTCTGCAGCAGGCGGCGCAATACCGTCGTCCGGGTCGATATAACCGCTCAGGACGTCGGACAGGCGGCCACCTTCGGTGGTGACGCGAGTGTACTCGGAGAGAATATGGTCAACCGTGCCAGGGAAGTGCGCGATTGCGCCCATCACTTCGCGGATGCCCTCTTCAATACGCTTGGCGATTTCAATTTCGCCTTCACGAGTGAGGAGCTCTACCGTACCCATTTCACGCATGTACATGCGCACTGGGTCGGTGGTGCGACCAATGTCGGTCTCGACCGCTGCCAACGCTGCTGCTGCCTCTTCGGCCGCAGCTTCGTCGGTATCGGCGTCGGCCAGCATAAGGGAATCCTTATCTGGCGCAACCTCGAATACGTTGATCCCCATGTCGTTGATCATGCGGATGATGTCTTCCACCTGTTCCGGATCTGAAATATCCTCCGGCAGGTGGTCGTTGACCTCCGCGTAAGTCAGGTAGCCCTGCTCACGACCAAGTGTGATCAACTCTTTGATACGAGACTGCTGTTGCGCTTTTCCGGACATAACACCCTATCCACTGAAGGTCTTGGCGGGCAAAAAACAAGCCGAGGATTATACCTGAGCTATGACCTCACGCGCCAGTTGAGGTCGGGTTTGATACAGCCACATTGCGTTTTAATAGGTCGCGCATCTGATTTGCGATCTGATTTGCCTCCTCGGCAGTCAATCCTGGCTGCCTTGCTTTCCTGATCAGAACTTCCAGGCTGTCTGTGTGTTGACCTGCTGATAACCTAGTAATGGTGTCTAAAAACTGTTGTTCAAGGTTGTCGCCGTCAATCAGCCACTCCTTTTCCGCCAAAGCCTTGAGCAGGCGACCCTGTTCGGTGCCGTGCCAGCGGGCCATCAACTGGATAGAGTTTAGCTTAGGATTTTTCTGCACCGCCTCGATAAGGGCGACCAGCAGTTGTGCGTAGGTATTGCTTTCATTGGCGAAATGGTCGGCGGTTTCCACCTTGCCGGCCAGCTGCGGATGATGAATCAGCGTGCGCAGTGCAATCAGTGTAGGGGCTTCGACAGCGATCGGCGTGCGTGGTGCGCTCTGCTGATCGCGATCACCGCCACGCTTGCCATTCTTGTCCCAGGGCTTCTTGTCCCACTTCTTGCCGCCGGCGCCGGGTTTCTTCGGCGTCCACTCCTGCTGCGGCGTGTACATGTCGGGTGATTGCGGCTGATGGTAGTCGCTGTAGTCGGGCATGGCGTCATAGTCGATGCCTGGATCGTAGGCCGGCGGCGCATCTTGTGGAGCGCTTTGCACCAGCTGGCTGACGGCTTCGCCAGTCAGTCCGGTGATTTCACTCAGGCGCTGGCGCATCAGGATGCGCAGGTTGGCGCCGGGCACCTTGTCGATCAGCGGCGCGGCCAGCGTGGCCATATGGGCCTTGCCTTCGAGCGAGCGCGGATCCGATTCTTCAGTCAACTGCTGGAAAAAATAGTCGGCCAGCGGTTGTGCGTGCTGGTTGATCCTTGCGCGGAAGGCATCGGTGCCCTCCGAGCGGACCAGGGTATCCGGGTCCTCGCCTTCGGGCAGGAACAGGAACCGCGCACGCCGCCCGTCCTGCAGGCACGGCAGCGTCGCTTCGAGCGCGCGCCAGGCGGCATTGCGGCCGGCCTGATCGCCGTCAAAGCAGAACAGCACGTTGGGCACGACGCGAAACAGTCGCTTCAAGTGTTCTTCGCTGGTGGCTGTGCCCAGCGTTGCCACGGCGTTGCGCAGGCCTTGCTGCGCCAGGGCGATGACGTCCATGTAGCCTTCAACCACGATGATTTCATCGAGATTGCGGTTGTTCTTGCGTGCTTCGTAGAGGCCGTAGAGTTCCTGGCCTTTGTGAAACACCGGGGTTTCCGGCGAGTTCAGGTATTTGGGCTTGTCGTCGCCCAGCACCCTGCCGCCAAAGGCAATAATGCGGCCACGGCTGTCGCGGATCGGGAACATTACGCGATCGCGGAAGCGGTCATAGCGTTTGCCGGTTTCGGCGTTCTCGATCAGCAGGCCGGCATCGACCATGGCTTTCTGCTGCAAGGTGTCGCTGCTCAAATGCTTGAACAGGTTGTCCCAGCCAGGCGGAGCGAAACCAAGGCCAAAGTCCCGGGCTATTTCGCCGGTCAGGCCGCGCCCCTTCAGGTAATCCACGGCGGCCTTGCGCGACGGATGGCTCTTGAGCGCCTGACGATAAAATTCGGCGGCGGCAGTCAGCAGGGGATATAGCGGGGAGTCGGTGGGCTGTCGCGGTTTGTGCGGCCGGCCACTTTCTTCCCTGGGGATTTCCATGCCTGCGGCTTTGGCGAGCTCTTCGACGGCCTGGACGAAATCCAGGTTGTCGTGGTCCATCATGAAGCCGAGGGCGTTACCGCCAGCACCGCAGCCGAAGCAATAGTAGAATTGCTTGTCGGGGCTGACACTGAAAGACGGGGTTTTTTCTTTGTGGAACGGGCAGCAGGCAGTGTAGTTCTTGCCGGCTTTTTTCATTTGCAGGCGCGAGCTCACCACATCGACGATGTCGGTGCGGTTCAGAAGGTCGTCAATGAAGCTCTGGGGAATTAGCCCGGCCATGGCGTTCTCGTCATCTGCGCTGAATGGATCCAAAACCTGCGGCGAGCGAGCGCGGTCCGTTGCTTGAGGCGCGTGTTAAGGCGGCTCGAACCTGTCGTTTGCGTAATCGCCATAGGGAAGTGTATCTGTCGAAAATCAACTGACGTTAGTGCCCATCAGTATTCGATCATTTGAAAATATTGCGCTGAAATCCGCTACCGCCAGTCGGTGGCCTCGGATAGCTCATAAGCTGGCACGCAAGAGGGTGCCTTGGGCTGATCGTCGTGAGAGGAATCAGTGGGTGTGCTCGTCAGTAGCCTTGGAAGGCTCGTCAGAAAAGACGTGCACCGCTGGCAAAAGAGCCAGGTCTGACGCTGTGAAGCGGATTTTGTCTAGGTCGCGTCTGCGGCTTTGACGGTGAAGCATCAAGCGTTTTCCGCAAATGCCATAAGCCCGGCTGAGGGCCGGGCTTGGCAGAAGCTTGCTACGAACGTCTGTGTATTAGTACAGACGAACGGCGCGGCGCTGTTCGCGCTGTACTTTCTTGGCGTGACGCTTAACAGCGGCTGCTGCTTTACGTTTACGCTCAGAAGTAGGCTTCTCGTAGAATTCGCGGCTACGAACTTCAGCCAGTACACCGGCTTTTTCGCAGGAGCGCTTGAAACGACGCAGAGCTACGTCGAAGGGTTCGTTCTCTTTTACTTTGACGGCTGGCATCCAGAGCTACCTTCATTCATTACCGGGGTCAACATCCTCGTGGCAAAAGAGCACTTGAAGACGTCGGTTTTTAAGGGTTGCGGATGTTAACCCCTCATCGCTCGGAATGCAAAGCCTCTGATCGAAAACCGCTGGTCGGGGCATCGCGTGGCGACTATTATGCGCGCCTTCGAATTCAGCCTAAACAAGGCGCAAACCCATGCTAGTACTGGGATTAGAGACTTCTTGCGACGAAACAGGTGTCGCATTATACGACAGTGAGCGCGGTCTGCTCGCCGACGCGCTGTTCAGCCAGATAGACCTGCATCGCGCCTATGGCGGTGTGGTCCCGGAGCTGGCCTCGCGTGACCACGTCAAGCGCATGCTGCCCTTGATTCGCCAGGTGCTGGCCGAGGCCGACTGCGTGCCTACCGAGATCGATGCGATCGCCTACACCGCAGGTCCCGGGCTTGTCGGCGCGTTGCTGGTGGGGGCGTCTTGTGCCCAGGCGCTGGCCTTTGCCTGGGGTATTCCGGCGCTCGGCGTACATCACATGGAAGGTCACTTGCTGGCGCCCATGCTGGAGTCGCAACCGCCGCAATTCCCGTTCGTCGCTTTGTTGGTGTCGGGCGGTCATACGCAGCTGGTCCAGGTCGACGGGATCGGCCAATACACCCTCTTGGGCGAGACCCTCGACGATGCTGCCGGTGAAGCTTTCGACAAGACCGCGAAGATGATGGGGCTCAATTATCCGGGTGGCCCTGAAATTTCGCGTCTGGCCGAGCAGGGCGTCGCCGGACGTTTCACCTTTCCGCGGCCAATGTGCGACCGCCCGGGCCTGGCCTTCAGCTTCAGCGGCTTGAAAACCTTCGCGTTGAACACCTGGCAGCAGTGCGTGAGCGCCGGGGACGACGGTGATCAAGCCCGTTGCGACATCTCGCTGGCGTTCCAGCAGGCCGTGGTGGAGACTTTGACCATCAAGTGCAAGCGGGCCCTGAAACAGGCCGGCATGAAGCGCCTGGTGATCGCTGGGGGCGTCAGCGCCAACAAGGCACTGCGCACCTCGCTGGAAAAAATGCTCGGCGAAATGCAAGGCGATGTGTTTTATGCGCGTCCGGAATTCTGCACTGACAACGGTGCGATGATCGCGTTTGCCGGTTGTCAGCGTTTGCAGGCTGGCCAGCATGAAAGCCTGGCGATCAGTGTGCAGGCCCGCTGGCCGATGGAACAGTTGTCGGCGCTTTGAGCCGCCTGCGATGCACGGCGCTCAACGGCTGGATTAGAAATGCCGTTCGCGCCCGGCAAACAGGTCGCGTAGATTGCCACGGTGACGCCAGACGATCAGGCCGGTAAGCGCGCTCATCGGTAGCAGGGCAGCGGGCTCTTGCCACGCCAGCAGTGGCAGGGTCAGAGGGGTGGCAATCAACGCGGCCAGCGAGCTGGTGCGGGTCAGGTAGAACGTCAGCAGCCAGGCGCAAACGGCCAGTAATGCCGCTGGGGGGTAAAGCCCCAGCAGCATCCCGGCAGCGGTGGCGACACCCTTGCCGCCGCGAAACCGGAAGTACAACGGGAACAGATGGCCGATCACGGCGCAGACGCCGATCCAGGCTTGCTCCTGCAGTGAAAGGCCGGCGACGCCCGCGATGAGCACGGGCACCAGGCCTTTGCAGAGGTCTCCGATCAAGGTCAGGACCGCCAGTTTCTTGCCGGCCAGACGCAACATGTTGGTGGCGCCGGCATTGCCCGAGCCACTCATTCGCGGATCGGGGTTGCCGGTCAGGCGGCTGAGCAAGATGGCAAAGGACAGCGAGCCGAGCAGGTAGGCGAGAGTCGCCAGTAACCAAAACATGCTAACTATTCCGGGCGAGGACGCCCTGATTCTAACGGCGCATTGCGCCCTTGTCGTGCAGCGGAGAAAAGTGCTTGGACAGAGTGTTTATCGAGGGCCTGGAAGTCGACACCGTCATTGGTGCCTACGACTGGGAGCGAGGCATCCGGCAGTGCTTGCGCCTGGATCTGAGTTTTGCCTGGGATAACCGCCCGGCTGCTGCGGGAGACGACCTGACCCTGGCACTCGATTACGCCAGCGTTTCAGCGCGCATCCAGGCTTTTGCCGAGCAGGCGCAGTACCAACTGGTCGAGACTTTTGCCGAGCGTCTGGTGGAAGTCCTGATGAGCGAATTCGAGATCACCTGGGTGCGGCTCAAACTGACCAAGCCAGGTGCTGTCCCGGCGGCGACCGGGGGTGTGGGTGTGGAGATCGAGCGCGGATGTCGCTGACCCAGGTTTATCTCGGGCTCGGTAGCAATATCGAGCGCGAAGCCCATCTGCAGGCGGGCCTGGAAGCCCTTGCGGGTTTTCTGGTGGATATACGCTGCTCGGCGGTGTTCGAAAGCCAGCCGGTGGGCATCAAGAGCGGGCCGTTTTTCAATTTCGTGGTATCGGCCTGGACTGATCTGCCGTTAATCGAGCTGGACCGTCGGCTCAAGTTCATCGAGGCGGATAATGGTCGTTATGCGCCAGATCGACGAGGTTTGCCCCTGGATATCGACGTGTTGCTGTTCGGTGAGCTGGTGGGCAACTTCGATGGCCTGGTGCTGCCGAGGGCAGAAATCCTTAAAAATGCCTTTGTGTTGTGGCCGTTGTCGCTGATTGCCCCGGACCGGGTACATCCGGGTGTAGGCAAAAGCTTTGCGACCTTGTGGAGTGAAGCTCAGATTGATCAGGTGTTGGCCCCGGTGGCGTTTGAGTGGCGCGGAGAGCAACTGACGCCTTTAGATTTGTTGTGACAGTTATGGCGCCATCGCGGGCAAGCCCGCTCCCACAGGTACGCTGCAAATTCCTGTGGGAGCGGGCTTGCCCGCGATGGCGTCAATCAGATCGACGCAGTCTCTTTGTAAGCCTTCAAAGCCTTGAGCCGCTCACGCTTGATCGCTTCTCCCAGCTCAGGCCCTTTGAATCCCTGCTCCAGCAGCGGCTGAACCGCCACACCGCGGGCTGCCGCTGCCGCCCCGCGCAGGTAGTCCGCCTGCGGATAACTTCGCTGCTCCAGCCCCTTGCGCCCGCGCGCATCCATCTCGCACGCCGCAATAAACTCCTCGAACCGCTGTGGCCGGCGGTACACATCGAAACTCTGCAACAGCTCCAGCAAGGTCGAGGGCTTCAGCTCCAGCGCGCGGTGGCCATGAGTATGGTATTGGCCCACCAGCAACGCCAGTTCCTGACAGTCCTTCGGTGCCTTGAAGCGTTCGTTGACCGCCTTGATCAGCTTCAGCCCCGTGTGCTCGTGGGCGATATGACGCGGCCATTCTTCCGTGGGGGTTAGCCCTTTGCCCAGATCGTGCAGCAGGCAGGCCCAGCGCACGGTCAGGGGGTGCTTGTGCAGGGCACACTGCTGCAACACGCTCAAGGTATGCACCCCGGTGTCGATTTCCGGGTGATGGGCTTCCGGTTGCGGTACCCCGAACAGGGCGTCGACTTCAGGCATCAACACCTTGAGCGCGCCACATTCGCGCAACACCTCGATAAATATTTGCGGCTGGTCTTCCATCAGTGCGCGGGAGATTTCCTTCCAGCTGCGCTCAGCCGTCAACGCCTGCAACTCACCGGAATCCGCGAGCTGGCGCATCAATTCCAGCGTTTGCGGAGCCACCGTAAACCCGAGCCCGGCGTAGCGAGCTGCAAAGCGGGCAACGCGCAGTACCCTGAGCGGATCTTCGGCGAACGCAGGTGAAACATGGCGCAGAAGGCGGTCTTCCAGGTCCTGCTGGCCGTGGTAGGGGTCGGTCAGATTCTGCTGATCGTCCTCGGCCATGGCGTTGATCGTCAGGTCGCGGCGGATCAGGTCTTCTTCGAGGGTGACTTCAGGGCTGGCATGGAAGGTGAAACCACCGTAGCCGCGCCCGCTTTTGCGCTCGGTGCGGGCGAGGGCATATTCTTCGCCGCTTTTGGGATGCAGGAACACCGGAAAGTCTGCGCCCACGGGCCGGAAACCCTTGGCGAGCATTTCTTCGGTGGTGGCGCCTACCACTACCCAATCGATATCGGTGACCGGAATACCCAGCAGGCGATCGCGCACTGCACCGCCGACTTTATAAATCTGCATAAAAAACCTCCGTTAGCTCGACAGAATAACCTTTGCGTCGAACCACCGGAGGCACAAACGGATTCAAAGATGAATGACAGCCAGGTCCAGCCGGCCGTAATCACCTTCAGCGTGTTCGCCTTTGGGAGGCACATGTTGGGTTTTCATCACCTGGTCCCCTTGCAGGGTTTCCAGATGAATATCGAAGCCCCACAGCCTGTGAAGATGTTTGAGAACCTCGTCGGTCGACTCTCCCAGCGGTTTACGATCGTGCTGCTGATGGCGCAGGGTCAGGGAGCGGTCACCGCGCCGATCGATGCTGTAGATCTGCACGTTGGGTTCACGATTGCCGAGGTTGTACTGCGCCGCCAGGGTCTCCCGGATGGTGCGGTAACCGCCTTCGTCGTGAATGGCCGGGACCAGCAGATCGTCTTTCTGATCATCGTCGAGAATGCTGAACAACTTCAGGTCACGTATCACTTTGGGTGACAGGTACTGCAGGATGAAACTCTCGTCCTTGAAGCTGCTCATGGCGAATTTGATGCTCGAAAGCCAGTCCGTACCGGCAATGTCTGGAAACCAGCGGTAGTCCTCCTCGGTGGGGCTTTCGCACATGCGGCGGATGTCGCGGTACATCGCAAAGCCCAGGGCGTAAGGATTGATGCCACTGTAGTACGGGCTGTCGAACCCCGGTTGCATGACCACGCTGGTGTGAGAAGTCAGGAACTCCATCATGAAACCATCAGTGACGAGGCCTTCATCGTAAAGATCGTTCATCAGCGTGTAATGCCAGAACGTAGCCCAGCCTTCGTTCATGACCTGGGTCTGGCGTTGCGGGTAAAAATACTGGGCGATCTTGCGCACGATGCGCACGATCTCGCGCTGCCAGGGCTCCAGCAACGGTGCATGTTTTTCGATGAAGTACAGGATGTTTTCCTGAGGTTCGGCGGGGAAGCGCGCATTATCCTTCTCGCTGTATTTGTCCGCGCCTTTGGGAATGGTGCGCCACAGGTCGTTGATCTGCTTCTGCAGATGCTCTTCGCGATCCTTCTGACGGCGGCGTTCTTCCTCGGCTGAAATAGGGTAGGGGCGCTTGTAGCGGTCGACCCCGTAGTTCATCAGCGCATGGCAGGAATCCAGCAGGTCCTCGACCGCGTCGATGCCATGCCGCTCTTCGCACTGCATGATGTACTGCTTGGCAAACACCAGGTAATCGATGATCGAACTGGCGTCGGTCCAGGTGCGGAACAGGTAGTTGCCCTTGAAGAAGCTGTTGTGGCCATAGCAGGCATGCGCTACCACGAGTGCCTGCATGCAGATGGTGTTTTCTTCCATCAGGTACGCGATGCACGGGTCGGAGTTGATCACGATCTCGTAGGCCAGCCCCATCTGGCCGCGGCTGTAGGATTTCTCGGTGCTGAGGAAGTGCTTGCCGTAGGACCAATGGTGATAGCCCAGCGGCATGCCCACTGATGCATACGCATCCATCATCTGTTCGGCGGTGATCACTTCTATCTGGTTGGGATAGGTATCGAGTGCGTAGCGAGCGGCGATACGACTGATTTCGCGGTCATAGGCCTGGATCAGCTCGAACGTCCACTCGGAGCCGGTGGAAATGGGTTGGCGCTTCTGCTCTTTGGCGGTCATGTCACTAACCTGCGCTGGAAGAGTTCACGGAAGACCGGATAGATATCTCCGGCCGAGACCAGTTGCTGCTGGGCAAAAGTGTCAGAGAAGGCTTCGGCAATGCGTTCGTATTCGAACCACAGGGCCTGGTGCTCCCGAGGGGTAATCTCGACATAAGTGTAGTACTGCACGAACGGCATGATCTGATTGATCAGGATGTCGCGGCAGATCGGTGAATCGTCGTTCCAGTTGTCCCCGTCGGAGGCCTGTGCCGCATAGATGTTCCACTCATTGCTCGGATACCGTTCCTGCATGATCTCCTGCATGAGCTTCAGGGCGCTGGAAACGATGGTGCCGCCGGTTTCGCGAGAATAGAAAAACTCTTCTTCGTCCACTTCCCGTGCGCTGGTGTGGTGGCGAATGAACACCACGTCGATCTTGTCGTAGTTACGTTTCAGGAACAGATACAGCAAGATGAAAAAGCGCTTGGCGATGTCCTTGGTCGCCTGGGTCATGGAGCCTGAAACGTCCATCAGGCAGAACATGACCGCCTTCGAACTGGGGTTGGGCTGCTTGATCAGCAAGTTGTACTTGAGGTCGAAAGTGTCCAGGAAGGGCACGCGATGGATGCGCGCACTGAGTTTTTCGATTTCTGCCTCTATTTCCTGAATATCGCCGAAGTTGTCCGGTTCATCCCGCTTCAGCCGCAGTAACTCTTCCTTGGCTTCGCGCAATTTGGCCCGGCTGCTGCCAGACAGGGCAATACGCCGTGCATGGGCCGAGCGCAGGGTGCGGATGATGTTGATCCGCGACGGATTGCCTTCGTTGCTGATGCCCGCGCGGACGGTCTTGAAGGTGTCGGTACCGGTCAGGTTGCGCTTGACCAGGTTGGGCAGCTCCAGGTCCTCGAACATGAATTCGAGGAATTCTTCCTGAGTGATCTGGAAGACGAATTCGTCCATGCCCTCACCGGAATTGCCGGCCTTGCCGGGCCCTCTACCGCCGCCACCGCCCGGTGGACGGGCAATGTGCTCGCCGCTGGTGAACTCCTTGTTGCCCGGGTGCACGACGGTCTGCTTGCCACCACGGCCGTGGTGAAGCACTGGCTCATCGATATCGCGACCAGGGATGCTGATCTGCTCGCCGTGTTCCATATCGGTAATGGAACGCCGGCTCACCGCCTCTTCGACGGCTTTCTTGATGTGGTCACGGTAGCGCCGTAAAAACCGCTGGCGGTTCACCGTGCTCTTGTTCTTGCCATTGAGACGCCGGTCGATCACATAGCTCATAGGCCCTCCGGGGAGCTTCGAGTCATAAGCTTCAAGCTGCAAGACAGAAGCTTCAGAAACAAGCGGCGCGCGACATATGGCCACAAATACGCAAACACCGCGTATCTGTGGAGGGTTCGTCGTTTGCCGCCTGCAGCTCCCTTACTGGGACTTTCTCACCCGCAGATACCACTCGGATAGCAGCCGTACCTGTTTGTCGGTGTATCCACGCTCGACCATTCGTGTAACGAAGTCGTTGTGTTTCTGCTGGTCCTCTTTGCTGGCCTTGGCATTAAAACTGATGACTGGCAGCAGGTCTTCGGTGTTGGAGAACATTTTCTTCTCGATGACCACCCGCAGTTTTTCGTAGCTGAGCCAGGTCGGATTCTTGCCGTTGTTATTGGCACGGGCACGCAGGACAAAGTTGACGATTTCGTTGCGGAAATCCTTCGGATTGCTGATGCCTGCCGGTTTTTCGATTTTCTCCAACTCTTCGTTCAGCGCTACACGGTTGAGGATCTCGCCGGTTTCCGGGTCGCGATACTCCTGATCCTGAATCCAGAAATCCGCATACAGCACATAACGATCGAAGATGTTCTGCCCATACTCGCTGTAGGACTCGAGGTAGGCGGTCTGGATCTCCTTGCCGATGAATTCGATGTAACGCGGGGCCAGGTATTCCTTGAGGAACCGCAGATAACGTTCGCGTGTTTCGGCCTGGAACTGTTCCTGCTCGATCTGTTGTTCCAGCACATAGAGCAGATGCACCGGGTTGGCGGCGATCTCGTGCGGATCGAAGTTGAAGACCTTGGACAGGATCTTGAACGCGAAGCGGGTCGAGAGGCCGTTCATCCCTTCATCGACGCCTGCATTGTCACGATATTCCTGGATCGACTTGGCCTTCGGATCGGTGTCCTTGAGGTTTTCGCCGTCGTACACCCGCATCTTCGAGTAGATGTTCGAGTTTTCCGGCTCTTTGAGGCGCGAGAGCACCGTGAACTGGGCGAGCATTTTCAGGGTGTCAGGTGCGCAGTGGGCTTTGGCCAGCGAGCTATTGAACAGCAGCTTGTCGTAGATTTTCACTTCGTCGCTGACGCGCAGGCAGTAAGGCACTTTGACGATGTAGATCCGGTCGATGAAGGCTTCGTTGTTCTTGTTGTTGCGGAAGGTGTGCCATTCCGATTCGTTGGAGTGGGCGAGCAGGATCCCGGTAAACGGAATCGCGCCCAGGCCTTCGGTACTGTTGTAGTTACCTTCCTGGGTGGCGGTCAGCAATGGGTGCAGCACCTTGATCGGCGCCTTGAACATTTCGACGAATTCCATCAGGCCCTGGTTGGCCCGGCACAGGGCCCCCGAGTAGCTGTAGGCGTCGGCGTCGTTCTGCGGGAATTCTTCCAGTTTACGGATATCGACCTTGCCCACCAGTGCCGAGATGTCCTGGTTGTTCTCGTCCCCAGGTTCGGTCTTGGCCACGGCGATCTGGTTGAGGATCGACGGGTAGAGTTTCACTACACGGAACTGGCTGATGTCGCCACCAAATTCAGCCAGGCGCTTGGTGGCCCATGGCGACATGATGGTATTGAGGTAGCGCCGTGGAATACCAAAGTCCTCCTCGAGGATCGCACCATCTTCTGTAGCGTTGAACAGACCCAGGGGTGACTCGAAGACCGGCGAGCCCTTGATCGCGTAGAAGGGCACTTTTTCGATCAGCTGTTTGAGCTTCTCGGCCAGGGACGATTTACCGCCACCGACGGGGCCGAGCAAGTAAAGAATCTGTTTCTTCTCTTCCAGGCCCTGAGCGGCATGGCGGAAATACGACACGATCTGGTCGATGCATTCTTCCATCCCGTGGAAGTCTTCAAAGGCCGGGTAGCGACGGATCACCTTGTTGGAAAAGATTCGCGACAGCCTCGAGTTGGTCGAGGTGTCCAGCAGTTCCGGTTCTCCGATGGCCAGCAAAAGACGCTCGGCGGCGGAAACGTAGGCACTGCGGTCCTGTTTGCACAGCTCAAGATACTCTTGCAGCGAGAGTTCTTCCTGGCGTGTGGACTCGAAGCGTTGTTGGAAGTGGCTAAAGATACTCATGACGTCACCTCGCTCGATACGTGGAGCCGACGCCGGATCACTCAGTCGATGCTGGCAGCAACCGAACAGGCGGTCGCTGTTTACCCCCCAGAACTCTTTCAGAGCTGACGACTCCGAAAGCTACTCCCGATGACCCGCGCGCCGGTGTACCGGCTCTCCCCTGTTTTGGATGGCCTGGGCTTAAGGATAGTTGGGAATTCGGGAGGTAAAGGCGAGATACGTAATTAGTTGTGGCAGACCGTTCGTCTGCCACGGCGCTAGCCCACAGTGGCTGGGGCTTACACGTTACAAAAAAATTATTCCGAGGTGCCTTGCGCGGTTTCCGCAGGATAAGTCGTACGCCACAGCTCAAAACCGCCATCCATGCTGTAGACATCTGAGAAGCCCTGGCTGATCAGATAAGCGGCCGCGCCTTGGCTGGAATTGCCGTGGTAACACACAACCACCGTCGGTGCATCGAGGTCGGCGCCCTGGATGAAAGCGTGCAGGGAGTGATTATCCAGGTGCCTGGAACCTACGATGTGCAGCGCGGCAAAAGTAGCGGGGTCGCGGACGTCGACCACTACAGCGCCTTGTTCGCGCAGGGCTTGTGCCTGCTCTGGGGGGATACGTTTGAATTCGCTCATGGCGGGCTCCTGTGGCTCGGCTGAAAGCGCAGCCTAGCGCTGAATGCTGACTGACGATGATGCGGTGAGTGTGGGAGTGATGGGCGCAGCGGCGACATGGCCGTGCGCGTCGCATTTGCAGGACAGGCGCTCGCCGGTGTCGACGTTCATCAGGGTCAGGGCGCCGCCCCAGACGCAGCCTGTGTCGAGGGCCGAGATGCCCGGCTCCAGAACTTTGCCCTCCAGCGCTGCCCAATGGCCGAAGATGATCTTCAAACCTTTGGTCTTGCGTTCTTTGTGCTGGAACCAGGGCTTGTAGCCCGGTGGTGCCGAGTCCAGGCCTTCCTTGCTCTTGAGGTCAAGCTTGCCTTCGGCCGTGCAGAAACGCATGCGGGTGAAATAGTTGGTGATCACTCGCAGGCGCGTGACGCCTTTGAGTTCGCTATCCCATTTCGCTGGTTCATTGCCGTACATGCCGTCGAGAAAGGGTGGCAACAGGTTGTCGTCGCGCAAGGCGGTCTCGACTTCGGCGGCACATTTCAAGGCTTTGCGCAGCGACCATTGTGGCGGGATACCCGCATGCACCAGCGCCATGTTGCGCTGTTCGTCGTAATGCATGAGCTTTTGCTGGCGTAACCAGTCCAGCAGGTCTGCGCAATCGGGCGCATCGATGATTTCACGCAGGGTGTCGCCTTTTTTCAGGCGCTCGATGTTCCTCCCGGCTGCCAGCAAATGCAGGTCGTGGTTGCCCAGTACGCACACCAGTGACTCGCGCATGCCGTAGAGGAAGCGCAGGGTTTGCAGCGACTGCGGGCCACGGTTGACCAGATCGCCGACCAGCCATAGCCGGTCATGAATCGGGTCGAAGGCAACTTTTTTGAGCAGGCATTGCAGTGCGTCAAGGCAGCCTTGGAGGTCTCCGACGGCGTACGTTGCCATCAGTGCAGGGCTCCGGGCACCGCCAAGCGGAACGGCGCTATGACGGCGTCGAAGTGCTTGCCGTCGTCGGCAATCATTTCGTAGGTGCCCTGCATGGTACCGACCTTGGAGGTCATGACCGTACCGCTGCTGTAGGTGTGGCTCTTGCCAGGATCGATCAGCGGCTGCTGGCCGACGACGCCCGCACCGCGAACCTCCTCGACATGCCCGTCGCCATCGGTGATCACCCAGTGCCGCGACAACAGCTTGGCCGGTAGCTGGCCATTGTTCTGCACGGTGATGGTGTAGGCGAAGGCAAAGCGTTCGTGCTCGGGTTGCGATTGTTCTGCCAGATAGCGGGTGACGACGCTGACGTCGACCTGATAGCGAGGATCGGACATGCAAGAGGCCTTAAAAACGAAGCGGGACGCGGGGCGTAGCTGAGGGAGTCAGTCTAGGCCAAGTACCGGGTAGTAAACCAGACTGGCGTCCTACCCGATAGCGCTCATCGCTGGTCAGTCGGCAGCAGGCGCCTGGGGTACCTGCTCGCTGAGCTTGTCGGCCAGGCGCACGAAGGCGGCCAGGTCGAGTTGCTCCGGACGCAGGCTGCCATCCACGCCGGCGGCTTCGATTTCGTCATTGCTCAGCAGCAGCTTGAGGGTGTTGCGCAGGGTCTTGCGGCGCTGGTTGAAGGCTTCGCGAACCACGCGCTCCAGCAGCTTGTGGTCTTTTGCCGGATGCGGGAGCACCGCGTGAGGCACCAGACGCACGATCGCCGAATCAACCTTGGGCGGCGGATTGAACGCGCCAGGGCCGACATTGAACAGGTGCTCGACCCGGCAGTGATACTGAACCATGATCGACAAACGGCCCCAGTCTCCGCCCCCCGGGCCTGCCGCCATGCGCTCGACCACTTCTTTTTGCAGCATGAAGTGCATGTCGCGGATCAGGTGGGCGTTGTGCAGCAGGTGGAAGATCAGCGGGGTAGAGATGTTGTACGGCAGGTTGCCGACCACCCGAAGACTGGCAGGCGCTGCGTTCAGGCTGTTGAAGTCGAACTTCAGTGCATCGCCCTGGTGCAGGTTGAAATTGCTCTTGCCGGCAAACTGCTGGTTGAGGATCGGGATCAGGTCCTTGTCCAGTTCCACCACGTCGAGCTGGCCGCCGCTGCTGAGCAGGCCTTGGGTCAGCGCGCCCTGGCCGGGGCCGATTTCCAGCAGGCGATCTTCAGCCTTGGCATGGATGGAGCGCAGGATGCGGTCGATGACGCCGGCATCGTGCAGGAAGTTCTGGCCAAAGCGTTTGCGCGCCTTGTGTTGGTAATGCTCGGTCATAAACGGGTCTCTGCCATCTGGTAGGCGGTTTCCAGGGCGACTTGCAGGCTGCCGGTGTCGATTTTGCCGCTGCCGGCCAGGTCCAGGGCGGTGCCGTGGTCGACCGACGTGCGGATGATCGGCAAGCCGAGGGTCACATTGACTGCCGCGCCGAAGCCTTTGTACTTGAGCACCGGCAGGCCCTGGTCGTGGTACATCGCCAGCACTGCGTCGCAGTGCTCCAGATATTTGGGGGTAAACAGAGTGTCGGCGGGAAGGGGGCCGCGAAGGTCCATGCCCTCACCGCGCAAGCGCTCTAATGTAGGTTCGATGATGTCGATTTCTTCATGGCCCAGGTGACCGCCTTCACCGGCGTGCGGGTTGAGACCGCAAACCAGGATGCGTGGCTGGGCGATGCCGAATTTCTCTTTCAGGTCGGTGTGCAGGATACGTGTCACGCGCTCCAGGCGCTCAGGCGTGATGGCGTCGGCGATCTCGCGCAGCGGCAGGTGAGTGGTGACCAGCGCCACGCGCAGGCCACGGGTCGCGAGCATCATTACCACTTGTGCCGTGTGGGTCAGGTCAGCGAGAAATTCGGTGTGCCCGGAAAAGGCGATGCCCGACTCGTTGATGATGCCCTTGTGTACCGGGGCGGTGATCATGCCGGCGAAATCCCCGTCCAGGCAGCCTTGGCCAGCGCGGGTCAGGGTTTCCAGGACGAAGGCGGCATTGGCCTTGTCCAGTTGCCCGGCAGTGACCTTGGCATTGAGCGGGGTGTCCCACACATACAGGCTGTTGGCTGGCGCCGGGGCGTCTGGCCAACTGTCCGGTGTCACTGCCAGCAGATTAACGGCCACTCCCAGTTGCGCGGCCCGCTCAATGAGCAGGTCACGGCTGGTGATGGCAATCAGGGGGTGTGGCTGGGCTTGCGAGGCGAGTAGCAGGCACAGGTCAGGACCTATGCCGGCCGGCTCGCCGGGTGTCAGCGCGAAACGTTTGGGGTTCACTGCGCTGCCTGGTCTGCACCAGGGAGTTTGATCTCGACGTACGCTTCGTCACGGATCTGACGCAGCCAGGTTTGCAGCTCTTCGTCGTATTTGCGGTTACGCAGTACGGTCATGGCTTGCTGTTCGCGGGCCTGGTTGGTGCTGTCGGTAGCGCGGCGACCCAGGACTTCCAGGACGTGCCAGCCATATTGGGTCTGGAACGGCTTGGACAGCTTGCCTTGCGGGGTATTGGCCATCACTTCGCGGAACTCTGGCACCAGGGCGTTCGGGTCGATCCAGTTGAGGTCGCCGCCGTTGAGGGCGGAACCCGGATCTTCCGAATAGCTTTTTGCCAGCTCGGCGAAATCTTCGCCCGACTCGATACGGGTGTAGAGCGACTCGACCAGTGCCTTGGTCTTCGCTTCGTCACGGATCGGACTTGGCTTGACCAGGATGTGGCGTACATGCACTTCGTCACGCACCTGGGCTTCACCGCCACGCTTGTCGAGGATCTTCAGGATGATGAAGCCCCCTGGTGTGCGCATTGGCTGGGTCACGTCGCCCACGGCCATGGTGCTGAGCATGCGGTCGAACGGTGGTGGCAATTGAGCAGCTTTACGCCAGCCCATGTCGCCGCCTTCCAGTGCTGTTTCGCTGGCGGATTTGGCGATGGCCAATTGACCAAAGTCAGCGCCTTGCTTGAGCTGCTGGTAGACCGAGTCTGCCTGCTTGGCAGCATTCTGAATCGCTTCAGAGTTGGCGCTTTCCGGTGTAGGAATCAGGATGTTGGCCAGGCGGAACTCTTCGGACAGCTGCATCTTGCCCAGGTCGGAAGCGAGGAAGTTCTTCACTTCCTGCTCGGACACCTGGATGCGCTCCGCCACACGGCGCTGACGCACGCGGCTGATGATCATTTCGCGACGAATCTGCTCACGTGCGTCATCGTAGGACAGGCCGTCACGTGTCAGTGCGGCGCGGAACTGATCCACCGACATGTTGTTGCGCTGTGCGATGGTGCCGACAGCCTGGTTCAGTTCTTCATCGGTAATGCGGATGCCGGAGCGTTCGCCGATCTGCAACTGCAGGTTTTCGACGATCAGGCGCTCAAGAACCTGCTGGTCCAGCACGCCAGGCGGCGGCGCGGCAGCGCCGCGCTTGGCGATGGTTTGCTGAACTTCATGAACCCGTTGATCCAGCTGGCTCTGCATGACCACGTCGTTATCGACGATGGCCACCACTCTATCGATGGACTGCACCGCGGCGTTGGCCGCGGTACCCAGGAACAGCGCGCCCAGCATGAGCGGGCGCAGACAATCAGAAAGCTTGGTCTTCACGTTCACGATAACCTTGGATGCCTTTGTCGAGGAAGCTCTCTACTTTGGCGCCGGTGAGGCCGCCGAGTCCCTTCAGAACAATTTGGAGGAAGACGCCATGGTCGCCTTTTTCGTTTTGCGGAGCGTCTTGACTGGTTTCGTCGTAGTCAACCCAGTAACGGTTGATCACGCGCAGTTTCCAGCAGCAGTTGTCGTACTCAAAGCCACCAAAGGCTTCCAGGGTACGGTTGCGGTTGTAGTCATACTGCCAGCGGCTGATAGCGTTCCATTGCGGCACGATCGGCCAGATAACCGAGAAGTCGTGCTGCTGGATCTTGTAGTAGTCCTTCACGTAGCCCGGCGTGCCAGGGGTGCCGTAGTCACCGCCACCCACAGCCCATTTGCCCGTGGTCTGGTCGTAACGAACCTGGTCATTGCGATAGCGATAACCGGCGTTGATGACCTTGTTCGGGTTGTCTTCAGGCTGGTAGTGGAACATCGCGCTACCCGAGCGAGGGCTGCGGCTGTCCGGGTCCCAGTTGTAATCGGCAGTGGTGCGCCAGTCACGGTTCCAGCGGTATTCATATTCCAGAGCGTAAGGCGAAACATTGGATTTCGCGTCATCACGGGTCTTGGCATCGATACCCGGCAACTGGACTTCACGGTCCTTGAAGTAGAGCGCCTGGCCAACGCTGATGCGTTGACGCTCAAAGCCGTTCTCTTCGATCCAGCGACTGGTGATGCCCAGGGAAAGTTTGTTCTCGTCGCCGACCCGGTCGGACCCGGAGAAGCGGTTGTCACGGAACAGGGACGAGTAATTGAAGGTGTACTCGCTGGTGTCGAACACTGGAATATCAGCCTGATCCTTTTCCGGAACATACAGATAGAACAGGCGCGGCTCGAGCGTCTGGTTGTAGTTTTTACCGAACCAGCTGGTTTTCCGGTCGAAGTACAGACCGCTGTCAATGCTGGCGATTGGTACGGCTCGATTCTGATTGCGGTCATAGGTGCCGTTGAGGCGATCACCTTCGGAGCCTTGGTTGGCGATATCTGCTTTGCCGGTACCATCGAGATCGAGATCGTATTGGGTGTATTGATATTTCAGCGACGGCTTCAAGAAGCCGTAACTCGCGTTCATCGGCAGGCTCACAGTTGGGGCGAGATTTAGGCGAGTACCGTTCGCCCGAGCAAGACCGAAGACTTTGGTGTCAAGCCGATCAGTGCCGACGGTCCCATCCGCATTAAACGGTCCGCCGTCTTCATCAATAAACCTACCTGTTTTAAGATCTCGATCAAACCGAACGATTTCGGTGTTGTAGGAGAAATCCAGCCCGGAGGGGTTATACGGCAGTGTTCCATCGAAAGTCACCTGAGGTAGGCGATCGTACGGTGTGATGTCCGAAACAGTCGCCAACTGATAAGCCTGAGCATTCACGCGAGCGGTATAGCTATCACCGCGGTACGTAACCGACCCCTGCTGATTCACATAATCCGCGCTTTTCACGCCAATCTGGTCAGTCTGCAGATCCTGGAAGTAATAAGGATCGCTGATCTTGGTGTAATCAACCTGCGTGAGTACCCGCGAATCGAGACCACCCTTGTGCTGCCAGTTGTACATGTAGCGGGTTTTTTCGTAGTCGGTCTGTTTGCTGCGCTCGGTGTCGTCGTCGTTCAGGTACGCGGCGCCGAACTGGCCTTCGCTGGACGGCGTCAGGTAGCGGAACTCGCCTTCCATCAACAGGCCGCGCTTGCTCATGTAGCGTGGGTACAACGTGGCGTCGTAGTTCGGTGCCAGGTTGAAGTAGTAAGGCGTCACCAGCATGAAGCCGGTATCGGTGCCCGTGCCGATGGTCGGCGGCAGGAAGCCGGACTGGCGACGGTCGTCGATCGGGAAATAGATGTACGGCGTGTACAGGACCGGAATGTCCTTGACCCGCAAGGTCACGTTGGTCGCGGTTCCGAAGCCGGTGGCCGGGTTCAGGGTGATGTTATTACCCTTGAGCTGCCAGGCATTGCTGTTCGGTTCGCACGTGGTGTACGTACCGTCCTTGAGGCGGATGATCGCGTTTTCGGCACGCTTGGCGTACAGGGCGCTACCGCGGATACGGGATTTGTGCAGAACGTATTCGGCGTTGTCGACCTTGGCTTCACCGGTGTCCAGTTGTACATCGGCGTGATCGCCAACGATCAGGGCACCATTGTCGCGGATGCGCACGTTGCCGCTCAGCTCGCCGCGGCTCTCGGCCTGGTACAGGTTGGCTTCGTCGGCTTCGACCTGCATGCTGCCCTGGCGCATGACGACGTCACCGGCCAGCGCTGCAACCTGTTCTTCCTGCTTATAGCGAGAGGCCTTGGCGCCGATAAAGGTCGGGGCGTCACTTTTATTCGTCTTGTCATTCATGCCAGGACGAGTGGGTTCGATATAGGAACCCGAGCAGTAAGGGCCGGTTTCAGCCAATTGCGCTGCGGTGAGGTTCTCGCGCGGAACCCAGTCGAGGTGACTGTAGTCTGCACTGCGAGACTTCAGGCCGCGGCCCTTGGCCTCGGTCACCAGTGCCGGTTTGGCGCCGGTGTCGTCGCTCGTACCGCTGTCGGCAGGCGTCTCGCCGCTTGCACTCACCGCGCTGCCGTCATGGACGGGGCGAGGTGGCAAAGCAGCGGCTGGGGATTTTGGCGCACAGTCCCAGGCACCCGAAGCAGAGACTGAGCAGTCATACTGTTCCGCGGCGACCACGAACGAAGTGGCTAGAGGTTGAAGGGCCAGCAGACTGCCGGTAACCAACAACGGAAATTTTTTACGAAACGCGGGGGATTTCAATGCCATCTTATTAGTCCGGGCTTCCTGCGTGCCATCTGCCCGCGGTGTGGGCCGCACGCCTCTCGATGGTCTGAAAAAGATGCTGGATAATAAAGCATGACCCGCTTGACGGCTAGCGCCGTCGGAGACCCTTGCAATGCCTGACCAAGATGTACGTTTGCAACACCTGAAAGTTTGGCTCGAAGAACAGTTGGCCACCCTCTTTGCAGAGCAGGGCTGGGGAGCCGTACCCCCAGCCACGTTGACTGCGGCCAGTAGCGATGCGAGTTTTCGGCGCTATTTCCGCTGGGAGGGTGCGGGCCGCAGCTTTATCGTGATGGATGCGCCGCCGCCCCAGGAAAACTGCAAACCCTTCGTCGACATCGCTTTTTTGCTGGCGAAATCCGGCATCAATGTGCCGAAAATTTACGCCGAAGACCTGGAACGCGGTTTTCTTTTGCTCCATGACCTGGGCAACAAGACCTACCTGGACGTGATCGACAGTGAAAATGCCGACGATTTGTTCAAGGATGCCTTGCAAGCCTTGCTGGCCTTTCAGCAACTGCCAATGGTGGCGCCGCTGCCAAGTTATGACGTGGCCTTGCTGCGCCGTGAGCTGGAATTGTTCCCGGACTGGTATGTGAAGCACGAACTGGGCGTCGAATTCGACTCCACCCAGCAGGCACTGTGGCAGCAGGCCAGCGACCTGTTGATCGACAGTGCGCTGGCGCAGCCAGAAGTCCTGGTGCATCGCGACTATATGCCGCGCAACCTGATGCTCAGCGAACCGAATCCCGGCGTGCTGGATTTCCAGGATGCGGTCTACGGCCCGGTCACTTATGACGTCACCTGCCTGTTCAAAGACGCTTTTCTCAGCTGGCCCGAAGAACGCATACGCGGCTGGCTCGAAGATTACTGGCAGCAGGCCGGTGCCCTGGGCATTGCGGTGCAATCGGACTTCGAAAGCTTCCTGCGCGCCAGCGACCTGATGGGCGTGCAGCGTCATCTGAAGGTCATCGGCATCTTCGCCCGCATCTGTCACCGTGATGGCAAGCCCCGCTACCTGGCCGACGTGCCGCGCTTCTTTGCTTATATAGATGCTGTGGTCGCTCGCCGGCCGGAACTGGCGGATCTGGGTGCATTGCTTGATAGCTTGCGTGCCGGAGTTCAAGCATGAAGGCGATGATTCTCGCGGCAGGCAAGGGCGAACGGATGCGCCCGCTGACGCTGACCACTCCCAAACCGCTGGTGCGTGCCGGCGGCATACCGTTGATCGAATATCATCTCAAGGCGCTGGCGATTGCCGGTTTTACCGAGATTGTGATCAACCATGCCTGGCTCGGCCAGCAGATCGAGAATTACCTGGGTGACGGATCGCAATACGGCGTGCGGATTCACTACTCGCCCGAAGGCGAACCGCTGGAGACCGGCGGCGGCATCTTCCGGGCGCTGCCATTGCTGGGTGACGATGCTTTCCTGGTGGTCAACGGCGATATCTGGACCGACTATGACTTCAGCGTGTTGAATCGCCCCATCGAAGGCCTGGCGCACCTGGTACTGGCGGACAACCCCGCGCATCACCCGGCCGGGGATTTCAGCCTGCGCGACGGGCTGGTGCGCGATGGGCAAGCAGATGATGCGACTCTGACCTACAGCGGGATTGCGGTGCTGCACCCGCAGTTGTTCAAAAATTGCTCAGCGGGTGCGTTCAAGCTGGCGCCGTTGCTGCGCGCGGCCATGACGCAGGGGCAGGTGACTGGTGAACGCCTCAATGGACTCTGGGTGGATGTCGGCACCCACGAGCGCCTGGCAGAAGTGGAAACCCTGATAGAAGCGAGTCGCTGAGATGCTGTGGCCAGGGACTCTGATTGGAGCCGGGGCGGGCTTTGCCATCGCCAGCATTCCGGGGGCCATGCTCGGCGCGCTATTGGGGCAGGCGCTGGACCGGCGTCTACAGCTGCAGAGCTGGGGACACTTGCGGGAAAAGCTCGGCGGCCGGCCAGTCCTGCGCAACGATGAACTGCTGTTCATCCTGCTCGGGCGGTTGGCCAAATGCGATGGACAGGTGGTGGCAGGTCACATTCAGCAGGCCCGAGAGGAGATGCGATCGCTGGAAATGACCGAGTCCGCGCAACGCCGGGCGATTGTCGCATTCAATCGCGGCAAATCAGGACATGACCGGCTGCGCGGATACCTGCAACGCCTGAGCGCCCAACCTTTCGCTGCCGAAGGCGTGTTGCGCGCCTGTTGGCGCATGATCTGGGCGGATGGGCGTGCCGGTCGCAGTGAGCTGGAGCTGATTGCCCAGTGGGGTCGTTGGCTGGGCTGGACACCACAGCAGGTGCAGGCCCTGGCGAGCGAATATGAACCGCAGAAACGACCTGCGATCAGCAGCGCGCTGACCTATCAGGACGCGATGCGGCTGCTGGGGGTGTCGGCTACCAGTGAGCCGGCGCAGATCAAGCGCGCCTACCGTCGCCTGCTGAGTCGGCATCATCCGGACAAGATCGCCGGCAGTGGGGCCACCACGTCGCAGGTGCGCGAGGCGACGGACAAAACCCGTGAGTTGCATAACGCCTACACGGTGATCCGTCAGCGTCGGGATTTTCGCTAGCGATCTCAATCCGCCGGCTGAGGGCTCAACCAACCCCGCACCCGGCGGACCAGTTGCTCTTGTTGATCCTTGGCATTTCCTGGCAAGGCTTTCAACGAAACCTGGCTGAACGCTGCCGTCTTCAGCCGCTTGCTCGCGTGCAATCGCTTGAGCGCTTCATCGCGGTCGAGCGGCTTGTCCATGTAGAAAATGTCTGCGGTGGGCAGTTTGAGCGTCGAGGTCAGCTCGACCAGCTCGGGCTTGGTGGATGCCGGCGTCTTGACCGCGACCATGACCAGCTTCTCGACCTGCGGCGGCTGCTTCTCGCTCAGGTATCGGGCTGCCCAGTAGCCGCCGGTACCATGTCCCAGCACGACGATGCTGCGAGCGCTTTGCCCTTCGGCGTAGGCCACTGCCGCGTCTATTCGCGCGAAAATCCGTTCGGCATCGACCCTTCGCTGTTCGTCGACGCTTTCGACCACAGCCTTGTCTGCCACATCGGCCTCGCCGCCGGCGGCCTGTTCGATGGGCGTGGAAGTGGTCGAATCCTTGGTCCCTGTGTCAGGGGCCTTGATCGCCGGGGGCACTTCGAGGACGCGAGGGGCAATGGCGTCGCTTTGCAGGTCCGGCAAGGTGATACTCAGGCTGCTCCAGCCGGCATCCGGTAATTTACGACGCAATGGGCCGATCGCTTGCGGTGAGTCAGCTGTCTCGCCGACGCCCGGGACGATAATCACCGCACCTTTGGGCTCTGCAGTATTCGCCGGCTTCCACAGCGCCAGGAAGGTCTCGCTGCCCGCTTGCAGCTGTTGCTGTTCCTGCGCGGGCAAGGTGCGTTCGAGTGCGGCCGCGTCTTCCTGACTACGCTCAAGCAGCGGTTGGCGTTGTGTTGGCGCAGATGCAGCAGGGGAATCAGCAGCAGGGGCCGGGTCGGCCGCCTTGACGGAAAACGCGCAAGGCAGGATCAGCGACAGGCACAATGCTGGCAGTGCCAGGCGGTAGACAATGGGCATCGGATATTCCAGGCCAGAAGTGATTCCGGCAGCCTAATGGGTTAGTCAGTATTTGTCAGTGTGTGGGGCTTTAATGATGGTTGTGCGCTGCCTGTTAATGATTGCCTGTCTGTGCTTTTCCCTGGCGGGTTGGGCGGCCTCCGCGCCCCCCGAGCATCTTGCGCAACTGTCGCCGGCGCAGCGCCAGTGGTTGGCCAGTCATGGCGAATTGCGCGTCGGGGTGGTGCTGCAAACGCCTTATGCCCAATACGATCGGCGCTTGCAGCGGCTGTCCGGGGTCAATGTCGAGCTGATGAAGTGGGTGGCCAAATCCCTCAAGGTCGAATTGAGCTGGCGCAATTTCCCCGACCTGGCGCAACTGGAGGCAGCGGCCCGAGAAGACGAAATCGACATTGCCCCTGGACTGACGCAAACGCCGGGAGGTCTGCGGCTATGGCAGTTTTCCGACCCTTATATGCGGGTGCCCCAGCTGGTGGTCAGTGATCAGAAGAGCGCTGGCGTGGTAGAGCTGGAAAAACTCGATAGCCAGACCCGGGTGGCGGTGCGCATGCCTGGTGCGACCGCTGACTACCTGCGCGGCAATTACCCGCATCTGAATTTGCAGGGCGTGCCGATCGAGCGCCAGGCCTTGCAACTGCTGCTCAGCCAGCAGGCCAGCTACGCAGTAGTCGATGAGGCGCAGCTCGGTCGATTGTCCGCCGAACCGGAGTTTGCCGGATTGGTGGTGGTGGGTGACATTGGCTTGCCGCAGTTGCTGCGGGTTGCGACTCGCCGTGACTGGCCTGAGCTGGCAGGCATCGTCGAGGCGGCGTTGCGGGCGATTCCGGCCAAGGACCTCGAGCAGTTGCACAACCAGTGGCTGCAGCCCAAATACCCTCGGCTGGCCGAGTCGCCAGGCTTCTGGCAAAACCTGTGTCTGTTGTTTGCGGTGCTGATGTTCAGCAGCATGGCCATCGTCTTCTGGCAACGGCGCCAACAGCACAGCCTGGAGCAGCGGCTGGTCGCGGCACGTGAAGACATTGCCTTGCGTGCAGCCAGCGAAGAAGCGCTGCGGCTCACGCAGTTTTCCATCGATCAAAGTACGGTCGGCATCCTGTGGGTGAATTGGGACAGCCATGTGCGCTATGCCAACCGCGCAGCCGAGACCATGCTGGGTTATGCCGCCGGCGGAATCATTGACCGGCCATTGATCGATTTCGAACCCGGCCTGCACATGGATCGCTGGCTGAACCTGTGGAAGCGAGCCCGTGCCAGCGAGGAGGGGCCGCAAAGTTTCGAAACCAACTGCGTGCGGGCGGACGGCAGTATCTTGCCAACGGACGTGTCGTTGAGCTTCCTGCGATTTCGCGAAGGCGAGTACCTGGTGGTTTACCTCAACGACGTCACTGAACGTCGCCGTGCCCTGGCCGCACTGCAGGAAAGTGAAGCGCGGCTGCAGGGGATTGCCGCCAACGTCCCGGGATTGGTCTTTCGTCTGGAGCGGGCACCGGTGACAGGGCAGATCGACTTTGCCTACATCAGTGAAGGCAGCGAAACCCTGGTCGGTTACTCCCCGGCGACTCTCGCCCATCGCGACAAGGGTCTGCGCAGCCTGGTGCATCCGGATGACAAGGCCAGCTACCACCGGACCCAGGACCTGGCGCTGGACACCGACAGCGACTGGTCATGGCAAGGACGAATACTTACCCGCCAGGGCGAACAGCGCTGGGCCGAGATCAAGGCGATTACCCGTCAACTGGAAGACGGCGCCTACGTCTGGGATGGCATCGTCTGGGACATCAGTGAGAGCAAGCGCATCGAACTGGAGCTGGCCAGCTCGCGCGAGCAGCTACGGGAGTTGTCCGCGCACCTGGAAAGCGTGCGGGAAGAGGAGAAGGCGCGGATCGCCCGGGAGGTCCACGATGAGCTGGGGCAAATGCTCACCGTGCTGAAGCTGGAGACCTCGATGTGCGAACTGTCCTACGCGCAGCTTGATCCTGGCCTGCAGGATCGCTTGAACAGTATGAAGCGCCTGATTGCACAGCTGTTCCAGCTGGTGCGGGACGTGGCGACAGCGTTGCGCCCGCCAATTCTCGACGCCGGGATCGCCTCGGCGATTGAATGGCAGGCCCGGCGCTTCGAGGCGCGCACCCATATTCCCTGCCTGGTGCAGGTGCCGGACAACCTGCCAGTGCTCAGCGACGCCATGGCCATTGGCCTGTTCCGGATCCTTCAGGAAGCGTTGACCAATGTCATGCGTCATGCTCAGGCGCATACTGTCGAACTGACGCTGGTGCGCGAGGGCAACGCGTTGCTCATGACAGTCAGCGATGATGGCGCAGGATTTGTCGCCTCAACCGGTCGGCCTACTTCCTTTGGCGTGGTGGGCATGCGCGAACGAGTGTTGATCATGGGCGGCGAGTTGTCGCTTGAGAGCGAGCCGGGTGAGGGTACGACGCTGATGGTGCGAGTGCCGCTGGATGGGGCCTGAAGGTTTGGGTTGTCAGCGATGAGGCCTTCGCGAGCAAGTCCGCTACCACGGTAGTCGCAGTGTAATGGGGGTCTGTGTCCCGACCGGTCTCCCTGTGGGAGCGGGCTTGCCCGCGAATGATCCTGGATCTGAAACAAGAAGAATGGAGAACACTGTGATCCGTGTACTGGTAGCTGAAGACCACACCATTGTCCGCGAAGGCATCAAGCAGTTGATCGGCCTGGCCAAAGACTTGCTGGTGGTAGGGGAGGCGAGCAATGGCGAGCAGTTGCTCGAGACCCTGCGTCATGTTCCCTGCGAAGTGGTGCTGCTTGATATCTCCATGCCCGGGGTCAATGGGCTGGAAGCCATTCCGCGGATTCGGGCGCTGAACAACCCCCCGGCCATCCTGGTGCTATCGATGCATGACGAGGCGCAAATGGCTGCCCGCGCTTTAAAAGTAGGCGCGGCAGGCTACGCGACCAAGGACAGTGACCCGGCGCTGCTGCTGACGGCCATCCGCAAGGTCGCAGCGGGCGGGCGCTACATTGACCCCGACCTGGCTGACCGAATGGTCTTCGAGGTGGGGCTGACCGATTCGCGGCCGCTGCATTCGCTGCTGTCGGAGCGTGAATTCTCGGTGTTCGAGCGCCTGGCCCAGGGCGCCAACGTCAACGACATTGCCCAGCAACTGGCGCTGAGCAGCAAAACCATCAGCACCCACAAGGCGCGGCTGATGCAGAAGCTCAACATCACCTCCCTGGCGGAGCTGGTGAAGTACGCGATGGAACACAAACTGCTCTAGTTGCGCTGAGACCCGTACGGGGATATGTGGCGACATATCTATCTGCGACATTCCTTCAAGCCGCTTTTACCTGTGCTTCAAGCCTGTAGCTGGCAAGGTGCCGGTGTATTTGCCCAAACGCGCCATCCTTGTAGGGCAATCCCTACCCCCAACCTTCCAGCCGGCTGAGGCGATTCTCTCCTGCCCCCCGATTTGCGTGGTCCCCAGCGTCCACTAGGCTTAGTCCACAGCAGTCATCAACAACAAAGGTGTGGGTATGAGCCAGGTCGATTCAAGCGCAGGGGCCAGCGACATTCTGGTCAGCTTTCGTGGAGTGCAAAAGAGCTACGACGGCGAGAACCTGATCGTCAAAGACCTCAACCTGGATATTCGCAAAGGCGAATTCCTCACGTTGCTCGGGCCATCCGGCTCCGGCAAGACCACCAGCCTGATGATGCTCGCCGGTTTTGAGACCCCGACCGCTGGCGAAATCCTGCTGGCCGGGCGCTCCATCAACAACGTGCCGCCGCACAAGCGTGACATCGGCATGGTGTTCCAGAACTACGCGTTGTTTCCGCACATGACGGTCGCCGAGAACCTTGCGTTCCCGCTGAGCGTGCGCGGCCTGAACAAAAGTGATGTCAGCGACAAGGTGAAAAAAGTGCTGAGCATGGTTCAGCTCGACGCCTTCGCCCAACGCTATCCGGCGCAACTGTCTGGTGGCCAGCAGCAGCGCGTGGCCCTGGCCCGGGCGCTGGTGTTCGAGCCGCAACTGGTGCTGATGGACGAACCGCTGGGCGCACTGGACAAACAACTGCGCGAACACATGCAGATGGAGATCAAGCATCTGCACCAGCGCTTGGGCGTGACCGTGGTCTACGTGACCCACGACCAGGGAGAAGCGTTGACCATGTCGGACCGCGTGGCCGTGTTCCACCAAGGCGAAATCCAGCAGATCGCCCCGCCGCGCAGCCTCTACGAAGAGCCGAAGAACACCTTCGTCGCCAACTTTATCGGTGAGAACAATCGCCTCAATGGCCGCCTGCACAGCCACACCGGTGACCGCTGCGTGGTCGAGTTGGGCCGTGGCGAGAAGGTTGAAGCCCTGGCAGTGAACGTCGGCAAGACCGGCGAGCCAGTCACGCTGTCAATTCGCCCGGAGCGCATAAGCCTCAACGGTTCGAGCGAATCCTGCGTCAACCGCTTCTCAGGACGGGTGGCGGAATTCATCTACCTGGGCGACCACGTCCGGGTACGCCTGGAGGTCTGCGGCAAGACCGATTTCTTTGTTAAACAGCCGATTGCCGAGCTCGATCCCGCGCTGGCCGTTGGCGACGTAGTACCGCTTGGCTGGCAAGTCGAACACGTTCGCGCGCTCGACCCACTTCTAGAGGCGAATTAATCGCCCCCTGCAACACCAACCCTGCACGTGGAGAACAATATAAATGTTGAAATCCCTGAAATTCACCGCCCTGGTCATGGGCATGATCGGTGCGGCACACGCAATGGCGGCAGGTCCCGACCTGACTGTCGTGTCCTTTGGCGGGGCGAACAAGGCGGCGCAGGTCAAAGCCTTCTACGCACCTTGGGAAGCGGCGGGCAACGGCAAGATCGTGGCGGGCGAATACAATGGCGAGATGGCCAAGGTCAAGGCCATGGTCGACACCAAGAGCGTGTCCTGGGACCTGGTGGAAGTTGAATCGCCAGAACTGTCCCGCGGCTGCGACGAAGACATGTTCGAGCAACTCGACCCGGCACTGTTCGGCAAGACCGAAGACTACGTCAAGGGCGCCATCCAGCCATGCGGCGTAGGCTTCTTTGTGTGGTCGACCGTGCTGGCCTACAACGCCGACAAGCTCAAAACCGCGCCGACCAGTTGGGTGGATTTCTGGGACACCAAGCAGTTCCCGGGCAAGCGTGGCCTGCGTAAAGGCGCCAAGTACACCCTGGAATTCGCCTTGATGGCCGACGGCGTAGCGCCCAAGGACGTCTACAAAGTGCTGGCGGGTAAAGACGGTCAGGACCGCGCGTTCAAGAAGCTCGACGAGCTCAAGCCAAGCATTCAGTGGTGGGAAGCGGGCGCACAACCGCCGCAGTACCTCGCCTCGGGTGATGTGGTCATGAGCTCGGCGTACAACGGCCGCATCGCTGCCGTGCAGAAGGAAAGCAACCTGAAGGTCGTGTGGAACGGTGGCATCTACGACTTCGATGCCTGGGCCATTCCTAAAGGTCTGGACAAGGCGCGTGCTGAAGCGGCGAAGAAATTCATCGCGTTCTCGGTGCAGCCACAGCAGCAGAAGACCTACTCGGAAAACATCGCCTACGGCCCGGCCAACACCCAGGCCGTACCGTTGCTGGCCAAGGATGTCCTGAAGGACATGCCGACCACCCCGGAAAACATCGCCAACCAGGTGCAGATCGACGTCAGCTTCTGGGCTGACAACGGTGAGCAACTGGAGCAGCGTTTCAATTCCTGGGCGGCCAAGTAGGAGCTGCCGAAGGCTGCGATCTTTTGATCTTGATCTCCAGCGATCTCAAGGCCGCCAAAAGATCGCAGGCTGCGCCAGCTCCTACAGGGGGCGGCGTGTTTCATGAATGTTGATGTAATGCGGCATTACTTCGGTGATGCCGCCCATCCAAAGATTTCCGGAGTACGCCATGGCCACCGCCATTCCCCTGAACGCGGGCACTGACCCCACCTTGAAGCAGCGGCTCAAGCACGCCGAGCGGATCAACCGCTGGAAAGCGCAAGCCTTGATCGCGCCGCTGGTGCTGTTCCTGCTGCTGGTGTTCCTGGTGCCGATTGTGGCGCTGCTCTATAAAAGTGTTGGCAACCCGGAGGTGGTCGGCGGTATGCCGCGCACCGTGGCTGCCATCGCCAGTTGGGATGGTCGAGGCCTGCCCGCTGAACCGGTCTATAAAGCCGCCAGCGAAGACCTTGCCGAAGCGCGCAAGAATCAGACCCTGGGTGACCTGTCCAAGCGCCTGAACATGGAATTGGCCGGCTACCGCAGCCTGTTGACCAAGACTGCGCGTGCCTTGCCGTTCGCCACGGAACCAGCCTCTTATAAAGAAGCGCTGGAAAGCCTCGACGAGCGTTGGGGCGACCCAGCCTATTGGCAAGCCGTGCGCCGCAATACCAGCAACATCACGCCTTATTACCTGCTGGCGGCCGTCGATCACCGCATCGACGACCTCGGCGAAGTCGCCCCGGCCACTCCCGACCAGGCGATCTACCTCGACATCTTCGCCCGTACTTTCTGGATGGGTCTGGTCATCACGGCGATCTGCCTGGTGCTGGCGTATCCACTGGCTTACCTGCTGGCCAACCTGCCTTCACGGCAAAGCAACCTGTTGATGATTCTGGTGCTGTTGCCTTTCTGGACCTCGATTCTGGTGCGAGTCGCAGCATGGATCGTGTTGCTGCAATCGGGCGGCCTGATCAATAGCGGGCTGATGGCCATGGGCATCATCGACAAGCCGCTGGAACTGGTGTTCAACCGTACCGGGGTCTACATCTCGATGGTGCACATCCTGCTGCCGTTCATGATCCTGCCGATCTACAGCGTGATGAAAGGCATCTCGCCTACCTATATGCGTGCGGCGATTTCCCTGGGCTGCCATCCGTTCGCCAGTTTCTGGCGGGTGTACTTCCCGCAGACCTATGCCGGTGTAGGTGCCGGTTGCCTGTTGGTGTTCATCCTCGCCATCGGTTACTACATCACGCCCGCGTTGTTGGGTAGCCCGAACGACCAGATGGTCAGCTACTTCGTCGCCTTCTACACCAATACCAGTATCAACTGGGGCATGGCGACCGCACTGGGTGGGCTGCTGCTGTTGGCGACCGTCGTGCTTTATCTGATTTACAGCTGGCTGGTGGGCGCCAGTCGCCTGCGCCTGAGCTAAGGGGAGAACGAAATGCTGAGTCCTTACATGTCGCCCATCGAACGGGTGTGGTTCTACAGCTTGCGGATTCTCTGCGGTCTGATCCTGCTGTTCCTTATTCTGCCGGTGCTGGTGATCATCCCGCTGTCATTCAACTCGGGGAGTTTCCTGGTGTATCCGCTGCAAGGCTTCTCGCTGCAGTGGTACCACGACTTCTTCGCTTCGGCGGAGTGGATGAGGGCGCTGAAGAACAGCATCATCGTGGCCCCGGCGGCCACGGTGCTGGCAATGATCTTCGGCACACTGGCAGCGATCGGCCTGACCCGGGGCGATTTCCCGGGCAAGGCGCTGGTGATGGCCCTGGTGATTTCACCGATGGTCGTGCCGGTGGTGATCATTGGCGTGGCGAGTTATCTGTTCTTCGCACCACTGGGGCTGGGCAACAGTTTCTTTTCGCTGATCGTGGTGCACGCGGTGTTGGGTGTGCCCTTTGTGATTATCACCGTGTCGGCGACGTTGCAGGGGTTCAACCAGAACCTGGTGCGCGCCGCAGCAAGTCTGGGGGCTTCGCCGCTGACTGCGTTCCGTCGTGTGACCTTGCCGTTGATTGCCCCGGGGGTGATTTCCGGGGCGCTGTTTGCTTTTGCGACTTCGTTCGATGAAGTGGTCGTGACGCTGTTCCTGGCCGGTCCTGAACAAGCGACCTTGCCACGGCAGATGTTCAGCGGGATTCGCGAAAACCTCAGCCCGACGATTGCCGCAGCTGCGACGCTGTTGATCGCCTTCTCGGTGATCCTGCTGCTGACCCTGGAATGGCTGCGCGGGCGCAGCGAAAAACTGCGGACCGCACAGGTCTGACACGATCCGTCCTGTAGGAGCTGCCGAAGGCTGCGATCTTTTGATCTTAGGAATCAAGGTCAAAAGATCGCAGCCTTCGGCAGCTCCTACAGAGGGTTTGTGCGGGATTGAGTGTCCCAGGTCATTCACACCCTGAATACAAGACAACCTCCAATCCCCAGCTACTATTGTTGCCCAGCTCCTACCTATAAGAGGCTGCGCACATGAGTCTTTCCTCTTTCAAAATTGCCCACAAACTGATCACCGGTGCAGGTGCCATCGAGCAGCTGGCCGCTGAGCTCACCCGGCTGGACATCGACCACCCCCTGATCGTCACCGACGCTGCGCTGGTTAAATCCGGCACAGTCGAGCTCGCGCTGGCGCAATTGGGCGGTCGCACTTATGAGATCTTTGACCGGGTGTTGCCGGATCCGGAAATCGCCATCGTTGAAGATTGCATGCAGGTCTATCGCGAAGGCGGGCACGACGGGCTCATCGGCCTGGGTGGTGGCAGTGCGATCGACATCGCCAAGAGTGTCGCAGCCTATGCCGGTTATCACGGTGCGCTTGAGGATTTGTTCGGTGTCGACCAGGTGCCCCGCAAAGGCCCGCCGTTGATCGCCATCCCCACGACTGCCGGTACCGGCTCGGAAGTGACCAATGTGGCGATCCTGTCCGACAAGGTCGCACAGCTCAAAAAAGGAATTGTCAGCGACTATCTGTTGCCGGACGTGGCGCTGGTCAGCCCGCAGATGACCCTGACCTGTCCGCGCGGCGTCACGGCAGCGAGCGGCGTCGATGCGCTGGTGCATGCCATCGAGTCCTACCTTTCGGTTAATGCTTCGCCCATTACCGATGCCCTGGCCATCGGCGCGATCAAGCTGATTTCCGGGGCGCTGCCCAAGGCCTACGCCAACCCGTCCAATCTGCAGGCCCGCGAAGACATGGCCACTGCCAGCCTGATGGCCGGCATGGCGTTCGGGAATGCCGGGGTCGGTGCAGTGCATGCACTGGCGTATCCGTTGGGCGGGCGCTTCAATATCGCCCATGGCGTCAGCAATGCGTTGTTGCTTCCCCATGTCATGACGTGGAACAAGATGGCCTGCGTAGAGCGAATGCAGGATATTGCCGAGGCCATGGGGGTCCGGACCGCTCATCTGAGTGCCAATGAGGCCGCGCACAAAGCCGTCGAGGCAATGGCGGCATTGTGCGCTGCGGTTGAAATTCCCCAGGGCCTGCGCAGTTTCGGCGTTCCCGAGGATGCGATCCCGGCCATGGCCGTGGAAGCCGCGGGGATCGAACGCCTGATGCGCAACAATCCTCGTCAATTGGGCGCCGTCGATATCGAGAAGATCTACCGGGCGGCTTACTGATCATCGCAGTCACGTCGCACGCGTCAAAGCATGAGGTATACAATGCGCGCCATCGTGATTCTGCTCAGAAAAGGTGCGTCATGCAGCCCTTCGTAATTGCTCCGTCGATTCTCTCCGCCGACTTCGCCCGCCTGGGCGAGGAAGTGGACAACGTCCTGGCCGCTGGCGCCGACTTCGTCCACTTCGACGTCATGGACAACCATTACGTGCCGAACCTGACCATTGGTCCGATGGTCTGCGCGGCGCTGCGTAAATACGGCGTGACCGCGCCTATCGACGCGCACCTGATGGTCAGCCCGGTAGACCGCATAGTCGGCGACTTCATCGAAGCCGGCGCGACCTACATCACCTTCCACCCGGAAGCGACGCAGCATGTCGACCGCTCCCTGCAACTGATCCGCGAAGGCGGCTGCAAGTCTGGCCTGGTGTTCAACCCGGCGACTCCGCTCGACGTACTCAAGTACGTGATGGACAAGGTCGACATGATTTTGCTGATGAGCGTCAACCCCGGCTTCGGCGGGCAGAAGTTCATTCCTGGCACCCTCGACAAGCTGCGCGAAGCGCGGGCACTGATCGATGCCAGCGGTCGCGACATCCGCCTGGAAATCGACGGCGGCGTGAACGTGAACAACATTCGTGAAATTGCGGCGGCGGGAGCTGACACCTTCGTCGCCGGCTCGGCCATCTTCAACGCGCCGAACTACCAGGAAGTGATCGAGAAGATGCGCTCCGAACTGGCGTTGACCCGTCCATGAGTGGCTTTGAGCAGCTGTTCCCAGGGGCGTTGCCGCGCCTGGTGATGTTCGATCTGGATGGCACGCTGATCGATTCGGTCCCCGACCTGGCTGTCGCCGTGGACAACATGCTGCTCAAGCTCGGCCGCCAGCCTGCGGGCCTCGAGTCGGTGCGCAGGTGGGTCGGCAACGGCGCGCCGGTGCTGGTACGACGTGCGCTGGCCGGTGACATCGATCACTCAACGGTAGATGACGGTGAAGCCGAAGGCGCGCTGGATATCTTCATGCAAGCCTACAGCGAGAGTCATGAGCTCACGGTGGTCTACCCTGGAGTTCGCGACACGCTCAAATGGTTGCACAAGCAGGGCGTGGAAATGGCGCTGATCACCAACAAGCCGGAGCGTTTCGTCGCGCCGCTGCTGGACCAGATGAAGATCGGTCGCTATTTCAAATGGATCATCGGCGGCGATACCCTGCCGCAAAAAAAACCCGACCCGGCCGCGCTGTTCTTTGTGATGAAAATGGCCAACATTCCGGCTTCGCAGTCGTTGTTCGTCGGTGATTCGCGCAGCGACGTGCTGGCGGCGAAAGCGGCAGGGGTCAAGTGCGTCGCGCTGAGCTACGGCTATAACCACGGCCGGCCTATTGCCGAAGAATCGCCGGCACTGGTGATTGACGACCTGCGCAAGCTAATTCCCGGTTGCCTGGATACGGCCTCTGGGATAACGTTGCCCGACGCTGTTCAATCCCCAAATGGAAACGCCATCGTGGTGGTCACCCGCAAACTCTGGATGAAAGTCATCAAGGCCCTGGCCCGCTGGCGTTGGCGCGCCTGACTCGATTCTGGCCGGCTTTCCGGCGCGTGTGCATACCTGACTGTTAGCACCTCAAGCCACGAGGCTACCCCATGATCCGCGAAGAATTCCTGCGTTTGGCCGCTGCCGGCTATAACCGCATTCCCCTGGCCTGCGAAACCCTGGCCGACTTCGATACGCCGCTGTCGATCTATCTGAAACTGGCCGACCAGCCGAACTCCTACTTGCTCGAATCGGTGCAGGGCGGGGAAAAGTGGGGCCGTTATTCGATCATCGGCCTGCCGTGCCGCACTGTGTTGCGGGTGCATGATCACCACGTCAGCGTGACCCACGACGGAGTCGAAATCGAAACCCACGAGACGCAAGACCCGCTGGCCTTCGTCGAAGAATTCAAGGCGCGCTACAACGTGCCTACCATTGCTGGTTTGCCACGCTTCAATGGCGGCCTGGTGGGTTATTTCGGTTATGACTGCGTGCGTTATGTCGAGAAACGCCTGGGCAAGTGCCCGAACCCGGACCCGCTGGGCGTGCCGGATATCCTGCTGATGGTCTCGGATGCGGTGGTGGTTTTCGACAACCTGGCCGGCAAGATGCACGCCATTGTCCTGGCTGATCCAGCGCAGGAAGGTGCATTCGAGCAGGGACAGGCACGCCTGCAGGAGTTGCTGGAGCAACTGCGCCAGCCAATCACTCCGCGCCGTGGCCTGGACTTCAGCAAGCAGCAAGCGGCGGACCCGGTGTTCCGCTCCAGCTTCACCCAGGACGATTACGAAAAAGCCGTCGACACCATCAAGGAATACATCCTCGCTGGTGATTGCATGCAGGTCGTACCTTCCCAGCGCATGTCGATCGACTTCAAGGCGGCACCGATTGATCTGTACCGGGCGCTGCGCTGCTTCAACCCGACGCCCTACATGTACTTCTTCAACTTCGGTGATTTCCACGTCGTTGGCAGTTCACCGGAAGTGTTGGTGCGGGTCGAAGACAACCTGATCACCGTGCGCCCGATCGCCGGCACCCGTCCACGGGGCGCCAACGAAGAAGCGGACCTGGCGCTGGAGCAGGACCTGCTGTCCGACGACAAGGAAATCGCCGAGCACTTGATGCTCATCGACCTGGGACGTAATGACACCGGTCGCGTATCGGAAATCGGCTCGGTGAAACTCACCGAGAAGATGGTCATCGAGCGTTATTCGAACGTGATGCATATCGTTTCCAACGTCACCGGGCAATTGAAAGCCGGGCTGACCGCGATGGACGCGCTGCGGGCAATTCTGCCGGCTGGCACTTTATCGGGCGCACCGAAGATTCGTGCGATGGAGATCATCGACGAACTGGAGCCGGTCAAACGCGGAGTCTACGGTGGAGCGGTGGGTTATTTTGCCTGGAACGGTAATATGGACACCGCCATCGCGATCCGCACGGCGGTGATCAAGGATGGCGAGCTGCACGTGCAGGCCGGTGGCGGGATCGTTGCCGACTCGGTGCCGGCACTGGAATGGGAAGAAACGTTGAACAAGCGACGCGCCATGTTCCGCGCGGTGGCGCTGGCCGAGCAAACCCCGGACGCATGAGTTGACACAAAGGGGGGGGCCCAAAAAAAAAGCGGCGCCTGAAAGGGCGCCGCTTTTTTTTGCCTGTCGACCGGCGGATCAGAAATCCAGCGCCACACCCAGGTTTACGCCTTGTTGGGTAAAGTCGTCATCCTTGCGAATGATGTAGCTCGCGCGCAGTGCGAGGTCTCTGGTGAGGTTGTGACTTACCCCCAGATTCACCCGGTTTAAATGACTCTGCGGGGTATAGCCTTGCAGGGTGAAATCATTGGCCGGCAAGCTGTTGAGGGCGATGTTGATCTTCTGCACATCGTCCTCGTACTCGCGCTCGTAGGCATACTCACCAAACACCCGGGTTTGCGAGGTGATCTGGTACTTGCCCTGCAGGCCAACGCCCAGGCGTTTCGAGTTACGGGTCTGGTCATCAAAACTCAACGCGGTTGCGCGATTGCTATTCTCCGAGTAACCGTCGACTTCCACCTTGGCGTAATCGGCACTGACAAACGGTGACAGGTGCCACTCGCTGCCTGGTTGGGCAATGTCGTAGCCAATGCGCGTGCTGAATGCCCACAAATGCCCGTCAGTATCGCCTTTCTCGGCACCTTCGCTGGCGCCCAGGTCGAACTTGCGCTTGAGGTTGTCGTAGTCCAGCTTTGCGCCTGTCAGTGCAGCATCCGCCCACCAGCGGTTCTGCTGGAACTGGGCAAATGCCGTAGCCAGGTAGCTATTGAGCTTGTAGTCCGAGTCGTTATTGCCGGCTTCCAGGTTCTGCCGGTAGAAACCTGCGGCCACACCTACGCGCCAGGCGTCATTGAGCCGGTAGCTGCCGCCCACATTCAGGTTGTAACCGCTGCCGTCGGCGCTGGCGCTGCTGCTCTGGCTGTCGAGGTCAAGATGCTGGCCGCCGCCGGCAACAATCGCTCGCCATTGCCCGACCGCTTGCCAGTCTTCCCAGTCCGATTGCCATTGGCTGCGCAGTTCGTCCTGATGCGCGCGCAAGGTGGCGTGGGCCATTTCCGGCAGCAGCGTCAGCTCCCATGGCGCGGCGAGCAGGGAATAGGCGTAATCGGAGATCAGCTTTTGCCCGGCTTCGGTCGGATGGACCCCATCGTTGTAGATCAGCTTGGTCGGGTCTGGCGTTGCACTGTTGATGCCATAGGTAGCGTTTTCCGTACAGCCATTGCCACTGAAGCAGGTTGCCGTCAGGTTCTGGTCAGTCGCCAGGCCGAAACGTCCCGGATCCGCAAAGCTCTCCTGCAGCAGCAGGGGGATGTTCAGCGGGATGATTTCGGCGTTGATGCCCTGCAGGCGCTGCACCAGCTGCAGGTTGAACTGATTGCTGAGCTGGGTGGCGGCCGTTTGCAGGCCGGTGCCATTGATGGCCGGCGTCAGGCCGATGTCCGGCAGCAACCAGACCATCACGTATTTCGCGCCGGCGGTCTGCAGCACTTGCACACTGTCGGCCAGGCGGTCTGCGGCGGCGTTCGCCTGGGCGGGGTTGAGGATGCGCCCCTGAAGGAAGTCGTTACCACCTCCTGAGAGGTAGTACAGCGCGTTTGGGTCAGCCTGGAAATTGTTCGACGGCAGATAACCGACCCGGGTGCGCTCCCCTGTAGCGGACTGGGTGGTGATCGAGTCAAGGATCTGGTCGGTGCGGTAGCCGCCGACCGCCCAGTTGTTACCATCCGCCAAACCCTGGTTGGCCCGCACGGCCGACGTCGACGCTGCGGTTTCGTCGGCAGAGAACCCGAGTCGGCCACCCAGCAATTGGGTAGAGTTGAGCGAGCGCGACTCGCCGCTGCCATCCTGATAAACCGGCCCCGTCCGGTTGGTGAAGCGCTGGGTCGCACCTGCCGGCCCGCCCGAATCGGTAAAGGTCCCGGCATCGTTGAGGCTGTCGCCGAACACGACAAAATTGGAGTATGGGTTGGGAGCGGCGATCGCTTGGGTGCAGGCCATTGCGAGCAAGCATCCGGCGAGCGGTACAAACAGCGTCTGTTTGATCATGAGCAAGTCCGTTTATTTATTGTTGTAGTGAACGAAACGACAGTACCAAAAAAAACCGGCCTTTCGCCATCCGTCGCGATCCCTTCTAATGATTCGCCTGCGGGCGTCACCGCGATATTGCACGCTCCGCCCAGCTAAGTTACTGTGCCAAGACGTATGAATGAGACCTTCCCCGTGTTGATCATCAGCAAACTCCTGGATCAAGTCATCAAGGCACACGCCCGCTGGCGTTGGCGCGCCTGAATTCTTTGCCGGCCTCGCCGGACCTGTACCGATTGACCTTCGTTGCCCGTTTTACCTGCCGCTTCGCTGGCGCCACTCCAGCACCCGACAAAGCGCAGCGCCCTGCGGGTAATCATCTGAAGGTCATGTTCAAAAATCAGTGAATTCAAGAGGTTCCCAGCGCCATGTTGCTGATGATCGATAACTACGACTCCTTTACCTACAACGTTGTGCAGTACCTTGGTGAGCTCGGCTCCCAGGTCAAAGTCGTGCGCAACGATGAGCTCACCATTGCCGAAATCGAAGCCCTCAACCCTGAGCGCATCGTGGTGTCCCCCGGTCCTTGCACACCCACCGAAGCCGGCATTTCCATCGAAGCCATCAAGCATTTCGCCGGCAAGCTGCCGATCCTGGGCGTGTGCCTCGGGCATCAATCCATCGGCCAGGCCTTTGGTGGTGACGTGGTTCGCGCGCGCCAGGTCATGCACGGTAAGACTAGCCCGGTATTCCACGAGGACAAGGGCGTATTCGCCGGCCTGAACCGACCGCTGACGGTCACTCGTTATCACTCGCTGATCGTCAAGCGCGAGACCCTGCCCGACTGTCTGGAGCTGACGGCCTGGACTCAGCTGGAAGATGGCTCGGTCGACGAAATCATGGGCTTGCGCCACAAGACGCTGAACATCGAGGGGGTGCAGTTTCACCCTGAGTCGATCCTCACCGAGCAGGGCCACGAACTGTTCGCCAACTTCCTCAAACAAACCGGCGGCACGCGCTAAGGACTTTCCATGGATATCAAGACAGCCCTGAGCCGTATCGTCGGCCAACTCGACCTGAGCACGGACGAGATGCGCGATGTGATGCGCGAAATCATGACCGGACAATGCACGGATGCGCAGATCGGCGCATTCATGATGGCCATGCGCATGAAAAGTGAGAGCATCGACGAGATCGTCGGCGCGGTGTCAGCCATGCGCGAGCTGGCAGACAAGGTCGAACTCAAGACTCTTGACGGTGTGGTCGACGTGGTGGGTACCGGCGGTGACGGTGCCAACATCTTTAACGTGTCGACTGCGTCTTCGTTTGTAGTCGCGGCCGCCGGCTGCACCGTGGCCAAGCACGGTAACCGCGCAGTGTCGGGTAAAAGCGGCAGCGCGGACCTGCTGGAAGCAGCCGGTATCTACCTGAACCTGACGCCGGTCCAGGTGGCGCGCTGCATCGACAACGTCGGCATTGGCTTCATGTTTGCCCAGACCCACCACAGTGCCATGAAGCACGCCGCCGGCCCGCGCCGCGAGCTGGGCTTGCGCACGATGTTCAACATGCTCGGCCCGCTTACGAATCCGGCCGGTGTCAAACATCAGGTAGTGGGTGTGTTCAGCCAGGCGTTGTGCCGTCCCTTGGCCGAAGTCTTGCAGCGGCTTGGCAGCAAGCACGTGCTGGTGGTGCATTCCAAGGATGGCCTTGATGAATTCAGTCTTGCCGCGCCGACTTTCGTTGCGGAATTGAAGAACGACCAGATCACAGAGTATTGGGTAGAGCCTGAAGACCTGGGCATGAAGAGCCAGAGCCTGCACGGCCTGGCTGTCGAGAGTCCGGCGGCATCGCTGGAGCTGATTCGCGATGCCCTGGGCAAGCGCAAGACCGAGAACGGTCAGAAAGCGGCCGAGATGATTGTGCTCAACGCCGGTGCGGCGTTGTACGCCGCCGACCATGCCACCAGTTTGAAAGAGGGCGTTGCCCTGGCGCACGATGCGCTGCACACAGGTCTTGCTCGGGAAAAGCTTGAGGAGCTGGGTGCATTTACCGCGGTATTCAGAGTGGAGAATGAAGGATGAGTGTACCGACGGTTCTGGAAAACATTCTGGCGCGTAAAGTCCAGGAAGTCGCCGAGCGCAGTGCTCGTGTGAGTCTGGCCGAGCTGGAAAGCCTGGCCAAGGCGGCCGATGCCCCCCGTGGTTTTGCCAACGCATTGATCGCCCAGGCCAAGTCGAAGCAGCCTGCCGTCATCGCTGAAATCAAGAAGGCCTCACCCAGCAAAGGTGTGATCCGCGAGAACTTCGTACCTGCCGATATCGCCAGAAGCTACGAAAAGGGCGGCGCTACCTGCCTGTCGGTACTCACTGATATCGATTACTTCCAGGGTGCCGATGCTTACCTGCAGCAGGCGCGAGCGGCGTGCAAACTGCCGGTAATCCGCAAGGACTTCATGATCGACCCTTACCAGATCGTCGAAGCCCGGGCATTGGGCGCCGACTGTGTGCTGTTGATCGTTTCCGCCCTGGACGACGTGAAAATGGCCGAGCTGGCGGCTGTCGCCAAAGGTGTCGGCCTGGACGTACTGGTGGAAGTTCACGATGGAGACGAGCTGGAGCGGGCCTTGAAAACCCTCGACACTCCGCTGGTGGGCATCAACAACCGCAACCTGCATACCTTCGACGTGAGCCTGGAGATTACCCTGGATCTGTTGCCGCGAATTCCGCGGGATCGTTTGGTGATTACCGAAAGCGGCATTCTCAACCGTGCCGATGTGGAACTGATGGAAATCAGCGACGTCTACGCGTTCCTCGTGGGTGAAGCGTTCATGCGCGCGGAAAGCCCGGGTACTGAACTGCAGCGTCTGTTTTTCCCCGAGCGTGGTACTGCAGTCAGCGGTTCTACCCTCGACTAAGTGCATTTTCGTAGGCAACCCAATCCCTGTGGGAGCGGGGTTGCCCGCGAAGAGGCCATCAAGAACCCCACAGACGTCATGTCTTGCTGAGTCATCCATGCCCCAGCCAATCTCTCATTCTGTAGAAGCCGGCTTGCTCGCCGAACAGGACCTGCTGGCGCAGATCTGCACCGGTGAATCGGAATTCGGCCTGCTGTTCTGGCAGCCCAATGATCAGGCGCTGGTCATGCCGCGTCGTCTCAATCGGCTGCCTCAGTTCGAATCCGCCTGCGAAGTTTCCGCTGCCGCCGGTTGGCCAGTCTTGTTGCGTGAAACCGGAGGCGAGCCCGTGCCGCAGTCCGCTGCCACGATCAACATTGCGTTGGTTTATGCTCCACCGCGCAGCGAGGGTGACCAGAACCGTATCGAAACAGCCTATCGCCGCCTCTGCGATCCTATCTGTCAGTTGCTGGATGAGTTGGGCGGGGCGTCGTCCATCGGTGAAGTGGAAGGCGCATTCTGTGATGGTCGCTTCAACGTCAACCTGGACGGTCGGAAAATGGTTGGCACCGCTCAACGCTGGCGGCAAAGCAAGGGTGGTACGCGGCCGGTCGGCCTGGTGCATGGGGCGTTGCTGCTCGATAACCAGCGCGAATCCATGGTGGCTGCGGTCAATCGTTTTAATCAAGCCTGTGGCCTGGAGCAGCGAGTACGCGCCGAAAGCCACATTGCATTGCATGAGAAATTCGCCGCACCGCAAGCATTGATGCGACTGGACCAACTCTACCGGCAAATGCTCAAGCAGATGTTCGGCGGTTAACGCGTGCCGAAGATCACCATGGTCTTGCCTTTGACGTTTACCAGGTTGCGCTCTTCCAGATCCTTGAGCACGCGACCGACCATCTCCCGGGAGCACCCGACAATCCGCCCGATTTCCTGACGGGTTACCTTGATCTGCATCCCGTCGGGATGAGTCATGGCGTCCGGTTGCTTGCACAGTTCCAGCAGGCAGCGCGCGACGCGGCCCGTCACGTCGAAGAAGGCCAGGTCACCGACTTTGCGGGTGGTATTGCGTAGGCGCTGGGCGATCTGTCCGCTGAGCACGTAAAGAATGTCTGGGTCCTGCAGGGATAATTCGCGAAATTTCGCATAGCTGATTTCCGCGACTTCGCATTCAATCTTCGCCCGCACCCAGGCGCTGCGTTGCTGCTCCTGGCCGGCCTGTTCGAACAGGCCCAGCTCACCGAAAAAGTCCCCGGAGTTCAGGTACGCGATGATCATCTCGCGGCCATCGTCGTCTTCGATCAGGATCGTGACCGAGCCCTTGATGATGAAGAACAGGGTATCGGAGCGGTCGCCGGCACAAATGATGTTGCTCTTGGCCTGATACCGACGGCGCTGGCAGTGCATGAGCAGCTTGTCGAGGTTCTTGATCTTGGGGGTGGGGGCAATAGCAACCATGGTTGTATCCCGAAAAGACTGCGCGGTAAGTTGGATTTATGTGCAGGAGCTGACGACAGTTCTGGCCGCGATCGGACGATCTTGTTGTTCGCTTCAGGTCTGGCAAGGCGCCAGCGATTTGGCGCCAGCATAACAGACACTTTCTGCAGTTTTCGAGATTTTGCCTGGGGCCTGTGGTTATGTCCTGCACAGGTGAACGCTGTCAACCACGGGCCCTGTGCTAAGCTGGCGACCCTTTTTTATGTAGTGGAGTCTGGGCGATGAAGGCACGCATCCAATGGGCTGGCGAAGCCATGTTCCTCGGCGAATCCGGCAGCGGTCATGTCGTGGTCATGGACGGTCCTCCCGATGCCGGCGGCCGTAATCTGGGCGTCCGGCCGATGGAAATGCTCCTTCTGGGCGTCGGCGGTTGCAGCAATTTCGACGTAGTCAGCATTCTCAAGAAGTCGCGCCAGGCGGTCGAAAGCTGCGAAGCCTTCCTCGAGGCCGAGCGCGCCATTGAGGATCCAAAGGTATTCACCAAGATCCACATGCATTTCGTGGTCAAGGGCCGCGGGCTCAAAGAGGCTCAGGTCAAGCGTGCCATCGAGCTGTCAGCAGAGAAATATTGCTCGGCTTCGATCATGCTCGGGGCGGCGGGCGTGGCCATCACCCACGACTACGAAATCATCGAACTCGGTTGAATCGACATTCAACTATCATAAATGCAGTGCAGACTCTGGCGATCCCAAGCTGACGTCTGCATAATGCGCCACTTTTTTCAGGGTCGTGGACCGTCTGCCGACAGGCCACTCACCCGAACAGACAACCAAAATCGCCATCGCGAAGAGGTGTTAACCGTCCTACGCAGCTGCGTTGTTCGCATCTGACGGGCATGCTTGATCACGCGGCCCGGGCCGCAATACATAGAGAGTTTTTAACGGTGAAAAGCAAACTCAAGCTCCACGGGTTCAATAACCTGACAAAGACCTTGAGCTTCAACATCTATGACATCTGCTACGCGGAAACCCCGCAAGACCAACAGGCTTACGTCGAGTACATCAATAAAGAGTACAACGCCAAGCGCCTGACGCAGATCCTCACTGAAGTTGTCGATATCATTGGTGCCAACATCCTGAACATTGCCAGTCAGGACTATGAACCCCAGGGTGCCAGCGTCACGATTCTGATCTCGGAAGAGCCGGTCACCCCGACCGACAGCCAGATCGAAGAGTCTCCGGGGCCGTTGCCTGAAATTATCCTGGCCCACCTCGACAAGAGCCACATCACGGTGCACACCTACCCGGAAATCCATCCGGATGACGGTATTGCAACGTTCCGTGTAGACATTGACGTGTCGACCTGTGGCGTCATTTCACCGCTTAAAGCGCTCAATTTCCTGATTCACCAGTTCGATTCGGACATCGTGACCGTGGATTATCGTGTGCGCGGCTTCACCCGTGACGTTGAGGGCAAGAAGCACTTCATCGACCACGAGATCAACTCGATCCAGAACTACCTCTCCGAAGACACCCGCGCCAGTTACCAGATGACCGACGTGAACGTGTACCAGGAAAACCTGTTCCATACCAAAATGCTGTTGAAGAACTTCGAACTGGATAACTATCTGTTCGGCGATGCCACCAACAGCCTGTCCTCTGAGCAACGCGCCCAGGTGACCGACCGTGTGAAGCACGAAATGCTGGAAATCTTCTACGCGCGCAACATGCCGACCTAAGATTTACGGGTACAAAAAAAGGCGACTTCCTCACGGTAGTCGCCTTTTTTATGGTTTCCGCACACCTCTGGCTGATGCAGCGCTCTTGTGGGAGCAGATCAGATCCGGTAGGTGCTCTTGGTCATCACCTTGGCCAACAAGCTCATCCCGAACTTCACCGGCGCCGGAAAACGAAACCCGCCCGCATCCAGCGCGCTTTCCGCGTGGTGTTCTTCATCAGTGCGCATCTGCTGCAATATCGCCCGGGACTTTTCGTCCTCGGCCGGCAACTGCTCAAGGTGTTCGTTCAGGTGTTTGCACACCTGGTGTTCGGTGGCGGCAACGAAGCCCAGGCTCACCTTGTCGCTGATCAAACCGGCCACTGCGCCAATACCGAACGACATCCCGTAGAACAGCGGGTTGAGGATGCTGGTGTGGCTCCCCAACTGGTGGATGCGTTGTTCGCACCAGACCAGGTGATCGATCTCTTCTTCTGCAGCATGTTCCATGGCAGCGCGCACGTGCGGCAGCTTGGCGGTCAGGGCCTGGCCTTGGTACAGCGCCTGGGCGCAGACTTCGCCGGTATGGTTGATGCGCATCAGGCCGGCGACATGCCGGGTGTCTTCGTCGCTCATCTGCACATCCGGTTGCACGATAGCGGGCGATGGGCGGTACGGCTGGCCACTGAAGGGCAGCAGGGTACGCATGGCAGCATCGGCTTGTAGCAGTAGACGGTCAATGGGCGAGTAGTGACGTTGGGTAGTCATGCTGACCTCCGGGAAGAATCTCGGCGGCCAGTTTAACCGAATCGGCCGGGGAAGGTTTGCGTTGGGTCATTTGAGGGAGGGGCAGAACCTATACCTTTGATACCGGTGATTCTGTGGATCCAAGGCTTGCCCGCGATGGCAGTCTCGAGGATGCCGTCGCGGGCAAGCCTTGCTCCCACCGATCAGCCCGGCGGCCAGGTCATCTGCCGTTGACCCAGTACGTGCATATGGATGTGATAAACGGTCTGCCCGCCATCTTCATTGCAGTTCATCACGACGCGAAAACCCTTCTCGCAACCCAGTTCCAGTGCCAGGCGCTGGGCGGTGAAGAGGATGTGCCCGGCCAGCGTTTTGTCTTCCTCGGTGAGGTCGTTGAGGGTGCGCACCGGCTTCTTCGGGATCACCAGGAAATGCACCGGTGCCTGTGGCGCGATGTCGTGGAAGGCCAGAACCTGGTCGTCTTCGTAAATGATCCTGGCCGGGATCTCCCGGTTGATGATCTTGGTGAACAGAGTATCCACAGCTGTTTTCTCCGTTGTTTGGTCTGGCCTGAGTGTACCCACGGAGCTAGTCCGGGCCCAGGGTTTTACCTTGCAGGGTATCAGCGCGGGCAATAGGCCTTGTTGACCATGCCCGCGATTGTCCGGTTGAGCCAGCGTGAACCCAGGCGCGGCAGGAAGGCCCGCCAGCGGTTGCGTCGCCCCGGGATGATGATCGCGCGATTTTTTTCCAGGGCGCGAACGGTATAGAGCGCGACTTCTTCGGGGCTCATTGTCAGCCGGGTGTTGTTCAGCTTGTCGGTGTTCAGTTGGGCCGTGCGGAAAAATCCGGTACGGGTAGGGCCAGGGCAAAGCACCGAAACCTGGATCGCACACTTCTTCAGTTCTACGCGCAACCCTTCGGAGAAATTCAGTACGTAGGCTTTGCTGGCGTAATAGGTGCTCATCCAGGGGCCTGGGTGGAAGGCTGCGACCGATGCCACATTGAGGATTTGCCCGCCACCGTGCAGCGCCATGCTATTGCCGATGGCATGACACAGGCGAGTCATCGCCAGGATGTTCACTTCGATCAGGTCCTGCTCGGTCATCCAGTCCTGTGCGAGGAACGGGCCGCAGGTGCCAATGCCGGCGCAGTTCACCAGCAGGTCGATCTGCCGGTCGCCTTCTTCAAGCTCCAGCAGGAAACCGGACAGCCGCAATGGCTCGCCCAGGTCGCAGGCGCGAAAAAGCACCTCCACGCCAAAACGTTGAGTCAGTTCAATGGCAATGCTTTCCAGCTGATCACGCTGTCGGGCCACCAGGAGCAGGCTACGGCCGCGCCGGGCCAGCGCTTCGGCCATCGCCAGGCCGATACCGCTGGAGGCACCAGTGATCAGAGCGTAACGGGTCATGCAATTCTCCATCGCAACAGCTCCGCACCCGCGACGCGGGTGTCACCGGCGGGGAGTGCTGTTCATTCTTTCGCAGAGTCTACAGGTGGCTGGGCTTCTTCGGCTGCATCGTCAGCTGAATTCGGCACCGGCTCTGTTTCCACTTCGGTTTGATCTTCGATTTCGGAGGGGCTGACGGAGTCACTTTCATAAGCGCTTTGGGTCGCGTTCTGGTACTCATCCTGAATGGCCGAGAGGCCACCGGCCAGGCCGCCGATGAAAACCAGGGCAATAAAGACCACCCACAAGCAAGACAGGACTTTGACAGCGTTGCTGTTGGGCGGAGGCGGAGCACCATAGCGGTTGGCGACAGTGTTGCCCGGCATGATCATCATGACGAAAGGAAAGAAGCTGCCAACAAAAGGCACCAGGTTCAGTAGCCACAGCCAGCCCGACCAACCAATGTCATGCAGGCGCTGGACACTGAACTGAATGCTCACGAACCCGAGCGCGGCGATCAGGACGAAAGCCAGCAGACCGGCGAGAATCAGGCCGCCGCTCGAGTCTGCACTGAAGACGGCCAGGCCTGTGAGCGCCAATAGGGTGCCCAGGCCAAGTGTCACCAACGTCAGTACCATCGTCCAGGCGAGAAAGCGCAAGCGACCGATACGACCTTGGAAGCTGAACGGTTTGAGTGGGGCGAACCCCGTCACCGTTTCACCGACTGCTGCGTGCGGGGGCGCGTAAGGTGATTGCGGATCTTGGACGAAGGCTGGCGCAGGGGCGCGTTCCTGGACGTCAGACAGGTTCAGCTCGATCGAAGGTTCGCTTTCGATCCGTGCATCAATGCCGGTTTTTGCCAGTGCCTGCAGATAGGTCTGGGCATCGGAGTGCGACAGGTCGCGTTTGAGCGCAACCGGTCGGCCGCTGAACAGCCGTTCGATGGCAGCTACATCACTCTTGAACAGCTGGGCAAGGTTGAGCTTGGCGGTGGTGATGTCAACGCCTGGCAGCAGAGCGCCGTCGAACATGATCTTGAAACGGTTTTCGCTCATTGCGAGGCATCCTTGTCGCGAGTGGTCATTGAGGAGGCGGGTGGGGGCTCATCGTGGCCAGCGTTTGGGCAGCGTCGAGGCCAGTTCCAGTGCCTTGCGGTATTCGGCATCAAGGCGTGCCACCAGTTCATCCACGCTTGGCAGGTCGTCGATTTCACCAACGCCCTGGCCCGCGGACCACACCGTCTTCCACGCCTTGGCTTCGTCGCTGATCGGCTTCAGTTTGGCACCGAAGTTCACTTCGCCCTTGCCCTGCAAAGCCGCGGTATCGAATCCGGCCGCTTCCAGGCTCTGGCGCATGAAACTGGCCGGCACGCCCGACACGGCTGGAGTATGGACGATATCCGCCGCCCGGGAGTTCAGCAGCATTTGTTTATAGGCTTCAGGCGCATGACTTTCGGTCGTACCGATAAACCGTGTACCGAAATAGGCGAGATCAGCCCCCAGCAGTTGCGCGGCGAGGACCTCGTGGCCGTGGTTCAGGCAGCCAGCCAGTAGCAGCGTCTTGTCGAAGAACTGGCGGATCTCCGCAATCAGCGAGAACGGGCTCCATGTTCCGGCATGGCCCCCGGCGCCGGCCGCTACCGCGATCAGGCCGTCCACTCCTGCCTCGGCAGCTTTCTCGGCATGACGACGGGTCGTCACGTCGTGAAACACCAGGCCGCCATAGCTGTGAACCGCGTCTACCAACTCCTTGACCGCGCCCAGGCTGGTAATCACGATCGGCACTTTATGCTCGACGCAAATGTGCAGATCCGCCTGCAGCCTGGGGTTGCTGTTGTGGACGATGAGATTTACTGCGTAAGGCGCCGGGTTGTCCAGAACCGCCAGGCCCGCTTCGATCTCTTCCAGCCACGCCTTGAAGCCGCTGCTTTCGCGCTGGTTCAGAGCTGGAAAACTGCCAACCACGCCATTTCTGCAGCAGGCCAGCACCAGTTGCGGATTGGAGATCAGGAACATCGGCGCCGCCACAACAGGCAGGCGCAGACGTTGTTCGAGCAAAGCGGGCAGCGACATTGGAAGTACCCCGGTGAGTTGTGTCTGTTGAGTTTAGAACGGCCGAACCACTACCAGAATTACGATAGCCAGCAATAACAGAACCGGCACTTCATTGAACCAGCGAAAGAAGACATGGCTGCGGGTGTTTTCGCCACGGGCAAAACGTTTCACCTGGGCGCCGCACATGTGGTGGTAGCCAATCAGCAACACGACCAGCGTGAGCTTGGCGTGAATCCAGGCGCCCTGGGTGAAGATGCTGGGGTTGAGGTAGATCAGAGCGACACCGAAGACCAGCGTGGCGATCATCGCCGGGCCCATGATGCCGCGGTACAGCTTGCGTTCCATCAGGCTGAAGCGTTCCTTGCTGACGGTGTCCTCGCTTTGCGCGTGATACACGAACAGGCGCGGCAAGTAGAAAAGGCCGGCAAACCAGCAGACCATGCTGACGATATGAAGCGCTTTGAGCCACAGATAAAGCATTTTTAGTTATTCCCAGGTTCACGGTAGCCCGAATAGTAGAGGCTTGAGCGCCCGCACGTCACCTTGCCGGTTGTCGCAGAACGATACGGGCCCTATTATCGTCGGCTTTCCAGTGGGTTCGTTGAGGGCAGGTTTATGGTCAAGGTCGGTATCGTCGGCGGCACGGGTTACACCGGTGTCGAACTGCTGCGTCTGTTGGCACAGCATCCGCAAGCTGAAGTGGCAGTGATCACTTCCCGATCCGAGGCCGGTCTGGCCGTGGCTGATATGTATCCCAACCTGCGCGGTCATTACGACGGCCTGGCCTTCAGCGTTCCGGACATCAAGACCCTGGGCGCCTGCGACGTGGTGTTTTTTGCCACGCCCCACGGTGTCGCGCACGCCCTTGCTGGCGAGTTGCTGGCGGCGGGCACCAAGGTCATCGACCTGTCGGCAGACTTCCGCTTGCAGGACGCAGATGAGTGGGCCAAGTGGTACGGCCAGCCTCACGGTGCCCCGCAGTTGCTTGAGGAAGCGGTATACGGTCTGCCGGAAGTTAACCGCGAGCAAATCAGCCAGGCGCGCCTGATCGCGGTGCCGGGTTGCTATCCGACCGCTACCCAATTGGGTTTCCTGCCGCTGCTCGAAGCCGGTCTGGCCGACACCTCTCGCCTGATCGCCGACTGTAAGTCCGGTGTCAGCGGAGCCGGTCGTGGGGCTGCAGTCGGTTCGCTGTACTCCGAGACCTCGGAAAGCATGAAGGCTTACGCCGTCAAAGGGCACCGTCATTTGCCGGAAATTCGCCAGGGCCTGCGTCGTGCCTCGGGCAAGGAAGTCGGTCTGACCTTCGTTCCGCACCTGACGCCAATGATTCGCGGTATTCACTCGACGCTGTATGCAACGGTTGTCGATCGCTCCGTCGACCTGCAGGCGCTGTTCGAAAAGCGCTATGCCAACGAACCGTTCGTCGATGTAATGCCCGCTGGCAGCCACCCGGAAACCCGCAGTGTGCGCGGCGCGAATGTCTGCCGTATCGCGGTGCATCGTCCGCAGGATGGTGATCTGGTCGTGGTGTTGTCGGTCATCGACAATCTGGTGAAGGGGGCCTCCGGTCAGGCGGTGCAGAACCTCAATATCCTGTTCGGCCTCGATGAGCGCCTGGGCCTGTCCCACGCGGGCATGCTGCCGTAACGCCTTCCCTTGATCGGCAAAAAGGCCCGTAAAGCGGGCCTTTTTGCATTCTGGTCTGACAATAGGTGTGATTGATATACCGTAACAATAGTTGACCAATTTTCTAGGAGAAGCGGATAATGCCCGTCATCACGCATTATGGCGGCGTAACGCCGGGAGATAGTTAGCATGAGCGTCGAATCCTTCACCCCCACGGCTTTGCAATTTACCCACGGTGCTGCGCACAAGGTGAAGAGCCTGGTCGATGAAGAGGGGAATGATCGCTTGAAGCTGCGCGTATTTGTTACGGGCGGCGGTTGTTCAGGTTTTCAGTACGGCTTCACCTTCGATGAAGAAGTGGCCGATGACGACACCATCGTCGAGCGCGAAGGTGTCAGCCTGGTTGTGGATCCTATGAGTTTTCAGTACCTGGCGGGTGCCGAGGTCGACTATCAGGAAGGGCTGGAAGGGTCGCGCTTCGTGATCAAGAATCCGAACGCCTCGACCACCTGTGGTTGCGGTTCTTCGTTCTCGATCTGATCGCACGTCGATTCCAAATCAAGCGCCGCACACTCCCATTGGGTTGTGCGGCGTTTTGCTGTGCGGGATTCGGTGGATGGTCAGGCGGGATAGATGGCGCCAAGCACGCGCAAGCCGCGAGCGCCGGTGACGCTAGGGCGATTGGCTGCGATGCCTTCAAGGCAGCAGTGAGCCAGCCAGGCGAAAGCCATGGCCTCGACCCAGTCAGGATCTACGCCATAGGCGCCGGTGCTACTGACTGTTGCGTCCGGCAGCAGGCTGGCCAGGCGTGCCATCAATGCGAGGTTATGCGCGCCACCTCCGCAGACCAGCAGTTCCCGAGTCGCCGATTGCGCCTGTTGCAGCGACTCGACGATGGTCAGTGCCGTGAGCTCCAGCAGCGTTGCCTGCACGTCTTGTGCAGCGAATGCCGTCAGCCGGGACAGATGCTGTGTCAGCCATGGCAGGTTGAACACCTCGCGCCCGGTACTTTTCGGGCCTTGGGTCACGAAGAATGGATCGCTCAGCAAGGCCCGCAATAACGCTGGTTCAACCTTGCCGCTGGCCGCCCACTGGCCATCACGATCGTAATTATCGCCGCGTTGCTGGTGAATCCAGGCATCCAGCAGCACATTTCCCGGGCCACAATCGAAACCCGATACCGCTTTGCCGGGTTCGATCAGGCTCAGATTACTAAAGCCGCCGACATTCAAGACTGCGCGGTTGCCAGGCTGTTCTTCAAATAGCGCTTCGTGGAAAGCGGGAACCAGCGGCGCACCTTGACCTCCAGCCGCTACGTCACGGCTACGAAAATCACTGACTACGGTAATGTTGGTCAGCTCGGTGAGCAGGGCAGGGTTGCCGATTTGTACCGTGAAACCCCGCGCCGGTTCGTGCCGAATGGTCTGGCCGTGACTGCCGATCGCGCGGATATCTGCAGGCTGCAGGTTCTGTTCAGCGAGGAGGGTGGCAATGCCCTGCGCCGCAAGCTTGACCCAGTTTTGCTGGGCAATTGCCGAGCGGGCTATTTCGTCGGGGCCACTGGCGCACAACGCCAGCAGCTCACAGCGCAAGGGGTCGGGCATGGGGATGTAGTGGGTGGCGATCAGATTGATCGCCGGGTCCAGCTCCACCAGCGCGATGTCCAGGCCATCCAGGCTGGTTCCAGACATCACGCCTATGTAGAGCGTCATGGCTTAGCGCTTCGAAGCCAGCATGGTGGATTTTTCCTGGTCCATGCGGGCCATCAGCGGCTGGCTCTGGGCCAGGAAGCGTGCGCGTTCGGCCTTGGAAATCGGGTCGGCCATCGCGACTTTCTGGCCCAGGGGATCGACGTGCACGCCATTGACCTGGAATTCGTAGTGCAAATGCGGGCCAGTGGAGAGGCCGGTGGTGCCGATGTAGCCGATGACTTGGCCCTGTTTGACGGAGCCGCCGGTCTTCACGCCCTTGGCGAAGCCTTGCATGTGGCCGTACAGCGTACGGTAAGTGTTGCCGTGCTGGATGATCACCGTGTTGCCGTAGCCGCCGCGACGACCGGCCAGCAATACCTTGCCGTCACCGGCGGCCTTGATCGGCGTGCCGCGAGGGGCGGCGTAGTCGACACCCTTGTGCGCACGGATCTTGTTCAGGATCGGGTGCTTGCGGCCCATGGAAAACTTGGAGCTGATGCGCGCAAAATCTACCGGAGTACGGATGAACGCCTTGCGCATGCTGTTGCCGTCAGCCGTGTAATAGCTGCTGTTGCCTTGCTTGTTGGTGTAGCGAACAGCGGTATAGGTCTTGCCACGGTTGGTGAAGCGCGCAGAGAGGATAGGGCCATTGCCCACGGCCTTGCCGTTGACGACTTTCTGTTCGTAGATCACATCGAACTCGTCGCCCTGGCGAATATCCTGGGCGAAGTCGACGTCGTAGCCAAATACGCTGGCCATGTCCATGGTCAGGCTGTGGGACAGGCCGGCGCGAGCGGCAGACTGCGACAGCGAGCTGTTGATCACGCCGTGGACGTAGGCAGAGCGCACGCTCGGCTTGGCGGTAACACGGTTGAAGGCATAACCCTTGTCGTTCTTGGTCAGGGTGATGGTTTCGAGATCGCTGACCTTGCTGTGCAGAGTGGTCAGCTGGCCGTCCGGGGTCAGTTCGAATTCGAGTTTCTGGCCGCGCTTGAGCTGGCTGAACTGCTTGGCTTGCTTGTCGCTGGCCAGAACATCGTGCACGGAAGTGGCGGGCAGGCCGACTTTCTCGAACAGGGTGGACAGCGTGTCCCCCTTGGCAACTATCACTTCCCGATGGGTTGGCGCTTTCTTTTCTTCAACCACTGGCGCGGGCGCGGGCTCGGCTTGAGCGGTTTCCTGGGGCTGTTCAGCGCTGTTGTCGATCTGTGCGAAAGGCGAAGCGGCGGTTTCATTTGTGGCTTGAACGGCTTCTGCGGCGTCTTGATCTTGTGTCAGTTGTTCAGCAGGGCTTTCCAGTTCAAGGCTCAGGGTTGTCTTTTTGGCTTCTACATCACTGGAAGGGAATACCAGAAGTGCCAGGCTCAGCAGGGCGGCGATACCGCTTGCAGCGAGCAGATGGGTCTTCGGGTAAAGCGGTGGCGCTTTAGACGATTCTTTGGTCATAGGTAATTTTTGACTTTGAAAAAGATGAATTGGAAAAGATGAATGACATGATGAAGATGAAATAACTGTATAAAATATAACCAAATCATCCTTGAAGCAAGTCCGCGGTCACTCTGCCGGCGGATTGGCGTCATTGCGCCGGCCAAACTTTGTATTTGACCCGTGATCTTGTATGGTTGGTTCCCTTTGAATTCGAGCCTTGCGGGTCTGTTATGAAGTCGGTTGAAGAGCAGCTAGCGCTGATCAAACGTGGTGCGGAAGAACTGTTGGTCGAGTCCGAGCTGATCGAAAAGCTCAAGCGTGGCCAGCCGCTACGTATTAAGGCCGGCTTCGATCCGACTGCGCCGGATTTGCACCTGGGTCACACGGTGCTTATCAACAAGCTGCGCCAGTTCCAGGAGCTGGGGCATCAGGTGATCTTCCTTATAGGTGACTTCACCGGGATGATCGGCGATCCGAGCGGCAAGAGCGCCACGCGTCCGCCGCTGACGCGCGAGCAGGTTCTCGACAACGCCGAGACCTACAAGACCCAGGTGTTCAAGATCCTCGATCCGGCCAAGACCGAAGTGGCGTTCAACTCTACCTGGATGGATCAGATGGGGCCGGCGGATTTCATTCGCCTGACGTCGCAATACACTGTGGCTCGCATGCTCGAGCGCGATGACTTCGACAAGCGCTATACCACCAACCAGCCAATCGCTATCCATGAGTTCCTGTACCCGCTGGTTCAGGGCTATGACTCCGTTGCCTTGCGCGCGGATGTGGAGTTGGGCGGTACTGATCAGAAGTTTAACCTGCTGATGGGGCGTGAGTTGCAGCGGGGTTACGGGCAGGAGCCTCAGTGCATCCTGACCATGCCGCTGCTGGAAGGTCTGGATGGCGTGAAGAAGATGTCCAAGTCGTTGGGCAACTACGTGGGTATCCAGGAAGCACCGGGCGTGATGTACAGCAAGCTGGTTTCGATTCCTGATGCGCTGATGTGGCGCTACTTCGAATTGCTCAGCTTCCGCTCGATGGATGAGATCAATGCCTTGCGTGCCGACGTCGAAGCGGGCGCTAATCCGCGTGACATCAAGATCAAGCTGGCCGAGGAGATCGTTGCGCGTTTCCACGGCGAAGAAGCGGCGGCCAATGCCCATCGTGCTGCAGGCAACCGGATGAAAGAGGGCGAGTTGCCGGATGACCTGCCTGAAATCGAATTGACCGCAGCTGAAGACATGCCGATCGCAGCCGTCCTTAATAAGGCAGGCCTGGTGAAGAATTCGGCAGTGGCGCGTGACCTGCTCAATTCCGGTGGTGTGCGTATAGATGGTGAAGTGGTTGATCGCACCTTTATATACGTACTGGGCGCAACCCACGTTTGCCAGGCTGGCAAGAAGGCATTTGCGCGCATTACGCTCAAATCCGAGTAAAGCTGAAATAAGCGCTTGACGGCGAATTGTAACGGTCTATAATTCGCCCCACTTCCGGCGCAGTCGAAACGGAAA